>NZ_JBSFLI010000026.1:0-119777 GCF_053598955.1 Streptomyces sp. NPDC001056 | reverse complement strand
CCGTACAGCGCGCGCTCCCGCTCCACCAGCAGCGGCATCGGGTCGGAGGCGGTGACCAACTCCCGCAGCGGGTAACGCTCCAGGACCTCCCGCACCTGCGGGGACAGCGCGGGCCGCAGGCGCTCGTGGACCGAGCGGGAGTCGTCGCCGAGGGCGTGGGCGGCGGCCGTCACCAGGTCCCGCTCCGGGCCACTCGGCACACCGGCGGCGGCACGCTCGTACAGCTCGGCGCCCTCTTCCAGGACCAGCCCCGTGTCGAGGCCGGCCGGCACCTTCACCGAGGCGGTGTGCCGCCAGGTCGCCAGCGGATGGCTCCAGGCCTCGACCCGGTAGGTCCAACGGCCCGTCATGTCGGGGGTGACCTCGGCGCCCCACACATCGCTGCCGGGGGACACCTCGCGCATCGGCGTCCAGGGACCGCGCCGGCCCCTCGGATCGCGCAGGACCACATTGGCACCGACGGCATCGTGCCCCTCACGGAACACGGTGGCGGTGACCTGGAAGGTCTCCCCGACCACCGCCTTCGCCGGGCGCCTGCCGCACTCCACGGCCGGCCGGACGTCACGTACCGGTACACGGCCGATGGCCGGGGTCCTGCGCATGTATCTCACCTCCGCCGTGCGCGAAGCCGGGCACCGGCCCGGCTTCGCGATCCGAGTGCGGGGCCGGCCCGTGCCGGTCCCCGAAGGGAACGCCTTGTACGGTGCCAGCTCAGGAGCTCGGCGCCGTGGAACGCCGCTCCGAAGCCGGCGTCCGTCGCGCCGAACGGCGCGACGTCGGCCGTCCGTCCTGCTCGCGCAGGTAGGTGACCGGACTCGTGCGCAGATAGCGTTCCGCCGCGTCCGCCGCCTCGCGGGCACAGCGTTTGCCCATCAGGACGCACAAGGTGTACCCCGAGTCCTCGAACGTGGCCCGGACCCTGCGGTCGTACGGCGAGGCGAGCATCACGCGCTCCCACGCCCGGTAACGCCGCAACTGCCGGGCCACTTCGGCCTTGGCGGGTAGCAGCATGGCCCTCTCCACCCTCCACGCACTCGACTGGGCGCGTTCCCGACGGTCGGGTGGCGCCGCGCAGGGGTTGGGCGAGGCGCCGTTACGGCGATCGAGGCTTTCACTCATGGTGCACGGGTGACGACGCAGCGTCTTGTTGGAGCTTCAACCATTGGGGACGGTGTGTGCTCGTGTTGCACGAATGGCGTAGTGCCTGCACCGTTGGAAGTGACTCAGAAGCGATCACCGCTCACGCTGTGTGTCCGGGATCCCTCCCGGACAGGGCGAGGGGAGCGAGAGCTTCGCCGGTGAGGAGCAAGCGACGATGAAGACCGCAGTGCCCTGCTACTACCACCTCGACGTGGAAGTCAGCCCGGAACGGGTGGGACAGGTCAGCCGCATCCTGGCCGCCCACCTCCGCCACTGGGACCTCGACAATCTCGTGGCCCCCGTCTGCCGCGGCGCCGAACTGCTGCTGCGGGCGATCGACCAGCACGCCAGTGACAAGCACACCTCCATCGAGATGTGGTGGAACGGCCAGCACCTCATCACCGCCTTCGGCGACGACGACCCCGAGCTGCGCCCGGACCAGGATCTGCGGGCCTGCCTCGCGGACATCGCCGCCATGAGCGACGGCTGGGGCTGCTGCGCCTCCGAGACCGGCAGCAAGATCATCTGGTTCTCGCAGCGGGCCCGCGCCGGGGAGCGGGTGCCGCTGGTGCCGCTGCCGCCGGAGCCGTTCCTGAGCACGGGCCTGCACGAGCCGCGCCAGCATCGGGTGGCCGTCCTGGCCGCGCCCGCGCCCGCCGGTGACGACACCCTGGAGGGCAGCCGGTGAGCGCCCGCACCACCCGGAAAGGGCTGCCCGTCTGGAGCGGGCAGCCCTACCCGTTGGGGGCCTCCTTCGACGGACGGGGCACCAACTTCGCGCTGTTCAGCGAGGTCGCCGAGCGGGTCGAACTGATCCTCGTGGACGACGACGGACGGGAGACGTCCGTCCGGCTGCACGAGGTCGACGGCTTCGTCTGGCACGCCTATCTGCCCGGCGTCGGGCCGGGCCGGCGCTACGGCTACCGGGTGCACGGCCCCTGGCAGCCCGCGCTCGGCCACCGCTGCAACCCGAGGAAGCTGCTGCTCGACCCGTACGCGCGCGCCGTCGACGGCCAGATCGACAACCACGCCTCCCTGTACGAGCGTTCACCCGACGGGCCGGACCCCGCGGACAGCGCCGGACACTCCATGCTGGGCGTGGTCACCGACCCGTACTTCGACTGGGGCGACGACCGCCCGCCGCGCACCGCGTACGCGGACTCCGTGATCTACGAGGCCCATGTGCGCGGGCTGACCCGCACCCACCCGGACGTCCCCGAGCGGCTGCGCGGCACCTACGCCGGCCTCGCCCACCCGGCCGTCATCGAGCACCTGACCACGCTCGGGGTGACGGCGGTGGAGCTGATGCCGGTGCACCAGTTCGTCCAGGACGGCGTGCTCCAGGACCGGGGCCTGTCCAACTACTGGGGTTACAACACGATCGGCTTCTTCGCGCCGCACAACTCCTACGCGGCCCTCGGTTCCCGGGGCCAGCAGGTCAACGAGTTCAAGGCCATGGTGAAGGCGCTGCACGCGGCCGGCCTCGAAGTCATCCTCGACGTGGTCTACAACCACACCGCCGAGGGCAACGAGATGGGCCCCACGCTGTCCTTCCGGGGCATCGACAACGCCTCGTACTACCGCCTGGTCGACGGGGACTGGGCGCACTACTACGACACCACGGGCACCGGCAACAGCCTGCTGATGCGGCACCCCTACGTGCTCCAGCTGATCATGGACTCGCTGCGGTACTGGGTCACCGAGATGCACGTCGACGGCTTCCGGTTCGACCTCGCGGCCACGCTGGCCCGGCAGTTCCACGAGGTGGACCGCCTCTCCGCGTTCTTCGACCTGATCCAGCAGGACCCCGTGATCAGCCGCGTGAAGCTCATCGCCGAGCCCTGGGACGTGGGGGAGGGCGGCTACCAGGTGGGCAACTTCCCGCCGCTGTGGTCGGAGTGGAACGGCCGGTACCGGGACGCGGTACGGGACTTCTGGCGCGCCGAGCCCGGCTCGCTCGGCGAGTTCGCCTCCCGGCTGACCGGTTCCTCCGACCTGTACCAGCACAGCAGGCGCCGGCCGCGGGCGAGCGTCAACTTCGTCACCGCGCACGACGGGTTCACGCTGCGGGACCTGGTGTCGTACAACGACAAGCACAACGAGGCGAACGGGGAGGACAACCGGGACGGGGAGAGTCACAACCGGTCCTGGAACTGCGGGGCGGAGGGGGACACCGGCGACCCCGCCGTGCTCGAACTGCGGGCCCGCCAGCAGCGCAACTTCCTTGCCACGTTGCTGCTTTCACAGGGAATTCCCATGCTGTGCCACGGTGACGAACTCGGCCGCAGCCAGCGCGGCAACAACAACGCGTACTGCCAGGACAACGAGATCTCCTGGGTGGACTGGGAACTCACCGAGGAACAGGGGAACCTGGCCGGCTTCACCCGCGACCTGATCGCGCTGCGCGCCGCGCATCCCGTGCTGCGCCGGCGCCGGTTCTTCCGGGGCGAGACCGCGACGAACGCGAGGCAGCCGCTGCCGGATCTCATGTGGCTCCGGCCCGACGCCCGCGAGATGACGGGCCGCGACTGGCAGCGGGGCGACGCGCACTCCGTGGGGGTCTTCCTCAACGGCGACGCGATCGCGGAACGGGACGGGCACGGGCGGAAGCTGACCGACGACTCCTTCCTTCTCCTCCTCAACGGCTACTGGGAACCGGTGGACTTCCGCCTCCCCGACGACAGCTTCGGCGAACGCTGGACGACCCTGATCGACACCGCGGCCGCCGACGGCGTTCCGGACGAGCGTGAACGGAAGGCGGGGACGCGGCTTCGGGTGGAGGCGAGGAGCCTGGTCCTGCTGACACGGCCCTCGAAGGCGGGGGCCAGGGGATAACCGGGGGACGACATGGCGGGGCGCCCCGCACGGGCGCCCCGGGTCAGTGGGCCGGCCGGGACACCACCGTGAACTGCGCGCCGTCCGCGTCCCGCAGGATCGCCTCCGTCTCGTTCTCCTGCAGGACGCTGCCCCCGTGCTTCTCCGCGGCTCGCGCGCATCCCGGGACGTCCGCCACCGCGAAGTGGACCTGCCAGTGCGGGCGGACGGAAGGGTCCGGCGCCGCCTCCACGGCGCCCGAGTCGATGCGCGCCACGGCGTCCCCCTGGCTGCGCAGCACCACCTCGTCGCCGTCGTACTCCACCTCGCAGCACCCCGGTTTCCCCGACGCCCAGTCGAGGATCTCGCCGTAGAACATCGCGGAGTCGAAGGCGTTGCGCGTGTGCAGCCGGATGAACGTGGGCGCGGCCCGCCGCCACGCCTCCCAGTTGGAGACCAGTTCCCCCTGCCAGATCCCGAACGTCGCCCCGTCGCGGTCGGCGAGCAGCGCGGCCCGGCCCGGCGGGAAGGACAGCGGTCCGACCGCCGCCGTGCCACCCCGCTCCCGTGCCCGCGCCACCGCGACATCCGCGTCCGGCACCGCGAAGTACGGGGTCCACGCCACCGCCATCTGCCACATCGAGGCCACCGCGGCGATCCCGGCCACCGGCACCCCGTCCGCCAGCGCGATGCGGAAGTGCTCGCCGAGCTTGGCCCCGCGCCAGCGCCAGCCCAGTACGGCCGTGTAGAAGTCCTGGGTGGCCTGGAGGTCACGGCTGGTCAGGCTCACCCAGCACGGTGCGCCGAAGACGGAGTGCGTGGAGACGACCTCCCGCGTGCGCGGCCCGTGCCCGGTACCGCTCGCTTTATTGCTGACAGGGGTGTCTTCGTTCATGGCGGTCGCGTCCTGCTTTCGGGGGCCGGGGGGCACCGGTCTGGTTCCAGTGTCCGACCGGAAGCGGGTGGGGCGCCTGTCGAGTACCCCCGGTGGCAGGGGGACAGGCCGCTGCGCACGATGGAGGCATGGCAGAGAGTGAGCCGGAGCGGATCGCCGAGCTGCAGGCCGAGGTCGAACAGCTGAAGCGGGCCGTGGCCTCCCACGCCGTGGTCGACCAGGCCATCGGCATGATGGTGGCGTTCGGCCGCGTCAGCCCGCAGCAGGGCTGGGAGGTACTGCGGGACGTCTCGCAGCACACCAACATCAAGCTGCGCAACGTCGCCGAACTGGTCCTGATCTGGGGCCGCCGGGGCGAGATCCCGTACGAGATCGGCGCGGCCCTGGAGGACGCCCTGGACCGGCACGGCCCCGCCCGGACACCCGGCGGTGACCCGGGACCCGGGCTCGCCCCCGAGCGGCCGGTGCCCGCCCTCGTCGAACGGCCGACCGCTCCCGAACGGCCGGCCGCGCCCGCCCCCGGCCGGACCGCCTCGCCCTGAGGCAGGGCCTCACCGCGTCGCCTCCGACAGCAGCTCCTCCCGCAGCCGGTCGAAGCACCCGCTGAGCAGCCGCGACACGTGCATCTGCGAGATACCCAGCTGCTGGGCGATCCTGTTCTGCGTCATCCCCCGGAAGAACCGCAGGTAGAGAATGGTGCGCTCGCGCTCGGGCAGCGCCGCCAGACACGGCTTGACGGCCGCCCGGTCCACCACGAGGTCGTACCCGGGGTCCGGCTCGCCCAGCGAGTCCCCGAGGGCGTAACCGTCCGTCCCCGCCACCTCGGCGTCCAGGGACAGCGCGGAGAAGCACTCCAGCGCCTCCATGCCGGTGCGCACCTCGTCCTCTTCGAGCCGGGTGTGCGCGGCTATCTCGGCCACCGTGGGCGGCCGGCCCGGCGTGGTCTGGGACAGCTCCTTCACCGCCGCGCGGACCCGGTTGCGCAGGTCCTGGACCCGGCGGGGCACGTGCAGGGTCCACATGTGGTCCCGGAAGTGCCGCTTGATCTCCCCGGTGATGGTGGGCACCGCGTACGCCTCGAAGGCGCGGCCGCGCGCGGGGTCGTAATGGTCGACGGCCTTCACCAGGCCCAGCGCGGCCACCTGGTACAGGTCCTCCAGGGACTCCCCGCGACCGCGGAACCGCACGGCGATCCGCTCGGCCATGGGCAGCCACAGCCGGACCAGTTCGTCCCGCAGCGCCCGGCGCTCGGGGCCGTCGGGCAACTCCACGAGCCGTTCGAAGGACTCGCCCGTGTCGGGCGCGTCGTCATGTGGATGGGGACGGGACCTGGGCTTGGTGCTGCCAGTGACACGCATCGCGCGCACCTCTCTCGCCGGTGCTGGATGGACAGACACCGTGGGAGGCGCGCTTGCTCGGGAAACGGAGACTGGGGCGTCAGGCCGCGCGGCGGCCGGCTCCCACGGAAGTGCCTCCTGTCCGAAGCACATAGGTGCCTTTTCCCACTCGCGAACATCGCAAAACAATTCACCGCATACCGGAAAAAGGCGTGTCCGTCTCGACCGCTTCTCGGAGCCGCTCCGACGGGCGTTATCTCTGTAGCAGAGATAATCTTCAGACGTGGCGGACGAAGCGATACGCGGGCGCGGCGGCGAGACGCCGTCCGGCACGCCCGAGACCTTCCCGGGGGAGCTGACCGACGCGCTCGTCGGCATCCAGCGGCTGATCCGGCGCCGGCTGCGCGGCGGCCTCGCCGGGCCCCGGCTGCGCGGTGCCGAGGTGGAGCTGCTGCGCCTGGTCGAGTCCCGGCCCGGAATCGGCGTCTCGGAGGCGGCCAGGGAACTGCACCTGGCGAGCAACTCCGTGTCGACGCTGGTCAACCAGCTCGTACGGGACGCGTACCTGGTCCGGGGGACCGACCCCGCCGACCGCCGGGCCGCGCGACTGCGGCTGACCGGGGCCGCCGAGAAGCGCCTGGAGGACTGGCACCGCCGCCGCGCCGAACTGGTCGGCCGGAACCTCGACCACCTGGACGACGCCGACCGGGCCGCCCTGCGCGCCGCCCTCCCGGCCCTGCGCCGGCTGGCCGGCCGGCTGCGAGAGGAGGCCGAGGAGACCGAGGAGACCGCGACCGCGCCGGCCGGGGCGCGACCCGCCTGTGAGGCACTCTGGACGGAGGGCACGCCATCATGACCACCGACCCGGCGGACCCGACCGCCACCCCCGCACCGGCCACCGCCACGGTCGAGGCGGCCTCCGCCCCCGCCGAGGCCGTCAGCTGCACCGGGCTCACCTACGCCTTCGGCGAGACCAGGGCCGTCGACGGGCTCGACCTGGGCGTCCGCCAGGGTGAGGTGTTCGGGCTGCTCGGACCGAACGGCGCCGGCAAGACCACCGCCATCCGCTGCGTCACCACCCTGCTGCCGGTCCCCGCGGGCATGGTCCGCGTCTTCGGGCACGACGCCGCCAAGGAGCGCATGGGGTGCGCCGCCTGCTCGGCTACGTCCCGCAGCAGCTGTCCGCCGACGGCGGGCTCACCGGACGCGAGAACGTCGCGCTGTTCGCGCGCGTCTTCGACGTGCCGCGCCGCGAGCGCGCCGCCCGGGTGGACCAGGCGCTCGCCGCCGTCGGCCTCTTCGACGCCGCCGAACGGCTCGCCGGCACCTATTCGGGCGGCATGGTCCGCCGCCTCGAACTCGCCCGGGCGCTGGTCAGCGCCCCCCGGCTGCTGGTCCTGGACGAGCCGACCATCGGTCTCGACCCGATCGCCCGCACCGGCGTGTGGGAGCACATCAACGCCGTACGCGAGGCGACCGGCATGACCGTCCTCGTCACCACCCACTCCATGGACGAGGCCGACCAGTACTGCGACCGGGTCGGCCTGATGCACCGCGGTCGCGTCCGCGCCCTCGGCACCCCCGAGGAACTGCGCCGGGGCCTCGCCGAACGCAGGGGCACCGACACCCTGCCCACGCTTGAGGACGTCTTCCGCGACGTCGCCGGCAGTGGCCTCGACGACGACACCGGAGGAGGTTTCCGTGAAGTCCGGAGCACCCGCCGCACCGCACGCCGCGTCGGCTGACCGCACCCTCGGCAAGGACACCGCGCTGCTGCTCAGCCCCCGGTGCCGCGCGCCGGCTGGCGGCTGCTGCCGGCCCGCGTGCTCGCCATGTGCACCGTGGAACTGCAGAAGCTGCGCCACGACCGCACCGAGCTGTACACCCGGGCCGTCCAGCCCGCTCTGTGGCTGCTGATCTTCGGTCAGACCTTCACCCGGATCCGGGCGATCCCCACCGGCGGCATCCCGTACATCGACTACATGGCGCCCGGCATCATCGCCCAGTCCGCCATGTTCATCGCGATCTTCTACGGCATCCAGATCATCTGGGAGCGGGACGCGGGCATCCTGAACAAGCTGCTCGTCACCCCGACCCCGCGCTCGGCGCTGATCACCGGCAAGGCGTTCGCGGCCGGCGTGAAGTCGCTGGTGCAGGCGATCGTCGTGATCGTCATCGCCGCCCTGCTCGGTGTCGCCCTGACCTGGAACCCGCTGAGGCTGCTCGGCGTCGCCCTCGCGGTGGTCCTCGCCTCCGTGTTCTTCTCCTGTCTCTCGATGACCATCGCGGGCATCGTGCTCAGCCGCGACCGGCTGATGGGTTTCGGACAGGCGATCACCATGCCGCTGTTCTTCGGTTCCAACGCCCTCTATCCCGTCTCCGTGATGCCGGGCTGGCTCCAGGCGGTCAGCAAGGTCAACCCGCTGAGCTACCAAGTCGACGCGCTGCGCGGGCTGCTGCTCGGCACGCCCGCGCATCTCGCCGCCGACTTCGGGGTGCTGGCGATCGCGGCCGCGCTCGGCATCACCGCGGCCTCCGCACTGCTCGGCCGGCCGGCCCGGTGATCTAGCCGGGAACGTGATGTGCGGCACGCGCCGTGGCCCGCCGGAAAGCGGCTCGGGGGGATTCTTCCTGGGCAGCGCTTGATCGACGATCAAAGCGGGCGAACCCCCTGGGCGCGGTGCATTCCGCTCATTTGACAGTGCGCTGAGCCCACAGATAGACACTCGGGGTCGAGAGGGGCACTGTGTACGAGCCGAACGTGGTCGGGGACTGGCAGGAGTACGAGGAGCATGCCGGTCTGCGGGTCCGCGTCCACCGCCTGGAGGCGGCCGAACCGCCGCGCGGACGCGATGACGCCGCGGCGGGGCTGACGTATTTCAGTGTCCGGGTGACGATCGAGAACCGCGGCACGCGGCACTTCGGCGTCCACCTGGAGGACGGGCAGATCGACGTCCGCGTCGGCCCGGACGGCGAGGGCGCGTTCATCGACTGGCGCAACTCGCAGTTCATCGAGGGCTTCGACGTCTATCCGCTGCGCCGGGCCACCGCCGTCCTCTACGCCGCCGCCCCCGAGGCCGCGCTGAGCCATGTGGACGTACAGGTGCAACTGCGGGTGGACGAGGAGTGGACCGAGCGCCGGCTGTGGGCCGGCGGCACCGACGTCCAGGAGGCGGGCACGCAGCCCGCCCCCGTGGGTCTCGGGCAGGGCGACCTGGCCCACCAGGTCAGCGCCTTCCTGAAGGAGCAGACGGAGCGCGGCACCGCCTGAGCCCCGGCTGCTCCCCGGTACCGCTCAGTGCGGGATGCCGTCGATGATCTCCCGCGCGCCCTGCCGCAGCAGCGCCACCGCGACCGAGGTGCCGAGCGTGGCCGGGTCGAGCCGACCCGCCCACTCGTGGGCGTTCAGCCGGGTCTTGCCGTCGGGCGTGAACACGCAGGCCCGCAGGGAGAGTTCACCGCTGCCGTCCACGCGCGCGTACCCGGAGATCGGGCTGTTGCAGTGTCCCTGGAGCACATGCAGGAACATCCGCTCGGCCGTCGCCTCCCGGTACGTGTCCGGGTCGCCGAGCCCGCTGACCGCGTCGATCAGCTCGGTGTCGTCCTCCCGGCACTGAAGGGCGAGGATGCCCGCGCCGATCGGCGGCATCATCGTCTCCGGGGACAGCACCTCGCTGATCACATCGGTGCGGCCGATGCGCTCCAGGCCGGCCACCGCGAGCAGCAGCGCGTCCGCCTCGCCCTCGGCCAGCTTCTGGAGCCGACGGTTGGCGTTGCCCCGGAACGGCACGCACTCCAGGTGCGGGTGGGTGGCGGCCAGTTGGGCGATCTTGCGCACCGCGGAGGTGCCGATCCGGGTGCCGGCCGGCAGCTCGTCCAGGGTGAGCCCGCCCGGGTGCACCAGCGCGTCGCGGATGTCGTCCCGTTTCAGGAACGCGGCGAACACCGTCCCGGCGGGCAGCGGCCGGTCGGCGGGCACGTCCTTCACACAGTGCACCGCGAGGTCCGCGGCCCCCGCCAGCAGCGCCGCGTCCACCTCTTTGGTGAACGCCCCCTTGCCCTCGACCTGGGCCAGATCGCCCAGCCACTTGTCGCCGGTGGTCTTCACGGGGACGACCTCGGTGCGCACCCCCGGGTGCAGGGCGGCCAACTCGGCGCGGACCCGCTCGACTTGGGCCAGGGCCATGGGCGAGTCACGGGAGACGATTCGGATCAGTTCGGGAACCGGCATGCGCACACGATAGACCTTCGGGCCTCATGCCGAGTCCCCGGGCAGGTCCGCCGCCGAGTCCTTTGGGGCGAGATCCGGGCGCAGCCGCAGCCAGGACGGCTGACGCAGCATCCCGGACCGGGTGCGGGTGCTGTAGCCGACCTCGCCGACCAGCCGGGGCAGCACCCAGCGGGCGCCCGGGACGCGGGGCGCCGGCGCGAAGGGGCACCGCTCGCTCGCCGCCTCCGCGAGCAGTTCCGCCAGCCGGGTACGCTCCGCCTCGCTCCAGCCGGTGCCCACCCCGCCGACGTACCGCAGCCGGCCGTCCGCGTCCCGCTGGCCCACCAGCACCGCGCCCGGCAGCCCGGTCAGCCGCCCCTTGCCGGGCAGCCAGCCGCCCACGATCACGTCCTCGGCACGCGTGTTGCGGATCTTGATCCAGGCGCGGGAGCGCACCCCGGGCTCGTACACCGAGTCCAGCCGCTTGCACACCAGGCCCTCCAGGCCGTGTTCCCGGGTGGCCGCGAGCGCCTCGGCGCCGTGCCCGGTCACCGCGCCGGGCGTCGACCAGTACGGCCCGGACAGGCCCAGCTCCGTCAGCCGGGCCCGGCGCCGTGCGTACGGCTGCCGCAGCAGCGGCTCCACCAGGAACGGCACGTCGAAGAGCACCAGATGCACCGGTACCTGCGCGGCCCGGCGCGCGGCCCGCCCGGGGGCGTGGGCGAGGCCCATCCGGCTCTGCAGCAGCTGGAAGTCGGCCCGGCCGTCCGCGTCCAGGGCCAGCACCTCGCCGTCGAGGATCGCGGGCGTGTCCCCGAGCGCGCCGCCGAGCGGCGCCAGTTCCGGATACGCCCCGGTGATCACCTCACCCGAGCGGGCACGCAGGACCAGGGTGCCGTCCCCGGGAAGGTAGACCATCACCCGCTGCCCGTCCTGCTTGGTCTCGTACGACCAGCGCGCGTCCTGTGCGGCGGGCGGCAGCGAGCCGGGCGTGGCGAGCATGGGCGCGATCAACGGCAGGGCTACGGCGGTCACGGCAGAAGATGTCGACCGCCGGCCGCCCCCTCACGCGCCTTCGGCCGCCGGTTCCCCTGAACGGGCTGCCCCCGGGCGCCCCCTCAGCCCCGGTCGCCCGGCGGCCTGCCCGCGTCCAGCCCCGTGCACGCCACCTTCCCGCCCATCTCCGCGCACGCCTCCACGCCCCGGGGCGAACCCACCGGGAGCATCGGGCTGTTGACGCTGGTCACATCATCGGCCGGATAGCTCGCGGAGAGGATGTCGTCGCCCGCGCGGACCGACACCTCCCGGGCCCGGGGGCTGCGCATCCGCACCTCCGACCAGGCGGTGCCGCAGGACGGCGAGTAGCGCAGCCGTACGGCATAGGCCGGATCGGTGACCGTGCTCCTGGTCTGCGCGTCCCGGGCGCAGACGGAGGTGTCGGGCAACTCTCCCTGGCAGGAGGTGCGGTGACAGCGCGGCGCCTCGCCCATGGGCCGGGCCACGGGCGCGGATCCCGGGCGCCCGGACAGCGCCACGGCGGCGGCGACCGCGGTGGCCGCGCCGAACAGCGCGAGCGCCGACACCGGGAGCCACCGCGGCGGCCAGGAGGAGCGCCGGGCCTCGGCGCGCTCCTCGGACGGGCCCGGGGGAGCGGGACCGTCGGCCGCCTCCCACAGTGCCAGTACGGCGGCGGGGTCGGCGTCGGCCAGCCGGCACAGGGCCTCCACCGCGGGCCGCGGCGGCCGCTTGCCGCCCGAAAGATAGCGGTGCCAGGCGGACTTGCTGTACGGGGTGCGCGCGGCCAGCGCCGCCAGGCTCAGCCCCGTACGGTCCTTCAGCTCGCGCAGTCTCACCACCAGCGACTCGTCCGGCGCGGTCGATCCTTGGGGGTGCCGCATCGTGCGTTCCTCGACTCCCATTCCCCTATGGGCGGTTCGCCCCTGTTGCCGGAATGGCTTCCCTGCCGGACGGGGGCTGCAACACCGGACGAGGTATGGGGCGGGTCAAGCACCCTCGTGCCGAAGGCCTGTTCGGGACGCGGCTCCCGGACAGGCCCTCGGCGGTCAGTGGGCGGTGCGGCGGACGGCCGTCAGCACCAGGGGACGTACCGGTTGGTGGTCACGTAGTGGGCGGAGACGTAACCCCGGCGGTGCGGGAGCCGGTACCAGACGTGGTTGCCGTGCACCCGGGAGCCGTAGGTCTTGCAGCTGACCGAGATGAGCCGGCGGGTGTTCCGGTGGCCGACCACCCGGTAGCCGGTGCCCGGACCGGAGCGGACGTTGAGCCGGACGTGACGGGTGACGACCCGGCCGGTGAGGTAGGGGTGCGTGCGGACGGGGTGCCGCGGGGCGGCGACGGCTGCCGCCGGGTGCGCGGGGGCGGTGCCCGCCGCGGCGGCACCGGCCGTCACGGGCAGCAGCGCGAGCACCGCGGCGGCGGCCGGCAGAAGGGTCTTGAGGGCCCGTCGGATCATGGAAACCTCCGGCTGTCGATCTCGTGACCACGAACCGTGACCACGCCGCCAGCCTTGCCGTGACCGGCTGTCAGCATGCCGTTCCCGTGTCCCCTGGGACGGCGTGGGACGTCCCGGGGGACGGGCGACGGGGCCTTCCCCGCCTGGTCCGGCGGGGGTGCGGCGGATCGCTCCGGCGTGCCGGAGCGGCTCGGACCGTGCCGTTCGCACCGCCGGGACGGAAAGGGCCGGGTCGCGCGAAGTCCGCGTAGACTTGGCGGCATGCCCGCGCCCTCGCCGTCCGGCCGGCCCGCGGCCTCCCCGGAGGCCGCCGAGATCGAGCGCGCCCTCACCCGCGTCACCTATCTCGGCACCCGCACCCGGCACCACGACCGGCTGCGGGCCCTTGCCGACGTGCCGCTGGACCGGGCCGCCGTGGCGCTGCTGCGGCAGATCGCCGACTGCGAGCCGATGCGGCCGGGCGAGGTGGCGCACCGTCTCGGTGTGGAGGCCTCGCACGTGACCCGGACCGTGCAGCAGCTCCAGCGGGCGGGGTACGTCACCCGGGTGCCGGACCCCGACGACCGGCGCGCCCAGCGGATCAGGCTCACCGACGCCGGCCGGCTGGCCGTCGCCCGGATCCGGGAGGCCGGCGCCGGGGAGATGCAGCTCGCCCTCGCCGACTGGCGGCCCGAGGAGCTGCGGCAGCTGGCCACACTCTTCCACCGGATGGTCGACGACTTCCTCGCGTACTCCGCGGAGGCGGAGGCGGGGGAGGAGGCCCAGGGAGTGGTCGGGGAGGGCTGAGCCCCCGGGCGAAGGCCGTGGGGAAGTCGCGCGAAGGGGCCACCCGGCGGTCTACCGTCCAGTAATATCCGGCGGCAGGCCATCCGAGGAGGAACCGTGCCCCGCTGCGAAAGCCCGCTCCCGCCGCCCGCCACCCCCGGGGTCGCCCCGCGCCGGTCCGCTCCGGCCGTCGTCGACGCCACGGTCACGGAGGCCCGGTCATGAGCGAACGCGTCGAGGTCGGCGACAAGGCCGAGGACTTCGCGCTGCCCGACGAGACCGGCACCGTCCGCAGCCTCGGCGAACTGCTCGCCGACGGGCCCGTGGTCCTCTTCTTCTACCCCGCCGCCCTCACTCCGGGCTGCACCGCCGAGGCCTGCCACTTCCGCGATCTCGCCGCCGAGTTCGCCGCCCTGGGCGCCCGGCCCGTCGGCATCAGCGGCGACGGCGTCGACCGGCAGCGGGAGTTCGCCGGGCGGCACACCCTCGGCATGCCGCTGCTGTCCGACGCGGACGGGGCGGTCCGCGAGCGGTTCGGGGTCAAGCGCGGCTTCACCCTCGCCCCCACCAAGCGCGTCACCTTCGTCATCGCCGAGGACCGCACCGTCGTGGAGGTCGTCCGCAGCGAACTGCGCATGAACACCCACGCCGACAAGGCCCTGGCCGCCCTGCGCGCCCACCGGGCCTGACCGCGGTCGCGGCCCCGCGCTTGAGGAGCCGCGACAATCGGATCATCCTGGGCCTTATGGACCGTGTCGCCGCCGTGGCGGTCATCGACACTCAGGGCAGGGTGACTGGGTGGAGCGAAGGCGCGCGGCTGCTCACGGGCCACCCGGCCGAGGAGGTCGTGGGCCGTCCCGCCGCGGATCTGCTCGCCGGGGAACCCCCGGTCGACGCGCGTACCGCAGGGGCCGATGCGTGGTACGGCACCCTCACCCTGCGCCACCGCGACGGCCACCGCGTCGACCTGGCCGTCACCGTCTGCCCCATGGACGGCGGCGACGGACGGTCCGCGGGCTACGCGGTCACGGCCGAACCACCCGGCTCCGCACTCGCCGCACAGGCATTCGAACAGGCGTCCATGTCGATGTCCGTGTTCGACCTCCAGCAGCGCTACCTGCGCGCGAACGACGCCGCCTGCAAGGTCCTCGGTGTTCCCGAGATCGCGCTGACCGGCCGGTTCTTCCCGGACACCGTGCCCGACATCGAGGAGAACCGGGGTTTTCTCCGCCATCTCCGCGAGGTCGCCGAGACCGGCACGCCCGTGCGCTACGAGAACTTCGCGGTCGCGCCCGCGCTGAACCGGGAGCATTTCTGGAGCCTGGAGATGTGGCCGTTGCACGACTCCTCCGGCACCCGGACGGCGGTCGCCATCGCCGCCTACGACAGCAGCGAGCAGTACTGGGCCAGACGCCGGCTCGCCCTGCTCAACGAGGCGGCCACCCACATCGGCACCACCCTGGACGTGGCGCGCACCGCCGAGGAACTGATCGAGGTCCTCGTCCCGCACTACGCCGACTTCGCGACGGTCGACCTGCTCGACTGGGTGCTCGGCGCGGACGAGCCCCCGATGCTCCCCACGGACGACGTCGAGCTGCACCGCGTCGCCTACAAGTCCACCCGGCCGGCCAGTCCCGGCGTGGCCGTGCGGGTCGGCGAGACGCAGGTCTACCGGCCGCCCGCCCCTCCCGCTCTCGCGCTGCGCGAGGGCCGCGCGGTGCTCAGCCACGCCGGCGATCCGGGCTTCCGGGCCTGGCTCGCGGACCGCGACGAGCGCGCGCCCGAGGGCCGGCCCTTCCGGGAGGGCGTCCACTCCATGATCGCCGTACCGCTGCGCGCCCGCGGCACCATCCTGGGCGTCGTGGTCTGCGTCCGGCTCGCCCATCCGGAGGACTACGGCGCCGACGACGCCGTCTTCGCCGAGGAACTGGCCAGCCGCGCCGCCGTCTGCATCGACAACGCCCGCCGCTTCGCCCGCGAACACACCACCGCCCTCGCCCTCCAGCACAGCCTGCTGCCGAGCGGACTGCCCGGGCAGGCCGCGCTCGACGTGGCCCACCGCTACCTGCCGTGCGGCTCGCAGGCCGGCATCGGCGGCGACTGGTTCGACGTCATCCCGCTCTCCGGCGGCCGGGTCGGCCTGGTCGTCGGCGACGTGGTGGGCCACGGCATCAGCTCCTCGGCCACCATGGGCCGGCTGCGCACCGCCGTGCGCACACTCGCCGACGTCGACCTGCCCCCCGACGAACTCCTCACCCACCTCGACGACCTGGTGACCCACCTGGCCGCCGAGAACGGCCATGAGGAGGTCGCGGAGATCGGCGCCACCTGCGTGTACGCGGTCTACGATCCCGTCTCGCGCCGGCTCGCGCTCGCCTCCGCCGGCCATCCGGCCCCGCTGCTCGTCCTGCCCGGCGAGGACGCCGGACTCGTGCCCATGGCCGCCGGGCAGCCCCTCGGCATCGGTGGACTGCCCTTCGAGGCGACGGAGTTGGAGCTGCCCGAGGGCTCCGTCGTGGCGCTCTTCACCGACGGCCTGGTCGCGCACCGCGACGGCGACGCGGACGGCGCCGACGACGAACTGCGCCGCGCCGTCGGGGCCTCGGCCGACTCCCTCGACGCCCTCGCGGACGGGGTCCTGAAGGCCGTACTGCCCGACCAGCCGGACGACGACGTGGCCCTGCTGCTGGTGCGCACCCGTGTCCTCGGCGCCGACCGGGTCGCCACCTGGGACGTACCGGCCCACCCCGCCCAGGTGGCCGTGGTCCGGCAGGCGGCCGGCGAACAACTGGCCGCCTGGGGGCTGGAGGAGGCCGCCTTCGTCACCGAACTGGTCGTCAGCGAACTCGTCACCAACGCCATCCGCTACGGCGAAACCCCCATCCAGCTCAGACTGATCCGCGACCGCGCCCTCATCTGCGAGGTCTCCGACGGCAGTTCCACCTCCCCGCACCTGCGCCGGGCGCACGCCTACGACGAGGGGGGCCGGGGGCTGCTGCTGGTCGCGCAGCTCACCCAGCGCTGGGGGAGCAGGCACACGGCCGCGGGCAAGACCATCTGGGCGGAACAGCCGCTCCCCGACGCCTGAGCGGCCGCCTACTGGAAGGAACAGCCCGGGTTCGCGGCGTCCTCGGAGAAGGGGGAGCCGTGGGGCAGCACGTAGAGCACGTCGAGCACGACCGCGGTGTCACCGAGGTTGCGGCCTATGTGCACATTCCCCGGTCCGGCCGGCTCCTGGATCTGCTGGCCGGTGCGGTACACCCCGTCGGAGGCGCAGGAGGAGCCGAAGTGGCTCAGCGTGCCCTGCCGCACCACGCCGTACAGGGGGCCGTCGTGGAAGTGCCAGCCGGTGCTCTGGCCGGGCGGGATCGTTATCTCCCGCAGGGTGTAGTCGGTGCCCCCGACGGTCCGCTCACTGATCGTGCGGGCCGTCACCCCGGGACCCGGCGGGGTCGCCCCGGCGGTCCCGCAGGTCAGTGTGGTGGCGGCGGTCACGGCGGCGATCAGGGCGGCGCCGCGCAGTGCTGTGCGCATTCGGATGCCTCCAAGGCAGCGATGGATGTCGGCGCGAACATAGGCTCCGGTCGGGCCCGGCGGGGCCGGAATCGGGGAATCCGGGCCGTCATCGTTCGATGCCGTCCGCCGCGACCTGGGCGAGGGTGCGCCCGGTGCGCACCGAGCGGGCCCGCCGGGGATCGGGGGCGCCGTGCCCGGTCTTCCCTGCCGGGCCCTTGCGCACCAGCAGCCAGGCGTCCTCGCCGTCCCGGCCGCGGAAGCGGGTCAGGGCGTACTCACCGTGCAGTTTCGCGCCGTGCAGCCGGAACGTGGCGTGCCCGCGCTCCAGCGACTCGGCGAAGTCCACCGGCCGCCCCTGGGGGTCATGGCTCAGCGGCTCGTACGTCCCCCGGTCCCACACGATCACCGTGCCGCCGCCGTACTCGCCCTTCGGGATCACGCCCTCGAAGTCCTCGTACGCCAGCGGGTGGTCCTCCGTGGGCACGGCGAGCCGCTTGTCGCCGGGGTCGCCGGACGGGCCCCTCGGCACCGACCAGGACTTCAGGACGTCGTCCACCTGGAGCCGGAAGTCGAAGTGCATCCGGCGCGCGTCGTGGATCTGCACCACGAAACGGGGCCGCCCGCCGCCCTCGGCCGGCTGCCCGCCCGAGGGCTCCCGGGTCCGCTCGAAGTCGCGCTTGCCGCGGTACGTCCGCAGCCGGTCCTCTCCCGACACGTGCGGCTCCTTCCGTGCGTCCGCCTCACGCGCCCCGGGTACCCCTCACCCGCGGGTCTCAGAACTCCTCGTGCGTCTCCGGGTCCCCGCCGAGCCTGCGCGGGGCGTGCCGGGCGATCGCGGCCATCTGGTCCGAGTCCAGCGCGAAGCCGAAGACGTCCAGGTCGGCGCGCTGCCGCTCGGGGTCGGCGGACTTGGGGATGGGCAGCGCGCCCAACTGGACGTGCCAGCGCAGCAGCACCTGCCCGGGGCTCACGCCGTGCTCGGCGGCGACCCGGGTGACCTCCGGGTCGGCCAGCAGATGGCCGCCCCGGCACAGCGGGCTCCAGCTCTCGGTGAGGATGCCCTGGTCCGCGTGGAAGGCGCGCAGTTCCTCCTGCGGGAACAGCGGGTGCAGCTCGATCTGGTTGACCGACGGCAGCACCCCGGTCTCCTTCTCCAGGCGCACGATGTGCTCGGGCGTGAAGTTCGAGACGCCGATCGAGCGGACCAGCCCGTCCTCCCGGAGTTTGATCATCGCCTTCCAGGAGTCGACGTACTTGCCGACCCGGGGGTTGGGCCAGTGGATCAGGTACAGGTCCACGTACTCCAGGCCCAGCCGCCGCCGGGACTCCTCGAAGGAGGCCAGGGTCTCCTCGTAGCCGTGGTGGCGGCCCGGCAGCTTGGTCGTCACCACCACTTCCTCGCGGGGCACCCCGGCGGCCGCGAGGGCCCGGCCCACACCGGTCTCGTTGCGGTAGTTCGCGGCGGTGTCCACCAGCCGGTAGCCGAGGCCCAGGGCGCCGCGTACGGCGCGCTCGGCCGCCGCGTCGTCCAGCGGCCAGGTGCCGAGGCCCAGGGCGGGGATCGTCGTTCCGTCGTTGAGCGTGTGCACCGGTACGCGGTTCATGCGAGGACCTTCCGCTCGGCAGTGTCGTGCCTCCAGCCTCATGGATAGGGTGAGTGGTGATCAACCGGACGGGCGCGAAGAGGCCGGCGGACGGCACGGGCCCGGGCCGGTACGGGTGAGCACCGGAGCGCGCGCATGACGACGGACAGGGCCGCGGCGAGGCGGCGGGAGCGGCCGGAGCGGGCCGCGGGCGTGGACATGCGGGCCGGGGGCGTGGAGGTGCGGCCGGTCGCCGGGCACATCGGTGCCGAGATCACCGGTGCCGACCTCGCCGGGCCCCTCGACGACGCCGTGGTGGACCTGATCCGGCGGGCCGTGCTGCGCTGGAAGGTGGTGTTCTTCCGGGAGCAGCGCCTGGACCACGCCGGGCACGTCGCCTTCGCGCGCCGCTTCGGCGAGCCCGTCGTCCTCGGTCGTCGCGGCGGCGCCTCGCCCCCGGACTTCCCCGAGGTGGAGACCACGGCGGACCGGCTGGAACTGGGCGGCCGGTACGGGATGGACCACGAGGAATGGCTCGCGCGCCGCCGGCCCACCCTGCTGCGCGGCTGGCACTGCGACCACGGCGCCCGCGTCGACCCGCCGACCGCGACGATCCTGCGCGCCGAGTCCGTCCCGCCCTACGGCGGCGACACCACCTGGGCCAACCTGGCCGCCGCCTACGCCGGCCTCTCGGCCCCCGTGCGCGCCTTCGTGGACGACCTGCGTGCCGAGCACCGGCTCGGCGTCGGCTACCAGCCCCGCCCCGGCGACGACGCGTACCTGCGCCACCTCCTGGACCATCAGGTGGCCTCCGTGCACCCCCTGGTGCGGGTGCACCCGGAGACCGGGGAGCGGGTGCTGTTCGTCAACGGCTACTACGTCGAGCAGATCACCGGCGTCTCCCGCCCGGAGAGCGCGGCCCTGCTCCGGATGCTCCTCGACCAGGCCGTCCGCCCCGAGTACACGGTCCGCTTCCGCTGGGAGCCGGGCAGCGTCGCCTTCTGGGACAACCGGGCCACCATCCATCTGGCGCCCGGCGACCACACCCACGTCGGCGCGCCCCGGATCATGCACCGGGTGATGCTGCACGGCGAGGTGCCGGTCGGTGTGGACGGCCGCCCGTCCGAACCGGTCACGGGCACGGAGGCCGGCCGCTGGTGAGCCGGCACGGCACCGGGCCGGGGCGCCGGCCGACCGGGCTGCCGGACCGGAGGTCGGTCGGTACGACGATCAGCCCGCCGGTCGCCAGCCGAGCGCGGGTCCCAGCTTCGTCGCCATGTCGGTGAGGATCTGTACGTAGTCCTCGTGCGCGAAGGTGAACGGCAGCGCGAAGGCCACCTCGTCGACCTCCCGGAACGCGGCGTCCGCCCGCAGCCGCTCGGCCAGTTCCGCCGAGGTGCCGACCAGGTCCGGCGCGAACAGCAGCCGCGCCGGGCCCTGCGGGGTGGTGGTGCGGGGCAGCCGCTGAGCCGCGAACTCGGCGTATCTGGCGCGCTGTTCGGGTGTCGCCGAGTCGGTGGGTATCACCACCAGCCCCTGCGAGACCCGGGCGGCCTCGCCGTCGGGGTGGTGCGCCCGGAACTCACGGATCAGGGACAGCTGTGTCTCCGCGAAGTCCGGCGGCCCCTCCGGGTCCTCGGCCTTGACGACGCTGCTGGTCAGGAAGTTCATCCCGTGCAGACCCGCCCAGCGAGCGGAGCCGAGGCTGCCGCCGCCGTACCAGAGCCGTCGGCCGAGCCCGGGGGAGTGGGGCTGCACCACATCGCTGAACACCTCGAAGCCCTCGACCCCGCTGAAGTCGCTGGCCGGCTCGCCGCGCACGAGGTCCAGCAGTCGCCGTACCCGCTCGTGGCCGAAGTCCTCGGTGTCGCCGGTGTCCGGGTAGAGGGCGTCCTTCACCTGGTCGTAGTGCGTCGGCGGGCCCACGCTGACGCCCGGGTTCAGCCGGCCGCCGGACAGGACGTCGACGGTCGCCAGGTCCTCGGCGAGGCGCAGCGGGTTCTCCCAGCCGAGCGGGGTGACCGCGGTGCCCAGTTCGATGCGGCGGGTGCGCTGCGAGGCGGCGGCGAGGACGGCGACCGGGGACGAGATGCCGTACTGCAGATGCCGGTGGCGGACCCAGGCGCTGTCGAAGCCGAGCCGCTCGCCCAACTCGATGATCTCCAGCGTGGACTCGTGGCCCCGGGCCGGGTCCGCCGGGTCGAACAGGCCGATCGTGAGGAAGCCCAGCTTGCGCAGAGGGCGTGGGGCGGACGGCACGGGCTCCTCCAGCGGTCGTACAGCGGTTCCGCTTCGAGTGTGGCAGCCGAGTGTGACAACTGTGTGACCGGTTTTCGGCGGAGGGGCCCGGACCGTCCGGCGGGGTCACTTCAGGGGGATGACGACCTCGTCCTCCAACGGCGGGTCCAGCTCCTGCGGGCGGTTGCCGGTCGCGGCGAAGCAGCGGATGCGCAGCTCCTGCGCGTCGACGTCCAGGCGCAGGAAGGACTTGAAGAAGGGCGGCGTGTAGGTGACGGAGGACGGCGAGAAGAGCTGGGTGTACATCTTGCGCACCGGCAGCCGGAAGCGCGAGGTGCGGTCGGGGCGGCCGCCGGCGCCGAGGAGGCTCGCGACCAGGCGGGTGCGCCGGGTGACCCGGGTGTCCGACGCCGGGGCCCGGCCCGGCTCGATGCCGAGGCGTTCGGCGATCACGGCCGTGGCCTCCGACTCGCTGAGACCGAGGCGGCGCAGCCGCAGCCGGCGGGCGTACAGACGGCTGTAGAACGCGAGCGAGTCGCCGCGCAGCGGGTAGCAGCGGAAGTCGCGCTCGGTGACCCCGCCGACCGACACCCGCGGGATGGTGTGCGTGGCGTGCATGAACGCGCCGCCGCCGCCCGAGACGACGTACTGGATGGTGCGGCCGTCCACCTGGACCGGGTACCGCTGGTAGTTGTGGATGTCGCCGCCGATCGCGGCCACGTAGTGGTGCTCCGGGTCCCGGACGATGTCGTCCACGGTGCCGCCGCCGTCGATGGGACACGGGTGGTGCTCGCCGTCGACGTACAGCGGTGACCCGGTGACCAGGATCTTCGGCCGCGGCCCCTGGGACACCTCGCGCAGCCAGGCGCCCTGTTCGGCGTCGAGGGTGCCGAGGAGGCCGGTGTCGATGCCGATGATCCGCACCGGTCCGGCGTCCAACGCCCAGTAGGGACCCGGCTGTTCGGCCTGCTGCTCGGGCGCCGACCGCAACGTCCTCGCCGCGTCGAGGTGTTGTCCGTCGGCCGGGCGCGGCCGGTGCCACAGCCGCGCCTGCCACCAGGCGCGGCTCAGCGGGCGGGGGCGGGGCGCGGGGCCGAGCGGCGGGGTGTCGGCGCAGAAGACGCGCATGAAGGCGCCGAGGTCCTCGTACCAGTCGTGGTTTCCCGGTATCGCGTAGATCGGCGCCGGGTAGTCCTGGTACGGCCGGAAGAACTTGTCCCGGTAGTCGTCGGCGCTGCCCACCGGGTAGATGACATCGCTGGTGATCACCGCGAACTCGGTGCCCTGACCGATCTTCAGGAACCCCGGCACGGCCGCGTACTGGGAGTCGCCGCCCTCGCCCGGGTCCCCGATGACCATGAAGGAGAACCCGTCCGGCACCTCCCGCCGGAACACCTTGTCGGCGGGCACCCCCGCGGCCTGCCTGCGGGACACCCACCGGCCGCGGGTGCGGCCGGTGGGGTCGCCGAACCAGGAGGCCAGCACCCCGTTGCGGGCGGCCCACAGCAGTCGGGGGTTCAGCCACGACACTTTCTCGACCTGGGCCGGCATCAGCTGCTTGTAGGCACCCGGTTCGGCCGAGCCCCAGCCGGCGCCCTGTGCGGTATCACGAGAGGAGTCAGACACGCGAAGACCGTAACAACGCGCCGACCAGCGGCGGGAGGCCGGGGGCGCGGGTCAACGGCGCGCGTCGGCAACCCCGTTCACAGCGGCCGGAATCCGGTCCGCCGTCTCGCGGGCCGCGGCCGACGCGAAGCCCAGCCAGGTGTGCCGGTTGCCCGCCCAGCACCAGCCCACCTTGGGGGCATCACGACGCTCACGGCCGTCCCGTCCGGTGCCGTTGCTGATCCACAGGGCAGGAGTACGCGAGTCCAGGGCGCCGTCGGCCTTGCGCAGCCGGGAGCCGATGGTCATGAAGCAGTGGTTGCGCTCCAGGGCGTTCGGCTGCTGGAGCACCCAGTGGATGCCCTCGGTGACCAGCAGCGGGGTGCGGGACCGCGCGGTGAGGGTGGGAAGCGCCTCGTTAGGGCTCCGGTTGGCCAGGTCGTCGCCGCGGTCGAGGCCGGTGAGGAGGTAGAGCGGTGCCTCGGGCAGCGCGACGGTGTCGAGCGGCGCGAAGCGGTCGACGTCGGGCATGTCCACGACGACGAAACCCGGTTTGCCGTCCCGGCGCAGCAGCGGCGCGAGGACGGAGGCGGGGGCCCGGTCCGGGTGGACGGCGAGCAGGGCGCCCGTGCCGCCCATGACGGCCTCGGCGCGCCCGGCGACGTCACGGATCTCGGCGGGCGACAGTCCGGCGATGTCCGGCACCCCGCTCTCGATCAGCCGCTCGGCCTGCGTGCCGAGGGGCGGAAGCGGCGGGAACGAAGGGATGGTTGACGCGGTCTCGGACACACTGCTCCCAAGGGCTTCGATGTGGACGGACCCACGCACAACGAGCCGGCCCGCCGGATGATTCCCGCGGGCACGGCCTTGGTCGCGTCTCAGGCGGGCAGCTCGGCGAGCCAGTCGATGAGCAGGCGGTTGGTGTCCTCGGGGCGCTCCTGCTGGATCCAGTGGCCGCAGTCGTCGAGGAGGTGCGAGGAGACGAGGCCCGGCAGGGTGACGGGGAACGCCTTGATGGCCTCGGACAGCCAGGACGTGGTGGCGTCCAGGGCGCCGCCGATGAACAGGGACGGCTGCGTCAGGGGAGCGCCGTTGTGATCGGCGAGGTCCGCCCAGTCGCGGTCCATGGTGCGGTAGCGGTTGAGCGGTCCGGTCAGGCCGGTCCGCTCGAACTCCCCTGCGTAGTGGTCGAGTTCCGCCTCGCCGAGCCAGGCGGGCGCCGGGCCGGCGGGGAAGCGCTCGCGCAGGGTGCCGCCCGGACTGACGAAGTACGGGGCGGGGTCGCCGGGACCGGGCATGGTCTCGGCGGACAGGGCCCGGTAGAAGCCCGCGAGCCAGCCTCGTACATCTGGTTCGATCTCGGCCTCGGCGCGGCCCGGCTCCTGGAAGTAGGAGATGTAGAACTCGTCCTCCCCGCCGCCCATATGGGCGAAGACCTCGGTGGGCCGGGGCTCGCTGCGCGGGGTGTACGGCACGCTGAGCATGCCGACCGCCCGGAAGACGTCCGGCCTGAGCAGACCGGAGCCCGAGGCGATGGCCGAGCCCCAGTCGTGGCCGACGACCACCGCGGATTCCTCGCCGAGCGCGTGGACCACCGCGACGTTGTCCTCCACGAGTTCGACCAGCCGGTACGCGTCCGTCGCGGACGGCTTGGAGGAACGGCCGTATCCGCGCACGTCGATGGCCACCGCGCGGTATCCGGCCGCCGCGAGGGCCGGCAACTGGTGGCGCCACGAGTACCAGGACTCCGGGAACCCGTGCACGAGCAGGACCAGCGGCCCGCTGCCCTGCTCCACGAGATGGATCCGTCCGGCCGGAGCGGGAACCAGCCGATGCGTGAAGTGCGTGCCGTGCGTCATCGCGCCCTCCTGTGGGCAGTCAAGGGGTGGATCGAAGGATGTGGTTTCAAGTCTTTTCCCGGTGCAACGAGGCGATGGCGCGCGCGGTCGCCGTGCCGATCGCGGCATTGACCGCGGCGTCGTCCGCTCCCGGCCGTGACCTGGTGAAGACGGCGGCCGCGTACCGGCGGCCGTCCGGACAGGAGGCGACGCCGACCTCATTGCGTACGACTCCGACGAGCCCCCCGCTCTTGGCCGCCACCCGCACCGGCGGCCGGAACGCGCTCGCGATCCGGTGCCGGGTGAGCTGCCGCGCCATGGGCGCCCGCACCCGGGCACAGGCGGCGGGCGGTCCCGCCTGATCGGTCCAGACGAGCCGGAGCAGCGTGACCATGTCGCGCGGTGTGGTGCGGGTGCCCGCGCCGGGGGTGAGCGCGCGGGTCGCGGGCAACCGTGCGTCGGTCCGCGCCGACTCCGGCGCCGACGCACGGTCCGACCAGGCGACCAGGTCCGCCCAGCCCGCGTGGCCGAGGTCCTCGCCGATCGAGTCCAGCATGGTGCGCAGATCGGACCGGACCACCGTGTTCCCCAGCCCGAGCCTCGCGGCCGTCGTGTTCAGGGCGTCGACACCGAGACGGCGCGTCAGGGCGTCGGCGCTCGGGTTGTCGCTGATGGTCAGCATCAGTGTGACCATGTCCCGCCAGGACAGCACCGCGTCGTCCTCGAACAGCGACACCCCCACCGGGCCGGGAGTGCGCCCGGCCGCGCTCAGCGCCACCGGTTCCCGTGGGTCCAGCCGGCCCTCGGCGAACCAGGTCTCGGCCTCCAGCGCGACCAGCACCTTGACGACCGAGGCCGGCACCACCAGTTGATCGGCGTTCAGCCCGAACTCCTTGTCCTCGTACAGGGGTTGTACGAGCAGTGCGCCCGTGCAGCCCGCCCGGACGAAGACCGCCCGCACCTCGTCGTCCACCATGGAACCGATCTTCCCAGGGCGGCGCCCTGTGTCACAGGGGCCTCAACCGTTGTTTCATGAACGTGAATTGGCCGCTGAAGAAGCACACAGCGACGTCATAGGGAAAACCCTCGATTGACCTCCGGGCTGGTGACATGGCCGGGTCAAGGCTGTCATTCTCCCAGCGCACGCTGATCCCCCACGAGCGCAACACGGATCACGGTCCCCGCACAGCACCACCCACCGGACAACAGACCCTGCTGTCCGGTCCTTCACAGGCCGCGACCCGGCGGCCTCCGCAGGAGGAGTAAGAGTGAGACCCCACAGATCCCTTTCTCACGGACGTCTTCCCCAGGGACGTCCCTCCAGGCGGGCGCAGGTCGGAGCCGCGCTGCTCTCCACCGCGGCCTTCCTCGCCGTCGGCATGCAGGCGGTCCCCGCGACCGCCGCGCCCGCCGCGCACCACCTCAGCCCCCTGCGCACCGGCGCCCTGGAAGCCAAGCTCAGCCCGGCCCAGCAGAAGGCCCTGATCCAGAGCGCCCAGGCCAAGACGGCCGACACCGCCCGCACCCTCGGCCTCGGCGCCAAGGAGAAGCTGGTCGCCAAGAGCGTCGTCAAGGACGCCGACGGCACGCTGCACACCCGCTACGAGCGCACCTACGACGGCCTGCCCGTCCTCGGCGGCGACCTCATCGTGCACACGCCGCCCGCCTCGCTGGCGGCCGGCACCGTGAGCGCCACGTACAACAACAAGCACAAGATCGCGGTGTCCTCCACCACCGCGACCGTCGCCAAGTCGGCCGCCGAGAGCAAGGCGCTGAAGACCGCCAAGGCCCTCGACGCCGCCAAGCCCGCCGCCGACAGCGCCCGCAAGGTGATCTGGGCCGGCAACGGCACCCCGAAGCTTGCCTGGGAGACCGTGATCGGCGGCTTCCAGGACGACGGCACGCCGAGCAAGCTGCACGTCATCACCGACGCCACCACCGGCAAGGAGCTGTACCGGTACCAGGGCATCGAGACCGGCGTCGGCAAGACCTACTACAGCGGCCAGGTCTCGCTGACCACGACCCAGTCGGGCTCGTCGTACACCCTGACCGACGGCACGCGCGGCGGTCACAAGACGTACAACCTGAACCACGGCACCTCCGGCACCGGCACGCTGTTCTCGCAGACCAGCGACACCTGGGGCGACGGCACCAACTCCAACGCCGCCACCGCCGGCGCGGACGCCGCCTACGGCGCGCAGGAGACGTGGGACTTCTACAAGAACACCTTCGGGCGCAGCGGCATCAAGAACGACGGTGTCGGCGCCTACTCCCGCGTCCACTACGGCAACGCGTACGTGAACGCGTTCT
Source organism: Streptomyces sp. NPDC001056 (assembly GCF_053598955.1). Classification (NCBI taxonomy): domain Bacteria; kingdom Bacillati; phylum Actinomycetota; class Actinomycetes; order Kitasatosporales; family Streptomycetaceae; genus Streptomyces; species Streptomyces sp. NPDC001056. The sequence continues at coordinate 93,053 of NZ_JBSFLI010000026.1, read as the reverse complement.
GGGACGACAGCTGCTTCTGCATGACGTACGGCGACGGTTCCGGGAACGCCGACCCGCTGACCTCGCTGGACGTGGCCGGCCACGAGATGAGCCACGGTGTCACCTCCAACACCGCGGGCCTCAACTACAGCGGTGAGTCCGGCGGTCTGAACGAGGCCACCTCGGACATCTTCGGCACCGGCGTGGAGTTCTACGCCAACAACAGCTCGGACCCCGGTGACTACCTCATCGGCGAGAAGATCAACATCAACGGCGACGGCACCCCGCTGCGCTACATGGACAAGCCGAGCAAGGACGGCGGTTCGGCGGACAGCTGGTACTCGGGCGTCGGCAACCTCGACGTGCACTACTCCTCGGGTCCGGCGAACCACATGTTCTACCTGCTGTCCGAGGGCAGCGGCACCAAGGTCATCAACGGTGTGACCTACAACAGCCCGACCTCCGACGGCGTCGCCGTCACCGGCATCGGCCGGGACGCCGCCCTCCAGATCTGGTATAAGGCGCTGACGTCGTACATGACGTCCAGCACCGACTACGCCGGTGCCCGCACCGCGGCCCTCAACGCGGCCTCCGCGCTGTACGGCGCCAACTCCGCGCAGTACGCGGCCGTGGGCAACGCCTTCGCGGGCATCAACGTCGGCAGCCACATCACCCCGCCGAGCAGCGGCGTGACGGTCACCAACCCGGGCAGCCAGTCCTCCACCGTGGGCACGGCGGTCAGCCTCCAGGTCCAGGCGAGCAGCACCAACAGCGGCTCCCTCACCTACAGCGCCTCGGGTCTGCCGACCGGTCTGTCGATCAACAGCTCCACCGGTGTGATCTCCGGTACGCCGTCCGCGGCCGGGACCTACAGCACCACCGTCACGGTGACGGACTCCACCGGTGCGACCGGTACCGCGACCTTCTCCTGGACGGTCAGCGCCAGCGGCGGTGGCGGCTGCTCCTCGTCGCAGCTGCTGGCCAACCCGGGCTTCGAGTCGGGCAGCACCGGCTGGACCGCGTCCAGCGGTGTCATCACCAACGGCACCGGTGAGGCGGCCCACGGCGGCTCGTACTACGCCTGGATGGACGGCTACGGCTCCTCGCACACCGACACCGTGTCCCAGTCGGTGACGATCCCCGCGGGCTGCAAGGCGACCCTGTCCTTCTACCTGCACGTCGACACGGCCGAGACCACCACCAGCACCGCGTACGACAAGCTGACGGTCACCGCCGGCTCGACCACCCTGGCGTCGTACTCGAACCTGAACGCCAACTCGGGCTACGTCCTGAAGACCTTCGACCTGTCCTCGCTGGCGGGCCAGACGGTCACCCTGAAGTTCAACGGTGTCGAGGACTCCTCGCTCCAGACCAGCTTCGTCGTGGACGACACGTCCCTGACCACCAGCTGATCACCCGCACGACCTGAACACGAGGGTCCCGCTCCCCGGCCGGGGAGCGGGACCCTCTCATGTCGTCAGCTCAGCGGGCCCAGCGTCAGATACGCCTGCTGCGGGTCGCCGTCGTCGACCAGCGACTCCTGGTCGCCGACGTCGTCGAAGGCGAACGCGTAGGCCTTGCCGTCCGCCATCTGCCCGTGCACCGCCCGCGCGTACTGGTTGGTCACCGCGTCCTGGTAGAAGTCACCCGGCGTGTTGTCGGGCGCCTGCGAACTCACCAGCAGGGTCGAGCGGTTGAAGCCGGCGCACAGCGTACGGGAGACGGGCCCGCGCACCGCGTCGTTGGGCGCGTCCAGGAGCTTGTGGCAGCCGAACACGCTGTCCGCGTCCGGTTTCCGGAAGCTGGTGACGACCGCGCCGGAGGAGTCGGTGAAGTTCATGACGTCCCCCGAGACCCGGCCGTAGAACTTCTTGCCGGGCTGGTCGGCGAACGGCGTGACGGTCAGCGTCGACGTCGTGTACTTCTGCCAGACCCGGTTCACGTAGTCGTCCATCGCGTTCGCGGGCAGCGCGCCGGTCTCCACGCCGTACAGCGGCGACAGCGCGCGCAGCACGGTGCCGTCAGCGCGGGTCTGGACCAGCCCGGACCAGCCGCCCGGCTGGGCCCGCAGGGCGCCGAAGAACCCCGACCAGCCCCCTTGTCTCAGCTGCCCCGTGGTGCTGACGCTCCCGTCGGCGCGGCGCACCCCGACGGAGTACGGCGCCGAGAACATGTCCACCTGCGTGCTGTTGAGCCACAGCCCGGCGTCGTTCAGCGTGTACTCGGACCAGTTGAAGAGGATGTCGTGGTTCGGGTCCGACGGGTTCTGCACGGCCGGCTGGACCAGCCCGCCGGTGGTGAGCTTGAAGACGAGCTTCTGGCCGTAGGAGAAGTAGATCCGGCCGGAGAACTTCGGGATGCGTATCGTGGTCGACTGCCCGGCGGCCGGACCGGGAATCGCCGCGTCCGGCGCGGGAGTCGGGGGGTTCCCGCCCGCGGGCCAGGCGTGGAAGGCGCCGTTGGCGTCGGCCCAGCCCTGCTGCCCGGAGGACAGCTGGGTGCCGAGATCGTAGAGGTAGACGGGCTCGGAGCGGCCCGAGTCGTTGGTGACGGTCAGTGCGATGGTGTCCGGCACGGCCGCCGTGGCGTGTCCGGGGACGCCGAGGGCGAGCGCTCCGCCGACGAGGGCGGTGGCGGCGGCTAACGGCAGTGCGCGGTGAGCCGGGACGTACGGCACTCTCCACCTCCGTGTGGGGGTCGGGGTCGTACGGACCTCTCGTCTTGGTCCGTACCTGCGTGAGAGCGCTCTCAGCGTGATGCCGTCGTCGTACCCGTGTCAACGAGTGGGGCGGGACTTCCGGTTCGCCGTCACCGCCCGGCGCCCACCACGGGGCGGGCGCCGTGGGCCGGTGCGGGACGGTTCAGGAGGTTCGGAAGGCGCGGTCGAGCAGGGCCAGCAGGGCCGACCAGTGGCGTTCGTCGGCCTGCCGGTCGTAGGCGGGGGTGTCGGCCTGCGTGTAGCCGTGCTGCGCGCCCGGATACACCTCGGAGGTGTACCGCACCCCGGCCGCGTCCAGTGCCTGCTCCAGCTCCCGGATCTGCTCCGCCGGCATGGAGGCGTCCTGGTCCGCGAAGCCGAAGTACAGCTCCGCGGTGACGTTTCCGGCGCCGCGGTGCGGGCTGTCCGGGGCGTCGGTGACCAGCCTGCCGCCGTGGAAGCCGGCCGCCGCGGCCACCCGTTCGGGATGCGTGGCCGCCGTGCGCAGGGCGAGCCGGGCGCCCATGCAGTAGCCGGTCACCGCGACCGGGCCGTCGGCGACGAACGGGTTGTCCGCGAGGAAGCCCAGATAGGCGTCCGCGTCCCGCCGGGACTGCTCGGGGGTGAGCGAGTCCATCACCGGGCGGATGCGCCGCCAGATGGTCGGGTCGGCCGACGGGTCGATGAACTCCGGCAGCTCACCGAACGGCTTGCCGCCGTGCCGGTAGAAGACGTTGGGCAGCAGGACCGTGTACCCGGCGGCCGCCAGCCGGTCGGCCATCGACCTCAGCTGGGGGCGCGGGCCGTACGCGTCCTGGTAGAACAGCACGCCCGGATGCGGCTCGCCGTCCGCGGGATGGGCGAGGTAGGCGTCGGCGGTGCCGTCCGCGGTGGTGACGTCGACGGATGCGCCCTGTACGTCGGTCATGGTGACAGGCCTCCTGGGGAAGGGTCGGCGGGTGTCCCGCCGGGCCGCGGGTACGCCGGGTGTGCTGCGAGGACGCGTGGGGTGCGTCCGGCGGCTCTCATGCTGCCACGCAAGATCCACGCCCTTGCGACCGGTCCCGCCGGGGTGCCCCCGCCTCACTCGAAGCGCGAGGTGTCCCCGGCGCCGCGCCGGACGATCTCCGCCTCGCCGCTGGAGAAGTCGACCACCGTGGTCGGCTCGGTGCCGCAGTCCCCGGAGTCGACCACCACGTCCACCACGTGGTCGAGGCGGTCCTTGATCTCCCAGCCCTGGGTCAGCGGCTCCTCCTCGCCCGGCAGCAGCAGCGTGCTGGACAGCAGCGGCTCGCCCAGCTCGGCCAGCAGCGCCTGGGTGACCACGTGGTCCGGGATGCGCACGCCCACGGTCTTCTTCTTCGGGTGCATCAGCTTGCGCGGGACCTCGCGGGTGGCCGGGAGGATGAAGGTGTAGCTGCCGGGCGTGGACGCCTTCACGGCCCGGAACACGTCGTTGTCCACCCGCACGAACTGCCCGAGCTGGGCGAAGTCCCGGCACATCAGCGTGAAGTGGTGCCGGTCGTCCAGTTGGCGGATGGCACGGATCCGGTCCACACCGTCCCGGCTGCCCAGGCGGCAGCCCAGCGCGTAGCAGGAGTCGGTCGGGTATGCGATGAGTGCCCCCGACCGCACCGCGTCGGCGATCTGCGCGATGCTGCGTGCCTGCGGGTTCTCGGGGTGCACGTCGAAGTACTTCGCCATCCACCGAGCTTATGCCGTCTCCGCGGACGACGCGGGCAGCAGGGGCGCCGCCTGTCGCGCACGCCCCCCGATCCGGCCCGCACGCCCCCTCGTTCCCACCCGAACGGACCCTCGTCACAGACATCAGGACCCCGGATGCCCGCGGGAAGCACTCCGGTGTGTCCCCGACCCCCGGCGCCCGAACCCTGAGCCGTCCGGAGCCTTTCCCCCTGGGCCCCGGAGGCAGTGCCTCCGCCGGTGGCCGCACCCCCCTGGCCGCCTGCCGAGCCATGCACGGCCGGATGGGGCGGGAAGGCCGACTGTCGGGTAACGTCCCGCTGAACACCAGGCCGACATGGACGACAGGAGAGGGACGCGTGGCCCGCCGAATGGAGGAGGAGCCGGTGTCCCGGCCGTCGTACGGGACCGAGGGCGCCTGGGCGCGCGAGCTGCTCGACCAGCTGCGCCCCGCGGGGCGCGACCTGAACCGGCTGGTCGCCTGGCTCGCCCGGAGCGCCGGCGCGTCGGTGCGGCTCCAGGAGGCGCGCGGCGGCCTCCTCGCCGAAGCCGGGGAACGGCTGGCCCTGGACGCCACCGTCGTCGCCGACGTGGCCGCGGGCCGGGTCTCCGCCGCCGCGCTGGAGGACGGCACCCGGCATGTGCGCCTGGTCGGGATACGGCATCTCGGACCGGACCCGGCCGCCTCGGCCGTGCTGGCCGTGGCCCGTCGGGAACCCTTCGACCGGCACACCACCGAGATCCTCGGCCACACCGCGGGCGTGCTCGAACTCCTCCTGCGGGAACGCGAGTTGGCGCACGCCGACCACCGGCTGCGGCAGGCCACCGCCGACCTGCGCCTCGCCATCCTGCAACTGCTGATGGTGGAGGACACCGTCTCCGCCCGCCGGGTCGCCGCGGGACTGTGGCCGGGACTGCTGGAGAGCGACACCGCCCGTGTGTACGTCATCGAGGGCAGCGCCGGCGAACGCGACCGGCTCGCCGAGGACTGCGGGGCGGCCACCAGGGGCGGCGCGCTCGTGGTGCGCTGCCCGGCGGTGGACGAACACGTCATCGTGCTCGGCCCGGCCGCCGAGGTGGAGGAGCGGCTGCGTTCCCTGGTCGCCGTCCGGCCCGGCACCTATCTCGGCGGCAGCCCCCGTCAGCGCCTCGCCCTGACCGCCACCGCCTACGGACAGGCCGTCACCGCGCTCGCCGTGGCCCGCTTCAGCCCGGAGCGCGCCGCCGTCTACGCCGAACGCACCCGCCCCGCCCGCCTGATGGACCCGGCCGCGCTGCACGCCTGGTCGGCCGCCCTGCTGCGTCCGCTGGACACACTGCCGTACCACGTGCGCGCCGAACTCCTCGCCACCACCCGGCTGGGCCTGGAGTTCACCGCGGTGAGCACGGCCAAGGTGCTCGGCGTCAGCCGCAACACCGTGCGCGCCCGCATGGACCGGGTCGCCGCGCTGCTCGGCGCCGACTTCTCCGCCCTGGCCGTCCGCGCCGTGGCGCACATCGCGCTCAACACCGAGGCGGCGCACGGTCCGTACGACCCCGAGGGCAACGCCCCCGCCGCGCCGGTGACGTTCGCGGACCTGCTCGGTGGCGACGCGCTGCGCGGCTGGGCGCAGGGCCTGCTCGGCCGTCTCGACGGCGACGGCCGGGACCTGCGCGGCACCCTGCGCGCCTGGCTGGCCGCCGACGCGAACGCCGGGCCCGCCGCCGAGGCGCGGGGTGTGCACGCCCAGACCGTACGGGAGCACGTGCGGGCCGCCGAACCCGTCCTGGAGCGCCGGCTGCTGTCCGGGGGCACCGATCTGTACGAGGTCGTCCTCGCCCACCTCGTCACCGGTGAACTCCCGGTCCCCGCCCTCGACCCGGCGAACCCGGACCAAGCGGACGCGGTTGTGCACCGGTGAGTGCTACGCGCGTTGTGCCGGGCACCGGTGCGCTGGTACGGACCGTGCCTCGCACGTAGGTTCACTTGCAGCGGGGCACGACCGGGACGGGGGGCCGGTCGGGGCCCCGCGTGTTCTCTTCGGCGTGTGAGTCCTGCCGCGCCGGCGTCGCGTCGCCCGCTCCCCCCCGCGCCCGTCCGTCCCGCGCGGGATGTTTGTCCGACGGGCGGAAGGCCCCGTTCGAGCGATGCCGTCACCCGACCCGGTGAGCCCGCCGCGCCGGGCGTACCACCGGCAGGCGCGAAACGTTGCCCCGGCAGGAGCCGCTGGGAGGACCGGATGCCGCGGGGGGATCGGATGGAGCGCGTCGAGGGGGTCCGGGCGTCGCGGACCCGGGAGCCCATCTACGACCGGCTCGTCGCCGAATGGCGGGCGCAGGGCCGGACCGTGCCCACCGGCCCCGAGGTGCCCTGGACCTCCCTCGCCGGTCTCGCCGACCTCGCGGGCCTCGCCCTGCGCACCCGGCCCGGACCCGAGCGGTCCCGTGGCGCCGTACCGGACGAGCCGTCACGGCTCCCGGGGCCCGCGCGGTGGTGAGGCGAGGACCGCCAGTGTGCCGTTGGCCTGCTGCAACGCGTCCTCCAGGGTGCCGGGGGAGTGCAGGGTGCCGGTGCCGTCGGGCGGCACCAGCCACTCCAGGGAGCGGGCGGGCCGGTAGGGCGGCGGTACGGCGACCCAGGAGCCCCGGGTCGCGTAGCGCAGCCCCGCGCCCACCCAGCCCCCGGCGGGGTCGGGCGGCAGGAAGAAGCCGACCCGGCGCGCCGTGAGGTCCACCAGGGTCGGGCCCGGCACCGGCAGCGCGGGCCGCCAGAGCAGGTCAAGGGTGAGCATGCCGAGCCGCTCGGGGACGCTGAGCATGTCCCAGAAGCGCCCCGCCTCCAGCAGCGCGATCCCCTCCCCGTGGTCCCACTCCCACTTGCAGGCGCGCGGATCCGCCGCCGATGCCGCCAGCCATTCCACGCCCCGCATCCACATCGTGTTCGTCATGCACTGCTCCGCGTTCTCGGGCACTCGGTGCGTCCGCACAGCAACCCGGCATATGCATGCTCGTAGATATTTCTATGCTGCGGAAGGGGTGGCGCGGCGTGGCGTTTATGGCGATGTGTTCGAAATCCGGGTGCCGGTTCGTCAGTCGACCGAGGGGGACGCGTCACTTCTTCCGAGGGGCAAGGGCGGGAGAGGCGAATGATTCGAGTGCTGTCGCGATCGCTTCACGCGGCTGCTGGGGAGACGGGTGCCGCTCCGGTCGTCGTCCCACGTCGTTCCGTCGCCTGGCTCCGGCGAGGTTTTTCCTTGGACCGCACCCGTCTGCGCACCCTCCCGGCCCGGGAGAGCGCCGGGGCCGAGCGTCGCACCCCGCGCTCACGCGCCGCGTACGCCGGGGCCGACCCCGGTATCCGGCCGGGGCGCGGCGTCCGGCTGACCGATGCGGACGGGCACGCGTCCATCGACTTCCGCCTCGGCGACACCGCCGTGATGCGGTCGACCCCTTGCCGACGGCGGTCACCGAGGAGGCCCTCGCTCACCGCGACCGACGCCGACCGCTGGGCGATCCGGTTCGCCCGCGCCCTCCTCGAACACATGCTCACCGACCAGGCGTCCGCGCGGACGGGCAGGCTGTGCGAACGCTCCGGGGCGGGCATCCCCCTCACCCCGTTCCAGGGCGGGACGAGCCGAGAGGGATGATGTCCGCCATGGACGACATCGACCGGGCCATCCTGCGCGAGTTGCAGACCGACGGCCGTATCGCCTACGCCGACCTCGGTCCCAAGGTGGGCCTGTCCCCCTCCGCGGCCCGGCAGCGGCTCCAGCGGCTGCTGGACTCCCGGGCCGTCCAGGTGGTCGGCGTCACCGATCCGATGGCGATGGGCGGCCAGGCCATGGCCCTGCTCGGGATCGGCGTGGACGGCGACCCGCGCGCCGTCGCCGACGCCCTCGCCGAGCGGTCCGAGGTCGTGTACGCCGTGCTCACCTCGGGCGGCTTCGACCTGTTCGCCGAGGTGGTGGCGTCCGGTCCGAAGGCACTGCTGGACTTCGTCAACGACGTGGTCCGCCCGATCGAGGGCGTCCGCGAGATCCGGTCCTTCCCGTATTTCGGCATCCACACCCACCGCTTCCTGTGGGACGTGGGCTGATTGCCCCTCACGGGACGCGGGCGGACCGAGGCGGTCAGGCGGGCGGGTGGCCCGGGTCCGGTGCGAGGACCAGCATCGTCACGTCGTCGCGGACCTCGTACCCCAGCCGGTCGAGGTCGGTCCACACGGCGGTGGGCAGCTCGCCGCCGCGGGCGCCCGCGAGGGCGGCCAGCCGGTCCGGCAGCGGGTAGAAGACCCCGGATCGGTCCCGTGCCTCCCAGACGCCGTCGGAGGCCAGCAGCAGCCGGTCGCCCGGCTCCAGCGGCACCGTGACCTCCTTCGGCGGATCGGCCCCGACCAGGCCGATGCCCAGCGGGGTGCCCGGCGTCACGGTGATCTCCCGCGCGTCGCCCTCGCGCAGCAGGACCGGCGCCGGATGACCGCAGGCCACCACCCGCATCGTGCGCGCGTCGGCCGGGAACTCCAGCAGGACCGCCGTCGCGAACAGCTCCCCGTCCGGCCTGCCCGCCGCGTCCACCTCCAGACGGCGGTCGAGCCGGGCCGCCACCGACTCCAGGTCCTGCTGGTCCAGGACCGCCTCCCGGAACGCGCCCAGCAGGGACACCACGGTCGCGACCGCCGCCAGCCCGTGCCCGCGCACATCGCCCATCACCGCCCGTACGCCGGACGGCCCCTCGCGCACGTCGAAGAAGTCCCCGCCCACCAGGGTGCCGTTCTCGGCGGCCCGGTAGAAGCCCGCGCACCCGACGCGCCCGACCCGCTCGGGCAGCGGCGGCATCACCGCCCGCTGCACGGCCTCGCCGATCGCACGCTCCACCTGGAGCTGGGCGTCGCGGCGACTGCGCACGAACGACACGAACACACTGAGCAGGGCGACGAAGGAGATGGTGAGCAGATCGGTGTTGCCGGGCCGGTTCAGATGGTCCCAGGGCACGTTCAGGACCACGACCACCAGGAGGCCGAGCAGGGCGGTGACGAGCGGGCCGTACGACAGGACGGCCAGCGGGGGGATCGCGCCCAGCAGGAAACCCAGGTCGCTCGCGTGGGGGGTGATGGTCGCCGCCGTGGTCACCACGACCAGCAGCAGCACCGGCAGCAACCGGATCCACCACGGCGGCGGCGCGCCCCGCAACCAGCCGCGGTCCTCCTGGCTCCCACGCGACGACCGTTCGCGCACCGATCGCACATGCCCACGCTACGCCGCGACCGGGAGGAGGGCCCGTCGGTCGCGTCCCGCCGTCCCGGCGCTGCTCACCGGGACGGCACGGAAAACCGGTGGACGCCGGTTCGGCGGCCCGGCTAGCGTGTGGCCGCACGCCCGAGACGGACGAAGGAGGCGAGAGTCATGGCCACGGTCATCATGCGCTCCCCCCTCCCCGTCGCCCGGGTGTGCCAGGCCTGACCGGGAGCGCGTCCCGCCGCGAGGTCGTTCGCGGCACGTATCCCGGAGGAATCCTTGACCGATCTGGTCATGCGCACGCTCGACGCGAGCAGTGCGCACCTGTTCGACACCATGCCCGACCCGCTGGCCTTCGCCGAGCGGCACCGACGGGTGACCTTCCGCCCCGAGTGGCGGCGCATCGCGCTGCGCGACGGCCGTACCGTGGCCCGCGCCGCCTGGTGGGGCCGCGCCGAGGACACCGAGCCGCTGCTGGTCAACTGGCTGGACGTCGCCGAGGGCGAGGAGGCGGCGGGCGCCGAACTCCTGCGGACCGCGCCCTGGCGTCCCGACGAGCTCGAACTGGACATGCCCGGCGGCTGGCGCGACGACCCACGGCTGCGGGCCGCCGCCGAGAGCCGCACCGCGGCCGCGCGCATGGCCGGTTACACGCCGCTGGTGGAGCGCTTCCTCTACCGCTGGACCCCGCAGCACGGCCTACCCGAACGTCCCGGCCGCCTCGTCTTCACCCCGGAACCGGACGACGCGGTCTTCCTCGGCCTCCTGCGCCGCATCCACTCCGTCACCCTCGACGCGCACGCCCGCCGGGCCATCGCGGAGGGCGGGGTCGAGCAGGCCGCCCAGCAGGAGCTGGACATCTTCCACTGGATGCCGTCGCCGCGCTCCTGGTGGCAGATCGCCCGCACCCGCGCCGGCGACCCGGTCGGCATCCACATCCCCGCCCGCAACCCCTCGGGCCCCTGCGTCGGCTTCATCGGCGTCGTCCCCGAGCACCGCGGCCACGGCTACGCCTACGACCTCCTCGCCGAGTGCACCCACTTCCTGTCCCGCGAGGGCGCCGAGTTCGTCGCCGCCGCCACCGACCAGTCCAACTTCCCGATGGCCGCGCACTTCACCACGGCGGGGTATCCCGTCGTACGGGAGCGGCTGAACTTCTGGGCGGAGGGCGCTGTCGGCGCCGGGTGACCTGCTGACGGAGCGGTGATCGGCCGAGGAGCGGGGGAGGGGCCAGGGGGTTCACCGGTCAGGCGCGGGGCACCGTACGACGGAGTCCCGCTGCAGGGCGCTTTCCAGGAGCGGGGGCTTCATGCCCGCGATGGGGGAATTCCCCCCTTCGGGGGCACCTGGCCGCCTTTTCCTCTCCTGGTGCGGGCGGCGAGCCGATAGTGGAGCCGCCGCCGGGCCCGGGACCCGGTGGTGTTCTGGCGAACCGCATGACCGGAGGGGAACACACCATGGCCACCACCGAGGCGAACAACCGTGTCGAGCTCGTCTTCTCCCTGTTCGACGCCAACGGCAACGGCGTGCTGGACCCCGGGGACTTCGAGCTGATGGGCAGGCGGGTGGTGGAGGCCGTACCCGAGGCCGGGGACGGCGCGAAGCACAGGATGCTCAAGGCCTTCCAGGGTTACTGGGACACCCTGCGCACCGAGCTGGACGCCGACGGCGACGGGCAGGTCAGCCCCGAGGAGTTCAACGCCATCGTGCTGGACCCCCAGCGGTTCGACGTCACCGTCGACGAGTTCGCCGAGGCCCTCGCCGCGCTGGGCGACCCGGACGGCGACGGCTATGTCGAACGCCCCCACTTCATCGCCCTGATGACGGCCATCGGATTCCGACGCCCCAACATCGAGGCCCTGTTCGACGCCTTCGAGCCGGTCCACGGCGACCGCGTCCCCGTGGTCACGTGGGCCGACGGCATCCGTGACTACTACCGCCCCGAGAAGTCCGGCATCCCCGGCGACCACCTCACCACGGGCGCCACCCGGTGACCCACGAGCCAGCCGCCCCCGTCATCGGACTGGCCGTGGGCCGGGGCACCGGACCCGAACTCGCGGACGTCTTCGAGCGGGTGCTCGGCGCGCTGACCACCGGCCACCCCGGCGTGACGGTCGAGCGCTCCCCACGGCTCTACCACTCCTACGTCTCGCTGCGCGCCGAACGGGACATCGCCCGGATCCGCGACCTGACCGCCGCGGACGCCGACCACTACGAGCGGTTCTGCCGCACCCGCGCCGAGCGGGGCACGACGGCGATCTTCCGTACGGCCGTCAACGCGCAGTCGCTGTACCTCGTCCGCGAGCGGCTGCGCGCCGTCAAGGTGGATCTGCTGGGCGCGGACGGACGCTCCCTGCTGCTGGTGCGGGACCAGGCCCAGGGCTTCTACACCGGCGAGAACCGGCACACGCCCGGCGAGGTCACCCGCACCATGACCTTCGGCCGGGAGATCACCGGGGCCGTGGTCCGCTACGCCGTACACCGGGCCCGGCAGGAGTGGCCGGACGGGCGGATCGGCCGCGTGGTCATGGCGTACAAGTTCCATCTGCTGGACGGGGCGCTCGACGCCTGGGTGGCCGACCTCGCGGCCCGACTCGGCGTGGAGATCGGCCTGTTCCAGCCGGACACGGTCAACCGCGACCTCGTCACCCACGGCCTGCCCGACCGCACGCTCATGATCGCCGGGAACGAATGGGCCGACATCATGCACGTCATGCTGCTCGACCGGTTCGGCTCCGACCGGCAGGAGAACCGCTGCACCGAGAACGTCTTCCTCGATCCCGCGCTCGCGGGTCTCACCGAGTACCAGACGGTGCACGGCTCCGCCGACGACCTCGCCGGGCGGGACCTCGTCAACCCGGTGGCGACGATCCGCGCGGCCGCGCGCGTCGCGGAACGGCACGCCGGGCGCGCCGGCGCGGTGGAGGCCGTGGAGAAGGCGCTGCGCATCCTGGACGAGCGGGGCATGTCCACGCCCGACCTCGGCGGGCGGCACTCCACCACCGCCGTGACAGACGCCCTGCTGGGCATCCTCGACGCGCCCGGGCCCGGCGGGACACCGGCGGACACCGCCCTGGCCGGTGGGTCATGACCGCAGCGGCGGGGGAGCGGACGGCCCTGGTCGTCGTGGACGTGCAGAACGACTTCTGCACCGGCCCGGCGGCCCTGAGCCGCTTCGGCGGCGACCCCACCGTCCTGGACGCGGCCGTCGCGGGCACCGTCCGGGCGGTGGCCGCGGCACGGGCGCGCGACGTGGAGGTGATCTTCGTACGGTTCACCGGCGACCCCGAACACCAGGGCGCCGCCTGGCGGTTGCGGGACCGCGCCCTCGGCAAGCGGCCGAAGTGCCTGGAGGGCTCCTGGGGCGCGGAGTTCCACCGGGTCGCCCCGGCGCCGGGCGAGCGCGTCTTCACCAAGCGCGCCCGTTTCGACGCGTTCCTCGGCGAGGGCTTCGAGGAGCATCTCGGCGCGCGCGGCGTCGGGCACCTGGTCCTCGCCGGGGTGTACGCGGACGTGTGCGTGGACACCACCGCTCGCACGGCGTTCCAGAAGGGATTCCAGGTGACGGTCCTGACGGACTGCACCGCCGCCCTGCACCTGCCGTACGACGACGTCCTGCGGTTCATGCGCGTGGTTTACGGCGCCCGGACCACGACCGCGGCCGACCCGGCGGCCTGGACCGCGCCCGTCCCGCGGCCCGAGGAGGTGCCGTGCGCACGGCCGCCGGGCTGACCGACGAGGTGGCGCGGGGGGTGGGCCGGACCGCCCTGCTGGTGGCCGCGGCCCGCGCGATCGAGACACATCGCCCCGACGCGCTGGCCCGGGACCCGTTCGCCGAGCACTTCGTGCGCGCGGCGGCGGCCTCGGCGGGCTGGCCGGTCCGCCCGACCCAGGTGCCCGACGGGGACGCCGACCCGCTGTGGGGGAGGCTCGGCCGGTACTTCGCCCTGCGCACCCGCGTCCTGGACGACCATCTGCTCCGTTCGGCGCACCTGGGTGCCCGTCAGGTGGTGCTGCTGGGCGCGGGCCTGGACTGCCGGGCCTACCGGCTCGACTGGCCGCAGGGATGTGTGGTGTACGAGGTGGACACGGCGGGGGTGCTGGCCTTCAAACAGACGGTCCTCGACCGGCTCCGGGCCACCCCGGTGGCCGAGCGCCGGACCCTCGCGGCCGACCTCCGCGACGACTGGGCCGACGCGCTGCTGTCCGCGGGCTTCGACCCCGCGGCGCCCACCGCGTGGCTGGCCGAGGGCCTGCTGCTCTACCTGCCGGCACCGGCCGAACGGCGCCTCGTCGCGACGATCGACCGGCTCAGCGCGGCGGACAGCACCCTGGCCTACGAGATCAAGGACCTCATCGAGTCCCCCCGGGTGAGGTCCAGCCCCGTCTACACCACCGCCCGCCGGCGCATCGGCATCGACCTCCTCGCCCTCTTCGCCACCGGGCCCCGCCCGGACTCGGCCGCGGACCTCGCCTCCCACGGCTGGACGGTGACGATCCGCACCCCGTACGACTTCACCCGCCGCCACGGCCGCGGCCCCCTGCCCGAACCGAACGACGCCCTGGCGGCCAACCGCTGGATCTTCGCGGCGGCGTCGAGGGATGCGCAGGCGCCGGTTGCGACGCCTCGGGCGGCAGAACCGGCTTCGGACCGGAGCGGGCCCGGCGAGCCCCCTGTCCCGTGACTCCCTCGGTCCGGCCCCCTCTGCCTCGACGGGCCGGGCCGAGGGCCTACTCCGCGTCCGCCGTCAGCCGTGTCTCCGCCGCCGCCAGGATCTCCGTGACCCGGAGGCCGAAGGCCGCGTCGCAGGGGTGGGGGCGGCCGGTCGCGGCGGCGGTCAGGAGGGTGTCGGCGGCTCGGGTGAGGGCGGTGACGGCGTCTTCGGAGGGGGACGGCATGACGGTGACGCCGGAGTCGCCGCGGAGTTCGTACTCGGTGCCGGCGGCCGCGGGCGGAACCGTCTGGCTGAGGGTGACGGTACTGGAGGCCCCGGTGGTGTGGTCGAGGACCAGGTGCACGGTGTCGCCCGGACCGTGGGCCGCCGCCACCACCTGGGTGACGTCGCCGAGGACCGGCAGCAGCACCGACAGCGTGTGCGGGCCCACGTCCCACAGCGCGCCCTTCTCCCGGCGCCACGGCGACGCCGCGAAGGGGCTGTCGGTCGTGAACACCGCTCCCAGCCACTGCGCCCGCGCCGTGAACCAGCCCGCCGCGGCGGCCTGTTCCTCGATCCAGGCCTCCGGCTCCTTCTGGAAGCGCGTGGTGAAGAACACCACCGACGCCACCCCCGCCCGCTCCACCGCCTCGGCCACGGCCCGCGCGTCGGCGACCGACAGCGCGAGCGGCTTGTCGAGGAGCAGATGCCGCCCGGCCTCGGCGGCCCGCACCGCCAACGGGGCCTGCACGGAAGGCGGCAGGGCGACGGCGACCGCGTCCACGTCGGCCAGCAGCGCGTCCACGTCGGCGTACGGCGTGACGTCGTACCGCTGTGCGAGCGAGCCGGCCGCCTCGGGGCGGCGGCCCCACACCCCGGCGAACTCCAGGCCGGGGTGCCCGGCGAGGGCGGGGGCGTAGGCCGCCCGGGCCCAGGGACCCGTGCCCAGCAGTCCGATGCGCATGTGTCGTTCCTCTCTCCGAACCGTTCCCCGCGTCCTCAACAGCCTGCGCCCGGCGCTGTGTTCGCACACCCGTCTTGCGAAACCCCGTCCGCCGCGAGCCATTGGGCGATAGTGGCGGCGATCGGCTGGCCCGTGTCCATCTCGACGAAGCCGAACTGACCGGACTGGTTGCACTCCAGGAACCACCAGACGCCGTCCGCGTCCTCCGCGAAGTCGAACGCGCCATAGGCCAGTTCGGCGCCCCGAAGGTAGCGCAGGACCCCGTCGGCGACCCGCGGGAGCACCTCCACGGGCAGCCACGGCGACACGGACGGGGCGAACCGGATGTCCACGTCGTCGGGATGGGCGTCCGGATCGACCGGCTTGCGGGCCGCCAGCAGGGTGTCGCCGACGGCGGTGAGCCGGATGTCGGCCCGTTTGGGGACGTGTTGTTGCAGCAGCGTCGGGCCGAAGGCGACCGCCGTGAAGTCCGCGTCCGGCGCGACCCGGCTGGTCGGCACCGCCCGCGGCGGCTCCTGGGGATGCGCGCCGGAGACCGGCTTGACCACCAGATCCCGGTAGCGCGCCGCGAACTCCCGCGCCGCCTGCGGGAACGTGGTGATCAGCGTGGCCGGCACCGCGAGCCCGCTGCGCTGGGCGTGGTGCAGCTGCCAGGGCTTGTACCGGGCGCGGCGGGCGGCGTCCGGGTGGTTCATCCAGCGTGCGTCGGTCCAGCGGAGCATGCCGTACAGCGCCTGCGCGGACTCCTCGGTCAGCCAGGCAGACGGCTGGGCGGCGCGGGCGGCCGCCCTTCCGGGGCGGCGCACCCAGATGGAGCGCAGGCCGTCCATGTCCACCAGGCGCCCGCCGACGGACAGGTGTCCGTGGCGGTCGCCCAGCGCGTACTCGCCCGACAGTGCGACCCCGTCGGTCAGGTCGGCGGGATCGAGCCGGACGACGGGCACCCCGGCCTCACCGAGGCGGAGGACCACCATGTCCGCCGTCACGTCTTCTTCACTGGTCAGGATGAGCACGGTCATCGTCTGCGGGTCCGTGGCTCAGTCATCGAAGTGCGTCTTGGAACCGGCGGTCGAGGTCGTGGTTCCCAGCGCGCGCAGGGTCGCGTGGTCCGTCGCGGCGATCCGCCCGTCCGGGAGGACGTTCAACTGCAGTCCGGAGTCGTAGGCGTACGGAACGGTGACTTCCAACTGCACAGCCGGGCGCGCGTAGTTGAGCGTGAACGGTTGCATGGTCTCTCCCTGGTTCGGCTTTCACGTCCTTATACGAATCGAACGGATGATTGGTTTCCTTACGCTGCGTGACGATGGCGCGGACGGGGACCTTCCGCCGTTCCGCCGAGCGCCGTTCTCACGCCGCGAGTGCCCCGCGCGCCACCGTCAGCGCCTGTTCCGCGTACCCGCGTCCGAACAGCACCGCGTGCACGAGAAGCGGGAAGAGTTGGTGCACGCCGACGCGTTCGCGCCAGCCGTCGGTGAGCGGTGCCGCCTCCTGGTACCCCGCGAGGACGTGTTCGAGACAGGGGCAGCCGAAGAGCTGAAGCATCGCCAGATCGGTCTCGCGGTGCCCTCCGTGCGCGGCGGGGTCGATGAGCCGCACCTCGCCGTCGGCGCCCCACAGCACATTGCCGTTCCACAGATCGCCGTGCAGCCGGGCGGGCGGCTCCGCGGGCCCCGCCAGGTCCGGCAGCCGCGCACAGACCCGCTCGAACACCGCCGCCTCGTCCGGCCGCAGCGTGCCGCGCTCGACCGCGCCGCGCACATACGGGAGCACACGGTGTTCGGCGTACCAGTCCGGCCACCGGGCGCCCCGCACATTGCGCATGGGCGCGCGGCCGATGTACGCCTCCTCGGGCCCGCCGGGCGGCGCCGCCCCGAAGCCGGGAGCGCCGGACGCGTGGAGGGCCGCCAGTGCATGACCGAAACGGAGCGCCGCCTCCGCGTCGGGACGACCGGTCGCCACCCGCTCGGTGACCATCCAGTGCTCGTCGTGCCCGAGCACGGCCGGCAGTCGCACGGCACCGGCCGCGGCCAGCCAGCGCAGCCCCGCCACCTCCGCGCGCACCGCCCCGGGGGCGTCGCCGCGCTTGACCATCACCGGTGTGCCGTCGTCCAGCAGCACTTCCGCGGGCGACCCGGACGCCCCCCGCGCCACACCGACCGGGCGCCCGGTGAGCCGGGACGCCACCTGTCCAGGATCCTCGTCTCGCGTGACCACGGCTTCAGGGTACGGCGCGCAACCCCAGGTCAGGAGGGGGTACTTCGACCGTCGCTACGACGCTTTTCGGCCGATCGGCGCCGCCGTCCGCCCGCGCCGGTACCACGCCGGTACCGCGCGGGCGGCGCGAGTGGTGCGAAGTGGCCACACGAGGCGTGTGCCGTACCGTCAGCCGCCGACCGGGGTCGAACGCGAGGGCACCCCCACCGGGTTGCCGGGCGGCAGCAGACCCGACTCCTCCACCGCGCGGGCCAGCGGATCCAGCAAAGCGGCCAGCCGGGCGGTGCGGTCCGGGCCGAGGGCGGTCCAGGGGCTTTCGGCCGCCGCGTCGGTCAGCGCCTCGACCTCCGCGCGCACCGCCCTCCCGGCCCCGGTGAGCGAGCCGTCCTCGGCGAGCAGCCCGCGCTCCCGCAGCCGGGTCTTGGCCGCCGTCCACTCGCTCTGCTCCCACTTGCGCGTCTCGCGCAGGAACTGCTCGTCCGACTCCCCGGCGGCCGCCTTGAGCAGCATGGCCTCGGCCGGCCCGAGCCCCTGGCCGACCAGCACCGCCATATGGCCGTCGCCCCGGTGCTCGCGCAGGGTCGTCAGCGCCTGCCACAGCCGCGCCGCGGGCCGTTCCGGGCGTTCCAGCGCCTGGTTGGCCGCGGCCAGCACCCGGCCCGCGGTCTCCGCGGCCGCCGCGGCCCGCCAGGCGAGGTCGGCGGCCTCGGTGAACTCGGCGGAACCGGTGACCTCCGGTCCGAACAGCTCGGTCATCGCCGCGTCCATGGCGTCCTCGCGGGCCGCGAGCACCCGCGCCGGGGCGGCGCACCCCCAGGCGTCCGGCAGCGCCCTGGCCACGCGGGCGGGGTGGAAGACGTAGAAACAGCTCGTCACGACGGCGGGGGAGACCGCGCCGAGCGGGGCGGCCCGCAGCGCGAAGTAGCCCATCCAGAAGCCGTGCAGGCCGAGCGCCTCCGCCGCGCGGTGCGCCCGTGGTGCGAAGTACACCAGGTCGTGCACTGGTTCGTAGCGCTCCCACAGGGCCCGCGCCATCCCGTCCGCCACTGCCGCCTCCCACCGCCTCGGCCGTCGCCGGCCGTGTGCCGTCGTACCGTCCGGCACAAGACTGCGCTATGACCGCTGTCATAACAAGGGTGGGTGGCGAACGTCTCACCGGCGGCTCGGCGGCGGTCCGATTGGCCCGGACGAGGGGCGGCGGGCCGGGCGCACTGGGGCAGACGGGTGGGCCGGTGACACGGCTGGGCGGCCCGGATGGTGGGAGCCGCGAGCCTCGCTGACGGTGGTTCATGTCGAGACCGGGTCCATCCAGCTGATGAGGCGTCCGCTGCCCGGTCACGGCGGAAGGACAACACGATGCGTTCTGCCCGCACCCTCCTGGCCACGGCAGCCGCCGCGGCCGCCCTGGCCTTCGCCACGCCCGGCGCCGCGTTCGCGGTCCCGGCCGGGCACGACTCGGGCCGTGGCGACTCCTCGCACAGCAGTGACTCCGGCGGTGACCGCGACAAGGGCTCCGACCGGGACCAAGACAACGGCAGCGGAGGCGACAACGACCGCGGACACGACCGGCCCCGCGGCGGAATGCACACGGGTGGCGGAGCGCTCGCCACCGTCCTGCACTCCGACAGCGGCGGAGACATCCGGTTCGACCCCGAGTCCTACAAGGAGGACAAGGGGAGCGACGGCGGTGGCGGTGGCGGTGGCGGCGGTGGCCGGAGCAAGGGCGGTGACGACGGCGGCGACGACAGCGGTGGCGGCCGGAGCAAGGGCGGTGACGACGGCGGCGACGACTGGGGCGGCGGCTCGGACGGCGGCGGAGGCAAGCCGCGCGGCGGCATGCACACCGGCGGCGGCGCGCTCGCCGACCCCGGCGTCACCACGGGCGGCCTCGCGGTGCTCGGCGTGGGCGCGGCGGCCATGTACGCCCTGCGCCGCAAGAAGGCCGCGCAACCGGCGTCCTGACCGGGGCTACGGACGTCGTCGGCGCGGCAGTGCGCCGGCGGCGCGCGGCCCTCGCGGGGCGGGCGGGTGAGCGCCGGCGGCCTGTCGCCCGCGGGCCGGGTGCCGGCCTGCCGCGTGTCGCCGCGGCCGGCCTTTCCGTGCTTCGGGGGCTGGTGGTCCCGTACGGACCTCCGGCGCCACGAGGGCCGGTTGACGCGGCCTCGGGTCGCCCGCATCAGATTCCCGTCCTCCGGAGGCCGGTCCCCGCGCGCCGCACCCGTTCTCCGCGGGCCGGTCCCGGTGCGTGGGTTCCCCGCCCCTGGCCCCGTGCGCCGGTTCTCACGGGCTGCACGGCCGGACCCGCGCGCCGCTTCCCGTTCCTCCGCACCGGCCGCCCGGCCTCCGCCGGCCGGACCGAGTGAGCCGATCTCCCACGGGCCGGGATGCGCCCCCGATCCCGACCCGCCCCCGTCCCCTACTCCATCCCCGTGCTGCCGTGTCCGAGTGAGGTGGTCTTTGATGGCGGCGGATTCGTCCTCCTCGCAGTCCCCCGAACCGGAGCCGGACGTGGGAGGTGCCGGTCGTGGTGGGCGGCTGGTGCTCTGGGGGGTGGCGATCCTCTTTCTCACCGTCAGCGTGTTCGGCGGGCATCACGGGTCGTTCCCGGCGCCCCGGTCGACCCCGGCCTCCGGGGCCAGCTCCACCGGGCAGTCACCCGCGGGCGCCGCGCTGCCCCGGTCCGAGCCGACCCGGCTGGTCATCCCGAAGATCGGCGTCGACGCCCCCTTCACCCAGCTGACGCTCGACCCCTCGGGGCAACTCGACCCCCCGCCCGCGGCGAACACCAATCTCGTCGGCTGGTACGCGAAGGGCGCCGCACCCGGCGAGAAGGGCACCGCGATCATCGCCGGACACGTGGACACCAAGGTCTCCGCGGCCGTCTTCGTCAACCTCGACGACCTGGACACCGGCGACCGGTTCTCCGTGGAACGCGCCGACGGACGTACCGCGAACTTCGTGGTGGACAGCTCCGAGACGTTCGCCAAGGACGACTTCCCGAGCGACCGGGTCTACGCCGACGCCGCGCGCCCCGAGGTGCGGCTCATCACCTGCGCGGGCGACTACGACCGCACGGCGAAGGACTACACGGACAACCTGGTGGTCTTCGCCCACCTCGTGTGATCAGCCCCGCCCGGCCGCGAAGGCGCCGCCCGCGCCGAACGCCAGCTCCGCGAACCGCTCGCCGATCCTGCGGTGCGCGGCCGGGTCCGGGTGGAGGCCGTCGGGCAGCGGCAGTTCGGCGAAGTCGGCGTCGCCGTACAGCTCGCGGCCGTCGATGTGGAACAGCCGGTCGTCCCCGGCCGCCCGCTCGCGCACGACGCGCTCCAGCTCCGCCCGGATGACGCCGAGCGTGAGTTTCCCGGCCGCCGTCTCCGCCGGGTCCCCGGCGGCCCGGAAGGCGAGCCGCCCCTCGCTCAGCGCGCCGAGGTCCCAGGCGGTGGGGCCCGGTGTGTCCTCGTGCATCGGGCACAGGATCGGCGAGACGACGAGCAGCGGGGTGTCCGGGTGGCCCTCACGGATGGTGTCCAGGAAGCCGTGCACCGCGGGGCCGAAGGCGCGCAGCCGCATCAGGTCGCTGTTGACCACGTTGATGCCGAGCTTGACGCTGATCAGGTCGGCCGGGGTGTCGCGCAGCGCCCGCGCCGTGAACGGGTCGAGCAGCGCGCTGCCGCCGAGGCCCAGGTTGATCAGCTCCGCCCCGCCGAGGGACGCGGCGAGCGCCGGCCAGGTGGTGGTGGGGCTCGCTGCGTCGGAGCCGTGGCTGATCGAACTGCCGTGGTGCAGCCACACCTTGCGGCCCCGGTCCGCCACGGCCTCCACCGAGGCGTCGGTGCGCAGCGCCACCAGCTCCGTGGTCTCGTTGTGCGGCAGCCAGATCTCCACGTCCTTGGGTGTGTCCGGCAGCCCGGTGAACCGTACGGTGGCGACCGGGCCCGGTGTGTGCTCCGCGCCGCCCGTGGTCATGTCGATGGTGAGGGTGTGGCCGCCGGTCGCGGTGCCGCTGCCCGCCGGGCGTCCGTCGACCAGCAGGTCGTAGACACCGTCGGGGCGCGGGGGTGCGCCGACGTAGACCCGCTTGGTCGGCAGGGTGTCCAGCTCGACGGTGGTGGCGCGGGTGCGGAACACCAGCCGTACGCCCGCGGGCTGGGACTCGGCCAGGGCCAGCTGCGGGTCGGCGCACTGGGCGCGGGCACGGGCGGGCAGCCGGTGCGGGAGCAGCCCCCGCGCGGTGCGCTCAAGGTCGAGGGCGCCGCGTACGAGGTCGGCGGTGAGGGCGGTGGTGTGCATCATGTCGGCCTGTGTTTCGTGTGGAGAGGTCGGCTCAGCGGGCGGGCCAGTCGCGCAGCAGGGAGTCCAGGGCGTCCACGATCCGCGTCCAGGACTCGCGGGAGTCGGGGGCGCTGTGCGCGAATCCGCCGGCCGACTCCAGGCTGACGTAGCCGTGGAAGACGCTGCCCAGCAGGCGCACCGCGTGGGTCTGCTCGGGTTCGGGCAGGTCGTAGCCGCGCAGGATCGCCCGGGTCAGCTGGGCGTGCCGGGGGCCCGCGCTCGCGGCGGCCGTCTCGGGGGCCAGGGGGTACCGGGCGGCGGTGTAGCGGCCGGGGTGGGCGAGGGCGTAGTCGCGGTAGACGTCCGCGAAGGCGCCGAGCGCGTCCTTGCCGGCCCGCCCGGCGAGCGCCTCGGCGGCGCGGTCGGCCAGCTCCTCCAGGGCGAGCAGCGCGATCCGCGTCTTGAGGTCCTGGGAGTTCCGCAGGTGCGAGTACAGGCTCGCCACCTTGACGTCGAACCGCCGGGCCAGCGCCGACACCGTCACCTGCTCGAAGCCCACCTCGTCGGCCAGCTCCGCGCCCGCGCGGACCAGCCGCTCGGTGGTCAGACCGACACGCACCATCGGCTTCCTCCCTTTTGCCTTCGGTGATTATGCAGTTCCCTAAAACCTTTAGGCAAACTGGCAAACCGCTCAGCGGGCGGAGGACTCCGGTCCCTTCGGGGAACGCGAACGGCCGCCGACCGGAAACTCCGGTCGGCGGCCGCTGAGGCGCCGGGGCGGGGTGTGGCGAGGCCGGGCCCGTCAGACCGCCGTCGCCGGGTACGTCGGGTACTCCACGCCGGACACGTGCTGCACGACCCGGACGACCTGGCACGAGTAGCCGAACTCGTTGTCGTACCAGAGGTAGAGGATCGCGTTGTCGCCGTCGACCTTCAGCGCGCCGGCGTCCACGATCGAGGCGTGGCGCGAGCCGATGAAGTCGCTGGAGACCGCGTCGGGCGCCGTGGTGAAGTCGATCTGGCGCTTGAGCGGCGAGGTCAGCGAGACGTCGCGCAGGTAGTCGTGCACCTCCTCGCGCGTGGCCTCGCGGGCCAGCTGGAGGTTGAGGATCGCGATCGAGACGTCCGGCACGGGGACGCGGATCGAGCTGCCGGAGATCTTCGCCTTGAGGTCGGGCAGCGCCTTCGCCACGGCGGAGGCGGCACCGGTCTCGGTGATCACCATGTTCAGCGGCGCGGACCGGCCGCGGCGCTCGGCCTTGTGGTAGTTGTCCAGCAGGTTCTGGTCGTTGGTGAACGAGTGGACCGTCTCCACGTGGCCGCGCAGCACGCCGTACTCGTCGTCCATGGCCTTCAGCGGCGGGACGATCGCGTTGGTGGTGCAGGAGGCACAGGACAGGATCTGCTCGTCCGGCTTGATCGTGTCGTGGTTGACGCCGTGCACGATGTTCGGGACGTCGCCCTTGCCGGGCGCGGTCAGCACGACCTTCTCGATGCCGGGGCGCAGGTGCTTGGACAGGCCCTCGCGGTCGCGCCACTTGCCGGTGTTGTCGATGAGGATGGCGTCGCGGATGCCGTACTCGGTGTAGTCCACGTGCGACGGGTCGTCGGCGTAGATCACCTTGATGGCGTTGCCGTTGGCGACGATGGTGCTGTTGTCCTCGTCCACCGTGATGGTGCCCTGGAACTGGCCGTGGATCGAGTCGCGCCGCAGCAGCGAGGCGCGCTTGACGATGTCCTGGGCGCCGCCGCCGCGCACCACGATGGCCCGCAGCCGCAGACCGTTGCCGGAGCCGGACTTCTCGATCAGCAGGCGGGCCACGAGCCGGCCGATGCGGCCGAAGCCGTACAGCACGACGTCGCGCGGCTCGCGCCGGTCGATCTTGTTGGCGCCGGTGGCGCCGGCGACCGCCTCGGCGGTGAACTCCTCGACGCTCAGGCCGCGCTCGTCGGCCTGGTAGAGGGTGGCGAGCATGCCCAGGTCGATCTGGGAGGGGCCGAGGTCCAGGGCGGTCAGGGCCTTCAGGAAGGGCATCGTCTCGGTGACGGACAGCTCCTCGCCGGCGATCTGCCGGGCGAAGCGGTGCGTCTTGAGGATGCTGACCACCGACTTGTTCACCAGGGAGCGGCTGTGCAGCAGGACGGTCACGTCCCGCTCGCGGTGCAGCTTCCCGATGAGCGGGATCATCGACTCCGCGATCTCCTCGCGGTTCTTCCAGTTGGTGAACGAGTCGTCGTTGACAGTCACAGGTCCATCTTTCGAGCTAGGCAGCGCTCATATGATAACCACACCCTACGCGGGCTCATCAGGGGGTCCGCAGGGGGGTGCCCGAAGACGCGTTCGGCCTGCCGGAGTAAAGGACGTGCACCCATTTCTTGTGTAATTCCTGATTCAGGGTGGAAGTGTGTAAGAAACCCGAGTCGTGGTTTGCGCGTCTTACCCGGCGTGCCCAAGGTCGACTGCGTGAGCACCTCCTCCGTTCCCCGGCCCGAGCCGGCCGCCCCGTCCCGCCCCGTCGGCCCCTTCGGCCTGCCCCGGATCGTCCGGCGCGGGGTCCCCGAGGGGGCGGTGCCGGCCCTCGCCCTGTTCGCGGCCGTCCGGCTCGCCGGGGTCCTCGCGGTGATCGTGACCAACGCCCTGCGCGGGCGCCCGCTCCTCAGGACGCTCGCCCACTCCTGGGACTCCGGCTGGTACCTGCACATCGCCGCCCAGGGCTACGGCCACAAGATGTGGATCACCCCGCAGGGCGCCGTCCAGACCGACTGGGCGTTCTTCCCTCTCTATCCGGCGCTCATCCGAGCGCTCACCACCGTCCTGCCGTTCACCCCGGGCCAGGCGGCGCTGCTGATCGCCTGGCTCGCGGCGGGCGTGGCCGCGTACGGCGTCTACGCCATCGGACACCTGCTCTACGGCCGGGGTGTCGCCACCGCGCTGGTCGGCCTGTGGGCGGTCATGCCGCACGCCGTCGAACTGACCATCGCCTACACCGAGTCGCTGTTCGCCGCGCTCGCCGTCTGGTCCCTGTACTGCGTCCTCAAGGGCCGCTGGCCGGCGGCCGGGGCGCTGGCCGCGCTCGCGGGCCTGGCCCGGCCCAGCGGGTTCGCGGTGGCCGGTGCGGTCGCCCTCGCGGCCGCGTACGAGGCGTGGCGCAGACGGGGCCGGGTCCCGCTGGGCCTGTGGGCGGGCGCCGTGCTCGCCCCGCTGGGCTTCCTCGGCTATGTCCTCTGGGTGGGCACCCAGGTCGGCGACCTGTTCGGCGGCTACTTCCAGGTGCAGAGCGCCTGGGGTTCCCGCTACGACTTCGGCGTGGGCGCGGCCCTGTTCGTCAAGGCGCTGCTGCTGCACGGAGGCGGTGTCGTCTACACGGTCGCGCTGCTGGTCGTGGCCGCCGGGGTGCTGCTGTTCGCGTTGCTGTGCCTGGACCGGGCCCCGCTGGTCCTGGTCGTCTTCGCCGGGGTGCTGATCCTGCTCGTGGTCGGCGGCTCGGGCTCCTTCTCCTCCAAACCGCGCTTCCTGCTGCCCGCCTTCCCCCTGCTCATCCCCATGGCGCGGGCCCTCGCCCGGACCTGGCGGGTGCGACCGGTCCAGGCGGTCCTCGTCTACGGCGCCCTCACCCTCGTGTCGCTGTTCTTCGGCGCGTATGTGACGGCCGTGGCCCACTCCCCGCTGTGAGCGCGGATTCGGTGAGTGGTGCGTAAGAAGACGATCGGGGCGCACACCCCGTGCGAAGGCCGGGAAACGGGGTAGTCGAGGGGACGCCCGAGGAAAGGACCGTCATGACGACCTACCTGATCAGCGTCCCCGGCACCTTCACCGAGGGGGTCCGCGCGGACACCCGGACCCGGCTGACCCGGGCGCTGCGCCCCGCCGACCCGCACGGCACCCGGATGGGCAGCAGCGAGGACCTCGACGTGCTCAACGTCAACGACGACAACACGTTCACCCTCCGCCTGACCGTCGAGGCCGACACCGGCCCGCACGCCGAGGAGGAGGCCCGCAGGCTCGCGGACTCCGCGCTGCGCGGCGCGGGCCTGGACGAGCGCAGCGCCCCGCTGGGGCCCGCGGTGATCACCGGCATCGACTCCGAGGCGGGCTGAGGCGGCCCCGCCGGGCAGCGCCGAGTTCGGGCGATCTAGGTAAAATCTAGGTGTTCGCTACTCATTCAGGCAGCTCTGTCAGCTCTGTCAGCTCTGTTCTTCGGAGGCGGCCGTCCCGAGGGCACCTCCCGCCGGAAGTGAACCGATGCCCCGCAAGCGCTCCACCGACGACGGCGACGAACTACTGGCCAGGCTCGGTTCGCTCACCGCCCAGGCGCGCGAGCGCGCGGAACTCCAGCGCACACAGGTCGAACTGGCCATCGCCCTGCAACGCGGCATGCTGCCCCGGGACCTGCCCGCCGCCCCCGGACTGCACCTGGCGGTCCGCTACGCGCCCGCCTGCCACGGCCTCAACGTGGGCGGCGACTGGTACGACGCCTTTCCGCTGCCCGACGGGCGGATCGGGCTCGCCATCGGGGACGTCCAGGGGCACAACATCGAGGCCGCCGCCTTCATGGGCCAGGTCCGGGCCGGACTGCGCGCCCTCGCCTTCGCCACCGGGGAGCCCGGCGAACTGCTCGCCCGCACCAACGACCTGCTGGTCTCCCTCGGCAGCGACCTCTTCGCCACCTGCACCTTCATGCGCCTCGACCCGGCCACCGGCGAGCTGGAGAGCGCCCGCGCCGGTCACATCCCCTTCGTGTGGGCCACGGCGGACGGCAAGTCCGGCGTCGTCGACGACGAGGGCGGCCCGCCGCTCGGCATCCAACGGGGCATCGAGTACCCGGTCACCCGGCACCGGCTGACCACCGGCGGCGTGTTCGTGCTGCTTACGGACGGCGTGGTGGAGGGCCCCTCGCTGGACGTCGAGGACGGCCTGGAGCAGGTCGTACACCTCGCGGGCATAGCCGCGGTCGCGGGCCTGGAAAGCCAGGCGCTGGCCGCGGCCGTGATCAAGGGCGCGGAGAACGTCGGACACGAGGACGACGCGGCGGTACTGGTCGTGAGCCTCGACAGACCGGGAGCAGGGCCGTAACCCCGAACGGGACCACGGCGGCCGGCCGGGCCGTGCCGTCGCGCTCCTGGCCTCCCTCGTGGCCCGGGCCCCGCTCGCAGCCGCGGCTCCCGCACCCGCCCCTCGTCCGCCGCGCCCTCAGCCCCCGTCGTCGACGTGGCCCCGGCCCCGGAATGCCGGCCGCGGGGCGGCCTCGCCTCGCCGAGGCGGGCCGGGCGGTGTGAGATGGCTGCTGTGGTGGGTATCGCGGAACTGCGCCTGCGCCGGCCGGGCGGCTACGTCGTCCAGGTGCTGGCCGTCGCGGCCCTCTACTACGCCTTCGGACGGCTCGGCCTGCTGCGCGAGCTGTCCGTGGAGAACGCCGTCTTCACCCCGATCTACCCGCCGACCGGTCTCTCCGTCGCCGCCCTGCTGATCCTCGGCATCGGCTGCTGGCCCGGCATCACCCTCGGCGCACTCGGCGTCATCGTGACCATCTCGCCCCCGGGCCCCGACCTGATCGGCATCCTGTTCGGCAACACCGCCGCCCCCGTGTGCGCGGCGATCCTGCTGAACTGGGCCCGCTTCCGCATGGACCTCAGCCGGTTCCGGGACGGCGTCGCCCTGGTGTTCCTGGGCGCGCTGGCCGCCATGACGATCAGCGCGACCGTCGGCGTCGGCATGCTCGTGCTCACGGACAAGCTGGCCGCGCACGCCTTCTGGACGGTGTGGCTCGCCTGGTGGGTCGGGGACGCGATGGGCGTCCTGCTCGTCACCCCGCTGCTGCTGTCGCTGCGCGGAATCCACCGGCCGCTGTCCCTGCGCCGGTGGAAGGAGGCGACCGCGCTCACCGTCATCGCCTGCGTGCTCGTCCCCGTGGCCGCCTACAGTTCGATCAGCCTGCTCTTCCTGGTCTATCCGCTGATCATCTGGGCGGCCCTGCGCTTCGAACTGGCGGGCGCCGTGCTCTGCGCGCTGTTCACGTCCGTGATGGCCACCATCGCCGCCACGGACGGGAGCGGCTCCTTCCAGGGGCTGAGCCCGATCGAGATCATGACCAAGCTCCAGGCGTTCAACGGGACCATGGCGCTCACCGCGCTCCTGATGTCGGCCCTGATCACCGAGCAGCGCAACACCCGCCGCTCGGTGGAACAGGCCTGCCAGGAACTGGCGGAGGTCCTCGAACACCTGACCACCGGCGATGTCCCGGTGCCCCGGCCGCAGGCGGACCCCGACGAGAGGGGCGGCCGTGACGACACCGGTGGCCGCTCATGGCCCACCCAGTGAGGTGTACCGGCCGGTCAGTGGTGCCGGTGCGGTTCTTCGCCGCCGCCCCGCTTCTCGGAGCCCCTGTTCCTGGCGCTGCGCTCGGCGATGTCGCGAGGTGTGGGGGTCGGCGTCGGCGAGTTGCCGGACGACTCGGCGGCGCGTCGGCGCTCCGTCTCGTGCCGGCGGTTCGCGGTCCGTTGGTCCTGTCGGCCCTGACGCTGGTCGTCGCGTTCGTTCATACGACGCCGGGTACCCCCACCCCCGGCCGCCGCAACGTCCCCGGCGTGTCGAACGGCCGACCCGGGGCACTGGGAGACGATGGACGGACCCCGCCAGGGGCGGCGCGGGCCGACCGGAGGGACAGGGTGGCATGGAACAGCGGGTGACCCCGCGTCCGGCGGACGCGGGGAGCGGTGCGGTGGGTGCGGAACGCATGGCGGCTGGTGCTACGACCGGTACGGCACCCCCCGGCGGGACGAACCCGCACGCGCCCGACGCCCGCCGCCGTATCCCCCGTACCGACGCACTCCTGCGCGACCCCCGGTTGGCCGAAGCCGTGGACCGGCTCGGGGCCGGGGTCGTCAAAGGGGCCGTCCGGGAGGCCCAGCAGCGGGCCAGGGACGGGAAGGTCGCCCCCGAGCGCGTGCCGCAGACCGTCCTGGACCTGCTCCCCGGCACCGCGAGCGGCCTGCGCCCGGTGATCAACGCCACCGGGGTGCTGCTCCACACCAACCTCGGCCGGGCCCCGCTCTCGGACGCCGCCCGGCAGGCCGTGGCGGAGGCCGCGGGGCCCACGGACGTCGAACTCGACCTGACCACGGGCGTACGAGCCCGCCGGGGCCGGTCCGCCCTCGCCGCCCTGCGCGCGCGGGTGCCCGCCGCCGGCGACGTCCATGTCGTCAACAACGGCGCCGCCGCCCTCGTCCTGGCGGCCACCGCGCTCGCGGGCGGCCGGGAGATCGTCCTCAGCCGGGGTGAGATGGTGGAGATCGGCGACGGCTTCCGGCTGCCCGACCTGCTGGTCTCCACCGGCGCGCGGCTGCGCGAGGTGGGCACGACGAACCGTACGACCGTCGCCGACTACGCCGAGGCGATCGGCCCCGACACCGGGTTCGTGCTCAAGGTGCACCCGTCCAACTTCCGCATCACCGGCTTCACCCGTGCGGCGGAGGCCGGCGAACTCGCGGGGCTGGGCGTCCCGGTCGTCGTGGACATCGGCTCCGGACTGCTCGCCCCGCACCCGGGCCTGCCCGAGGAACCCGACGCCGACACCCAGCTGCGTGCGGGCGCCGCCCTCGTCACCGCGAGCGGCGACAAGCTGCTCGGCGGCCCCCAGTGCGGGCTGCTGCTCGGCGACCGGGACCTCGTGCGCGCCCTCGCCCGGCATCCGCTGGCCCGCGCCCTGCGCGTGGACAAGCTGACCCTGGCGGCCCTGGAGGCCACCCTCGCCGGACCGCCCACTCCCATCGCGCGGGCCCTGACCGCCGACCCGGCCGGGCTGCGGGCCCGCGCGGACCGGCTCGCCGCCGAGCTGGGCGCCCACGGGATCGACGTACGCGCCGTCGACTGCACCGCCACGGTCGGCGGGGGAGGGGCACCCGGGGTCGGACTGCCCAGCGCGGCGCTCTCCCTGCCCGAGCCGTACGCCGCCGCGCTGCGCACCGGCCGGATCGCGGTCGTCGGGCGCCTGGAGGCCGGCCGCTGTCTGCTGGACCTGCGCGCGGTGCCGCCGGAGGACGACGAGCGGCTCGGGCAGGCCGTGCGCTCGGTGCGCACGAGCGACGGTCCGGCCACGGGGAAGGAGCGGGTGTGATGCGCGTCCTCGCCACCGCCGGCCATGTCGACCACGGGAAGTCCGCCCTGGTCCGGGCGCTCACCGGCATGGAGCCCGACCGGTACGAGGAGGAGCGCCGCCGGGGGCTCACCCTCGACCTGGGTTTCGTGTGGACGTGGCTCGACGCGCTCGGCGACCACCTCGCCTTCGTGGACGTGCCCGGCCACGAACGCTTCGTGCCGACCATGCTCGCCGGGGTCGGACCCGTGCCCGCCGTGCTGTTCGTGGTCGCCGCCGACCAGGGCTGGCAGCCCCAGTCGCAGGAGCATCTGGCCGTCCTCGACGCGCTCGGCGTCCGGCACGCCGTCCTCGCGGTGACCCGCGGCGACCTCGCCGACCCCGAACCGGTGCGCGCGGACGCCGTCGAGCGGCTGGCGGACACCTCCCTCGGCAAGGTGGCCTCGGTCGCCGTGAGCGCCGTGACCGGCACGGGACTCGACGAACTGCGCGCCGCGGTCGCCCGGACGGCGGCGGAGCTGCCCGCCCCCGACCCGGCCGCCGACGTACGGCTGTGGCTGGACCGGGCGTTCACCGTGCGCGGCCACGGCACCGTGGTGACCGGCACGCTCGGCGCGGGCACCCTGCGCGTCGGCGACCGGCTGGTGACCGGGGACGGCTCGGCGGTGCTGCGGGTGCGCGGGCTGCAGAGCCTGCACGAGGACCGGGAGTCCGTCAGCGGGGTGGCCCGCGTCGCGGTCAACGTGCACGGGCAGGGCGACACGGGCCTGCGCCGGGGGCAGGTGCTGCTGACCCCGGAGTGCTGGCGGGAGACCGAGGTGATCGACGTCAGGGTGAACGGCGAACCGGTGGCCGACCTGCCCCGCCGGGTCACCCTGCACATCGGCACCGCCGCCGTCCCGGTGACCGTCCGTCCGCTCGGCACCGACACCGCCCGGCTCACCCTCGCCCGCCCGCTGCCCCTGCGGATCGGCGACCGCGCGGTCCTGCGCGAACCGGGCGGCACCCGGACACCCCGAGGGGCCACCGTCCTCGACGTACGGCCACCCCGCCTGACCCGGCGCGGCGCGGGCCGGGCGCGCGCGGCCGAACTCGCCGCCCTGACCGGCCGCCCCGACGGAGCCGCCGAACTGCGCCGCCGCAAGCTCGTCCGCCGCGCCGACCTCACGGCCATGGGCGTCCCGGCCCCCGCCGATCCCGTCGCGGGCGACTGGCTGGCCGACGCGGCGTACTGGCACGAACTGCGCGACCGGCTGGTCACGGAGGTCGCACGGCACGCCCGCGCCCACCCGCTGGAGCCCGGTCTGCCCACCGAGGCCGCCCGCCGGCTGCTCGGCCTCCCCGACCGCGCCCTCGTCGACGCGCTGGCCGAGGCGTGCCCCCGACTGCGCAGCGGACAGGGCCGGTTGTACGCGTCGGGCGACTCCCGCCCCGAACTCCCCCCGTCCGTGGACGCCGTACGCCGGGATCTGGCCCGAGCCCCGTTCCGCGCGCCCGAGGCAGGACGACTCGCCGCACTGGGCCTCGACCACCGGACGCTGGCCGCCGCCGTGAGCGCCGGTGCCCTGCTGCGCATCGCCGACGGCATCGTGCTGCTGCCCGGCGCGGACGCCGAGGCCGCCGCCGTCCTCGCCACCCTGCCCCAGCCCTTCACCCTCAGCGAGGCCCGCCGTGCCCTGGACACCACGCGCCGGGTGGCCGTACCCCTGCTGGAGTTCCTGGACGCCCGCGGCCGCACGGAACGCGTGGACGACCGGCGCAGACGCTGCCGACCCGGGCCGGGGAACGGGGGCGCCGGGCGATCGCGTCGCCCGGACACCGCACGCGGGGACGAGTAGGGACGGTTCCCGCACAGGCTTGCGCCGAGGGGGACGTGCCCGGCCGGCGTTTGGCCGGGACGCCCGCCGGTACCGGCAGGGAGCGGAGGCGGACAGGAATCGAACCTGCCTGCCCGAGATCCTCGGGCACCTCGGTTTTGAAGACCGGGAGGGCCACCAGGCACCCACACGCCTCCACCGCTCGTCAGGCTAGTGCCCCAGGAGACCACGATGACACCGACCCGCCAAGCGACGACCGTCCGACTCACGCAGTTCGCCCACGGCGGCGGCTGTGCCTGCAAGATCCCACCCGGTGAGCTGGAGGAGGTGGTCAGCGGGCTGACCGTGCCCCAGCTCGCCGGGGGTGACACCCCGCTGCTGGTCGGCCTCGCCACCGGCGACGACGCGGCCGTCGTCACCCTGCCCGGACAGCCCGGTACGGCCATGGTGTGCACGGCCGACTTCTTCACCCCGGTGGTGGACGACGCCTACGACTGGGGGCGCATCGCCGCCGCCAACGCGCTGTCCGACGTGTACGCCATGGGCGGCCGGCCGGTGCTCGCCGTCAACCTGCTGGCCTGGCCGCGCGACCGGCTCCCCTTCGAGCTGGCCCGCGAGGTGCTGCGCGGCGGCCTCGACATCGCCACCCAGGCCGGCTGCCACGTCGGCGGCGGCCACAGCGTCGACGACCCGGAACCCAAGTACGGCATGGCCGTCACCGGCGTCGCCGACCCCGAGCGGCTGCTGCGCAACGACACCGGCCGGCCGGGAACGCCGCTGTCCCTGACCAAGCCGCTTGGCCTCGGCGTGCTGAACAACCGGCACAAGGTCACCGGCGAGCGCTTCGAACAGGCCGTCGCCACCATGACGGCCCTCAACCGCGAGGCGTCCGAGGCCGCGCTGGCCGCCGGAGCCACCTGCGCCACCGACATCACCGGATTCGGCCTCCTCGGCCATCTGCACAAGCTGGCCAAGGCCTCCGGGGTGACCGCCGTGCTCGACACCGCCGCCGTGCCCTACCTGGACGGCGCCCGCGAGGCCGTACGGGACGGCTACGTCAGCGGCGGCACCCGGCGCAACCTCGAATGGGTCGCCCCCTACACGGAGTTCGGCACCACCGACGCCGACACCCGGCTGCTGCTGGCCGACGCCCAGACCTCCGGCGGGCTGCTGGTCGCCGGCGAGGTGCCGGGAGCGCCGGTGGTGGGGGAGCTGGTGCCGTACGACTCCCACACCATCGTGCTCGAATGAAGCCCCCAGGGGCTCAGGGCTCCGTGCCCGTGTGCTCGTCGACACCCGCCCGCGCCCGGTAGCCCCGCACCAGCTCGACCGCCGCCGGGCCGCGCGGCCTGCGACCCGGCCGGATGTCCACCGCGATCGCCTTGGCCTCCTGGATATGGGTGTTGGGATCCAGGGACAGATGCAGCAGCTCGTTGGCCGCGTCGCCGGTGGTGTAGCCGTTGGGGCCCCAGTGGTAGGGCAGACCCACCTGGTGCAGCCGGCGGCCGTGCACGGTCAGCGGGGCCATCCGGTCGGTGACCAGCACCCGCGCCTCGATCACCCCGCGGGCGCTGACGATCGTCGCCCACCCGGTGTGCTCCAGGCCCCGCTCGCCGGCCAGCTCCGGGGAGACCTCGCAGAAGAACTCCGGTTGCAGCTCGGCCAGATACGGCTGCCAGCGGGACATCCCGCCCGCCGTGTGGTGCTCGGTGAGCCGGTAGGTGGTCGCCACGTACGGGAACACCTGCGCGCCGCGCTCGTCGCCGCTCGGCTGGTAGCGGTTGTCGGGCATCGAGGGCATCAACTGCCGTACGGGGTTGCGCTGCTGGTCGTAGAGCAGGTTCGGGAACGGCGAGTCCTGCGGCTCGTAGTGCGCGGGCAGCGGGCCGTCCGTGAGCCCGGACGGCACGTACAGCCACGCCTTGCCGTCGGCCTGCATGACGAACGGGTCGCGGCCGGACAGCGCCGCGGGCCCGGTCGCGTCCTCGGCCGGCTCGTAGTCCGGCGCCTTGTCCTTCGTGAAGTCGGGGACGTCGTGCCCCGCCCACTCGCCCTTGTCCGCGTCCCACCAGACGAGCGCCTTCCGCTCGCTCCACGGCCTGCCGTCGGGGTCGGCGGAGGCGCGGTTGTACAGGACGCGGCGGTTCGCGGGCCACGCCCACGCCCACTCGGCGGCCACCCAGTCCTGCTCCCGGCCCGGCTTGCGCCGCGCGGCCTGGTTGACGCCGTCGGCGCGCACCCCGCAGTAGATCCAGCAGCCGCAGGAGGTGGAGCCGTCGGGCTTCAGCTGCTCGTACGAGGACAGCGGGGCGCCCTGTGCGTCATGGCCGTTGATCTCGGCGAGCACCGCCTCCGCGTCCGGCTCGGTCAGCGGGCCCTTCGTCGGATAGTCCCAGGCGAGGTCCAGCACCGGCCGGTCCATCTCGTCGGCCGACCCGGCCAGCTTCTCCCGGATGATCCGCCCCAGGTGGAAGGCGAACCACAGATCGCTGCGTGCCTCGCCGGGCGGCTCGACCGCCTGGTGGTGCCACTGGAGCAGCCGCTGGGTGTTGGTGAAGCTGCCGTCCTTCTCGGTGTGCGCGGCGGCCGGCAGGAAGAACACCTCGGTGCGGATGTCCTCGGTGCGCAGCTCCCCGGTCTCGATCTCCGGGCCGTCCTTCCACCACGTCGCCGACTCGATCAGCGAGAAGTCGCGCACCACCAGCCAGTCCAGGTTCGCCATGCCGAGCCGCATCAGCTTGGTGTTGGCGTTGCCCACCGCGGGGTTCTCACCGAACAGGAAGTAGCCCTTGCAGGTGCCCTCCAGCTGGGCCATCGTCGTCTCGTACGTCGAGTGCGAACCGGTCAGCCGCGGCAGGTAGTCGAAGCAGAAGTCGTTCTCCTCCGTCGCCGCGTCGCCCCAGTAGGCCTTGAGCAGGCTCACCAGGTACGAGCGCATGTTGCCCCAGTAGCCCTTGTGCGCCGCCTCCGCCTCCACGAAGGCGGCCAGGTCCTGGTTCTGGTGCGCGTGCGGCATCGGGATGTAGCCCGGCAGCAGGTTGAACAGGGTCGGGATGTCCGTCGAGCCCTGGATGGAGGAGTGCCCGCGCAGCGCCAGGATGCCGCCGCCCGGCCGGCCGATGTTGCCGAGCAGCAGTTGCAGGATGCAGGCCGTGCGGATGTACTGCACGCCCACCGTGTGCTGCGTCCAGCCCACCGCGTAGGCGAAGGCCGTCGTGCGCTCCCGCCCGGAGTTCTCCGTGACCAGCTCGCACACCTGCCGGAACAGGTCCTGCGGCACGCCGCACACCTGCTCCACCATCTCCGGTGTGTAGCGGGCGAAGTGCCGCTTGAGCACCTGGAAGACACAGCGCGGATGGGTCAGCGTCTCGTCCCGCTCCGGCTCGCCCTCGCCGATCACCGCACCGCCGGCGCCGTGCGCCTCGCCGCGTGCCGCCTCGGCCACCGAACTGCCGTCCCGGGTGCGCTCGTCGTACTCCAGGTCGCGCTCGCCGGAGGCCGCCTGCACCTCCGAACCCTCGTACTGCCAGCTGGCGTTGTCGTAGGAGCGGGTCTCGCTGTTCAGACCGGAGAAGACGCCGGACAGGTCCTCGGTGTCACAGAAGTCCTCGCGCAGGATCATCGACGCGTTGGTGTACGCCACGACGTAGTCGCGGAAGTACTTCTCCTGCTCCAGCACGTAGTTGACGATCGCGCCGAGGAACGCGATGTCCGAGCCCGCGCGCAGCGGCACGTGCAGGTCGGCGAGCGCGCTGGTGCGGGTGAACCGCGGGTCGACGTGGATCACCTTCGCGCCCCGCGCCTTGGCCTCCATCACCCACTGGAACCCGACGGGATGGCACTCGGCCATGTTCGAGCCCTCGATGACGATGCAGTCCGCGTTCTGCAGGTCCTGCTGGAAGGTGGTCGCGCCGCCGCGTCCGAACGAGGTTCCCAGACTGGGAACGGTGGAGGAGTGTCAAACGCGCGCCTGGTTCTCGATCTGGATCGCGCCGAGGGCCGTGAACAACTTCTTGATCAGGTAGTTCTCCTCGTTGTCCAGCGTGGCCCCGCCGAGGCTCGCGATGCCCACGGTGCGCCGGGTGCGGGTCTGGTCGACCTCCCACTCCCAGCCCGCCCGGCGGGTCGCGATCACCCGGTCCGCGATCATGTCCATCGCGGTGTCGAGGTCGAGGCGCTCCCACTCGGTGGCGCCCGGGCGCCGGTAGAGCACCTGGTGCTCGCGGGCGTCGCCGGTGGTCAGCTGGAGGCTCGCCGAGCCCTTGGGGCACAGCCGGCCGCGGGAGACGGGGGAGTCGGGGTCGCCCTCGATCTGGGTGACCTTCTCGTCCTGGACGTACACGTTCTGGCCGCAGCCCACCGCGCAGTACGGGCAGACGGACTTGACCACCCGGTCGGCCGAGGCCACGCGGGGGGTGAGCCGTTCGCTGCGGCCGCTCTTCGCGGCGGCGCCCCGGCCCAGCGGGTCCGTCCCGGTGAGCTGGCGGTAGACCGGCCAGGAGTCGATCCAGGTGCGTACGCCCATGGCCACTCCTCCCAGTCGTCGTCCCGATTCTCCCGCGGCGATGCCGCCGCGGCATCTTGTGCGACGCCGGGGTACCCGGGCCGGCCGGGGGCAAACGGCTGCGGCGGGCATGCCCCGCCCGGACCGGCCAGGCCGTGATCGTCGGCATGCCGCTTTTCGGCGTCACGGCGGCGGCCCTCACGTGGTCCTGGGCCGACCGCGAGGAACGCGAGGCGCGTGCCCGTACGAGCCCTGCGCGGCCGGGTCCCGGCCGCTCGCCCTGACGAACGGCGCCGCCGACACCACCCGCGCCGTCCTCGACCGCGCCGTCCCGACCGACCTGTTCGAGGCCCCTCCGGAGGTGACCGCGACCTCGTCGCCCGAGCCGGTGCGGAAGCTCAACTCCCGCGCCGCGTAAGCCTCTCCCGTTGCGGTACCACCGTGTACCGCGGGTCCTCCGCCGAGGCCACCCCCGCGTGGAAGACGCCGAAGCGCAGGGCCGCCGAGCCGGTGAGCAGGGCGGCGCCGGCCGCCATCGCCACACGGTGGTCGCGGAGGCGGCCGGAGAGGAGGGCCAGGCCGGTTCCGGCGACGGTCAGGGCCTCGGAGGCGCGGAGCAGGACGCGGGGCCTGCCCTGGTCGAACGGCTCGGCCGGGAGTCCCATGCCGCGTTTCATCAACCGGAAGGCGCCCAGCTCCAGCGCCGCGCCGAGCAGGGCCGTCCGACGGGCCGGGCCCGCCTGCGCGGTCGGGGCGGCGACCAGGGCCAGGCCGGAAGCGGCGGTCGCGGCAGAGCCCGCGAAGACGAAGGGGAGCTGCCGGTAGCCCTCGTGCCAGGAGGGGACCGCCGTGTCCGAGAGCAGGACCGCGGTGTAGGTGGCCACGGCGGGGCCGAGCACGGCCGCGGCCACCGTCGCGACCGAGCCCGCCAGCCGGTACCGGCCCGTCACTTCGGCGGCCGCGGCGGCCAGGGTCAGCGGCGCGTAGCCCACGAGGATCCAGGAGCCCACGCTCATCGGCGAGGTCGGCTTGAACACCCGCAGCATGTTCAGGAACCGGGTCGGGCGGCCCAGGTCGTGCACCAGCGCGGCGAGGGAGAGGGAGATGGCGCCGGCCGCTGCCAGCTTCGCCGGGGCCGCGAGCCCCGGCCGGCCCGTCAGCTGGCCGCCCGCCGCCAGCAGCGAGGAGGCCCCCGCCAGGCCGCCGAGATACAGGTACCCGGCGATGTCCAGCGCCTTCCACGTCGGCTTGTTCAGCACGGGTTTGCCGTAGTACGACGAGAACGACGCGTCCGGCACCATCGGCTGCTCGCCCCGACCGCGCCGCCGCCTGCGCCGCCCCGCGTACGTCCCG
The DNA here is from genome assembly GCF_053598955.1 of Streptomyces sp. NPDC001056. Lineage (NCBI taxonomy): Bacteria > Bacillati > Actinomycetota > Actinomycetes > Kitasatosporales > Streptomycetaceae > Streptomyces > Streptomyces sp. NPDC001056. Next base: position 55,590 of record NZ_JBSFLI010000026.1, on the reverse strand, counting down.
GTCGGCGCCTCCCGGCCGGGCCGTCGGCCCCCGGCACCGCCCCGGGTGTCGTCCGGTCCGCTCATCACGCCCTCCTCGAACGACCGGCGAACCCGCCCACCGCGAGCCCCACCAGGGTCACCGCCGCCAGCGCCGCGTGCCGCCACATGTCCGGCAGATCCCGGGTGGTGACCACCGGGTCCGGGGGCAGTCCGTAGACCTCGGGCTCGTCCAGCAGCAGGAAGAACGCGCCGTCGCCGCCGACCCCGTCCTCCGGGTTCTCGCCGTACAGCCGCGCGTCCGTGACCCCGGCCGCGTGCAGCTGCGCCACCCGGCCCCGCGCCCGCTCGCGCAGCTCGTCCAGCGGCCCGAACTGGATCGAGTCCGTCGGGCACGCCTTGGCACAGGCGGGCTCCATGCCGACGCCCAGCCGGTCGTAGCACAGCGTGCACTTCCACACCCGGCCGTCGTCCTCGCGCTGGTCGATGACGCCGTAGGGGCAGGCGGGCACGCAGTACCCGCAGCCGTTGCAGACGTCCTCCTGCACGACGACCGTCCCGAACTCGGTGCGGAACAGCGCGCCCGTGGGGCACACGTCCAGACAGGCCGCGTGGGTGCAGTGCTTGCACACGTCCGAGGCCATCAGCCAGCGCAGCTCGGTGCGGCCGTCGGGGGAGAGCGGGGAGATCCGGCCGGCCGGTGCCCCCTCGGGGGCGTCCCCGGGCGGGGGAGCGGTGGCGCCGGGACCCGGGGAGGCTGCGTCGGCGCCGAGCCGGGCCGCGGCCGCGAAGACGTCCGTGTCCTCGTGGGAGACGCCGGGCTCCTGCCCGCCGAACGGCTTGCGCTGCTCGACGAAGGCCACATGGCGCCAGGTGTCGGCACCCAGGCCCTGCGTGTTGTCGTAGGACATGCCGGTCAGTTCGAGGCCGTCCTCCGGTACCGCGTTCCACTCCTTGCAGGCCACCTCGCAGGCCTTGCAGCCGATGCACACCGAGGTGTCGGTGAAGAACCCCATCCGCGGCGGGGCGTCCGGATAACCGGCCGGGCCGGCCACGTCGGGCTGGGGGCCGTACCACTGGTTCCCGTGGACGTCACGGCCGTCGCTCATGGCATGCCTCCTCGCTCACGGCTCCAGCGGGAACGGCCAGTGGCCCGGGAACGACTCGCGCGGGAACTCCTTGCCCGCGGCGGAGACCGGCAGGCGCTGGTCGAGCGCCCGCACCGGACGCCCGCCGCGTCCGGCGCGCGGGGACGACCGCCGCTGTTCCGACACCGCCACTGCGCCCTCCGCCGGTGCTGGGCCGTTCACTCTCGGTGCTCCCCTTCGAGCGTGGCACGGGTGCCCGCACTCCGCGCGTCCGAAACGGACCCCGGCCGCCGCGCGGGTGCCGTTTGCGGACTGGGGGCCGAGCATGAGGAGGGCACCCGCGTCGGTGAGCGCCGCCCGCACGGCCCGGTTCAGGGCAGCGGGGATCGCGGGTCCCGTCGTACTCCGGCATGTCCTGGAGGCCACGACACCGAGGGGCCGGCCGGTGACGGCCCGGAGCCCGAGCAGCGGCCGTGTCCTATGCCGTCGCCGTCATGTTCGCGTGGGCCCGCCTCGCCGGGCTGCCCGCGGTGCGCTGCGTCCTGCTGGAGTTCGTGGTGGGCGGGGCCCGCCGGACCGGGCGGCCGCCGCCGTCTCAGTCGCCGTGGCGTGCGGCGGCGCGTTCGGTCACGAGCGGCACCGTGGCGGTGACCCGCTTGCCCTCGGGCAGGACCGTCACCTCCAGGTTCCGCGAGAGCATCGTCACCAGGTGCAGCCCATGGCCGCCGACGCGCCCGGGATCGGGCGGGCGGGAGCGCGGCGGGTCGGTGGAGGTGTCCGTCACGCAGATGCGCAGCGCGTGGGCGCCGGGCCCCAGCTCCAGGCTGAGGGCGCACGGGCCGGGCGCGTGTTTCTCCGCGTTGGTGACCAGTTCGCTCACGACGAGCTGCGCGTCCTGCACCGAGCGCCGTGCCGGCGCCGGGTGCGCCGAGGCGAGCAGGGCGGCGACGGCGTCGCGCGCGTCGGCGCTGCTGCACATGCCGGTGTCCCAGGTGCGGTCGTAGCGCGAGTCGCGTGTCCTCGCATGCGTCCTCATCGGGATGTCCATACTCGTCGCCCTTTTCCCTCCGGGTTCGGGGTCGCTTCCCGCGAGCGTGGGAACGTGCCGTCCTTGCCCGGATACCCGCTGGTCCGTCGATCAAGGGGACGTGCGCCGGGAATCCTCCGGTTGCACACGGACCCCTGATGGGGACGGGCGCCGGACGTGACAACGGGTCCCGGGAACCCGCTCGGGCGGATTCCCCGGGACCCGCTGCGACCGGTCGTCCGGATCAGCGCCAGGGCCGACGGCGGGCCTCAGTGCTTGAAGGTGTCCTTGGCCTTCTCCTTGGCCTGCCGGGCGTCTCCGCGCGCGCCTTCCATGCGGCCCTCGGCCTCCATGCGCTCATTGCCGACGGCGCGGCCCACGGCCTCCTTCGCCTTGCCCTTGGCCTGCTCCGCCTTGCCCTTCGCCTTCTGGTTGCCAGCCATCGGAGTCTCCCATCCCAACGTCTCGTGATGTCCGTTCGCCATTCGGTTTGCCACTGCGACGCTCCTCAAACCGATGACCCGTCCTCGGTTGTCCGGGCCGGCACTGCCGCGGGCCCCCGGGGTTCACCGCTCGCGGCGCCGACGTACGGCATGGCGGGCCACGAGCACGAGGGCCAGGACCGCGAGGGCCACGAGGAAGTAGATCTCGTAGCGCTTGACGTCGGCGTAGACCTTGTCGATGTGGCTGCCCGCCAGATAGGCGAGGGTGGTCCACAGGCCCACCCACAGGGCCGCGCCGAGGGCGTTGAAGGCGAGGAAGCGGCGCCAGTGCATGCCCGAGGTGCCCGCGACGATGCCGTTGGCCTGGCGCAGGCCCTCGATGAACCGGGCCACGGTCACGATCACGCCGCCGTGCCGGGCGAAGAACTGCTCCGCGGCCGCGAACCGTTTCGGCGTCAGGAAGACGTACCGCCCCCAGCGGTGCACGAAGGCGCGCCCGCCGAAGTGGCCGATCAGACAGCCGATGTTGTCCCCGACCACGGCCGCGGCGAACGCGATGAGCGCCACCTTCACGATGTCCAGCTCACCCGCGCCCGCGTACACCCCGGCCGCGAGCAGGATCGTCTCGCCGGGAGCCGGGATGCCGAAGTCCTCGACGAGGATCACGGCGCCCACGGCCCAGTAGCCGTAGTGGCCGAGCAGCGGCGCCAGATGGGCCAGCGGTCCCGGAAGCGGAGGGGCGGCCATGCCTCAACGGTACGGGCCCTCAGAGCAGCGGGCCCCGGGCGGCGCCGGGGTCCCGCTGGCAGCCGGGGCACAGCTCGTGTTCACCGTCGCGGGTGACGACCGTCCCCCAGCCGAGGCAGCGCTCGCAGTCGCGGGCGCGGCTCAGGTCCGGGTGGGGCGGCGGGACGTGGCTGGGTCGGGCTGCGTGCACCATGCGGTGAGCGGCTCCTTGCGGTCGTAGGGGATACGTATGAGGGTCCGAGTTGCCAGATCGAGTCTTATTTATCCCTGGTTTCTGTGATATGCATCACACTCGCCCGGGTCAGTCGAGGTTCCCCAGCCGGGCGTCCTGCCACAGGTCGACGCCGCCGTCGGTGGCGTACGTGTCGATCTCGGCCAGCTCCTCGTCGGTGAAGTCGAGGTTGTCCAGCGCCGCCACGTTCTGCTCCAGCTGCTCGGTCCGGGAGGCGCCGATGACCAGGGAGGTCACCCGCTGGTCGCGCAGCGCCCAGGCGAGCGCCAGCTGGGCCAGGGTCTGTCCGCGCCGGGCGGCGATGTCGTTCAGCGCGCGCAGCCGGCGCCGCACGTCCTCGGTCAGCCAGGAGCGGTCGAACGACGTCCCGCGCGCCGCCCGCGAGTCCCCCGGGACCCCGTCCAGGTAGCGGCCGGTCAGCAGGCCCTGGGCGAGCGCCGTGAAGCCGATGACGCCGAACCCCTCCTCCTGTGCCACGTCCAGCAGGCCGTCGGTCTCGATCCAGCGGTTGAACATGTTGTACGAGGGCTGGTGGATCAGCAGCGGCGTGCCGAGGTCGCGCAGGATCGCGGCGGCCTGCCGGGTGCGCTCCGCGTCGTAGGAGGAGATGCCGACGTACAGCGCCTTGCCCTGGCGCACGGCCGTGTCGAGGGCGCCCATCGTCTCCTCCAGCGGCGTGCTCGCGTCCAGCCGGTGGGAGTAGAAGATGTCCACGTAGTCCACGCCCATCCGGCGCAGCGACTGGTCCAGCGAGGCCAGCAGGTACTTGCGGGACCCGCCGCCCTGCCCGTAGGGGCCCGGCCACATGTCCCAGCCCGCCTTGGTGGAGATCACCATCTCGTCGCGGTACGGCGCGAGGTCCCGCCGCATCAGCCGGCCGAAGTTGACCTCCGCCGAGCCGTACGGCGGGCCGTAGTTGTTCGCCAGGTCGTGGTGGGTGATCCCGAGGTCGAAGGCGCGCAGGGCGATCTCGCGCTGGGTCTCGAAGGGGCGGTCGTCGCCGAAGTTGTGCCAGTAGCCCAGGGACAGGACCGGCAGGTCCAGGCCCGAGCGGCCGGTGCGCCGGTAGCGCATGGCGCCGTCGTAGCGAGCGGGGTCCGCGACGTGGGTCATCGGGTCTTCTCCGGGTGGTGCGGTAGGGGGTGCCCCCGGGTGTGTGAGGGGGTCTGTCCACCCTGCTCCGAGGTGATCCACAAGTCCAATTGCGCACCCGGATGGGATTGAGCGGGTCTGTTTCTGAATGGGGTCGCGCGAGAGGCGGGGCCCACCGGGTGCGGTGCCAGGTCTGTCGGATCCTACGAACTTCACCCGGGTCGGGTTACCGGCGCCCCACGGCTCTGATAGGAAACTTTCCTACCAGTACTCGTAACGCCTTCGCACTGGTCCGACTCGCCACCCCCCACCCTCACTTGGAGCTCCCTGTGGCGCACTCACACCGCGAGACAGCCCCCGCCCGCCTCTCCCGCCGCGCCCTCGTCGCCGCCCTCGGTGCCGTGGCCGCCGGTGCCGCGCTCGGCGTCCAGCGCGCCACCACGGCGCAGGCGGCCTCCGCGCCCGGTCTCGACGACCCGGCGAAGAAGGAGATCGCGATGAAGCTGGTGTCGAGCGCGGAGAACTCCTCGCTCGACTGGAAGGCCCAGTACAAGTACATCGAGGACATCGGCGACGGCCGCGGCTACACCGCCGGCATCATCGGGTTCTGCTCCGGCACCGGCGACATGCTCGACCTCGTCACGCTCTACGCCGACCGCGAGCCCGGTAACGTCCTCGCCCGGTACCTGCCCGCCCTGCGCGAGGTGAACGGCACCGACTCGCACTCCGGCCTCGACCCCGACTTCCCCAGGGACTGGCGCAGGGCCGCGCGGGACACGGCGTTCCAGAAGTGCCAGGACGACGAACGCGACCGCGTGTACTTCGACCCCGCGGTCGCCCAGGGCAAGACCGACGGACTGCGCGCCCTCGGCCAGTTCTGCTACTACGACGCCCTCGTCATGCACGGCGACGGCGGCGACCCCACCAGCTTCCGCAACATCAGGAAGCGCGCCCTGCGCACCGCCGAGCCGCCGGCGCGGGGCGGCGACGAGACGGCGTACCTCAACGCCTTTCTCGACGCCCGGGTATGGGCCATGAAGCAGGAGGAGGCCCACAGCGACACCACCCGCGTCGACACCGAACAGCGCGTCTTCCTGCGCAGGGGCAACCTCGACCTGAGGACCCCGCTCGACTGGAAGGTGTACGGCGACAGTTACCACATCGGCTGACGGCCGTCCGGGGCTACGGGGTCCGCGGCGGGCCGGCGGGCGCGGGCGCCACGGCCCCCGCGGCGATCCCGGCGGCCTGCCGCGCCGTGATCCGCTGGATCACGGCGACCGCCAGGACGGCCGCCGCGCCGTAGAGGACCTCCGCCGCCACCTCCGCGGGCAGCGACCCGCCTACGCCGTACCAGGTACTTGTCGGGGCGAACAAGACATGTGCCACCCAGACCCCCCACCAGACGTTCACCAGCGCGTCCGAACGCGCGGCGGCACCGTCGCCGGGAGTGCTCGCGCGCAGCACGTCCTGCACCAGGACCCGCGGCACCCAGAGGTTGACCACGGGTATCAGCCAGGCGAGGACGCCCCAGGCGGGAGAGAAGCCCTTCACCGTGCCGTGGGAGAGGAGGTGGGCGTTGCGCCGGCAGCGGGCGAACCACACCAGGAACACCGCGGCCGAAAGCATCGTCCCCCACACGAGGACCGGCGTGAACCAGGCCCCAACGGGCAACGCGTGGCGCGGCCGGGGGCCGACGGACACCGCCCGCGCCAGGTCGACGGCGACCACCGCCACCACGGCGACCTGCGCGCACCGCGCGGCAATCCAGGGGGCTCCGGGGACGGGTGCGGTCATGGTGGCAGGCCTGTCTGTGAAGCGCCCCGCGCGGGTGGCGGGGACGGCACGGAGATCGAAGGATCATAAGGCGCACTCGCGCGTCATGCTCCTGACGAGGAAAGATGGGCGGGAGCGAGCGACCGAAACCGACGCGGAGGAACGCATCCATGGCGCACGAGCGAGCCGGCCGGCCGGCCGGTCCTGAGGACCTTGTCGATGTGGCGAGGCTGGTCACGGCGTACTACGCGCTGCACCCGGACCCGGCCGACCCGGCGCAGCGGGTGGCCTTCGGGACCTCGGGGCACCGGGGCTCGTCCCTGGCGAGCGCCTTCAACGAGGACCACATCGCCGCCACCAGCCAGGCCATCTGCGAGTACCGCGCCGGACAGGGCATCGACGGCCCGCTGTTCCTGGGCGCCGACACGCACGCCCTGTCGGAGCCCGCGAAGGTCACCGCGCTGGAGGTGTTCGCCGCCAACGAGGTGACCGTGCTCATCGACAGCGCGGACGGCTACACGCCCACCCCCGCCGTCTCGCACGCCATCCTCGCCCACAACCGGGGCCGCACCACGGGGCTCGCGGACGGCGTCGTCGTCACCCCCTCGCACAACCCGCCCGCCGACGGCGGCTTCAAGTACAACCCGCCGAGCGGCGGGCCGGCCGCCTCCGACGCCACCTCCTGGATCCAGGACCGCGCCAACGAGATCATCACCGGCGGTCTGAAGGACGTGCGACGGCTGCCGTACGCCCGCGCGCTCGCCGCCGACACCACCGGCCGCTACGACTTCCTGGGCACCTACGTCGGCGACCTGCCGAGCGTGCTGGACCTCGACGCCATCCGCGCGGCCGGGGTGCGCATCGGCGCCGACCCGCTCGGCGGCGCCTCCGTCGCCTACTGGGGCCGGATCGCCGAACAGCACCGCATCGACCTCACGGTGGTCAATCCGCACACCGACCCCACCTGGCGGTTCATGACGCTGGACTGGGACGGCCAGATCCGCATGGACTGCTCCTCGCCCTACGCGATGGCCTCGCTGATCGAGCAGCGCGAGAAGTACCGCATCGCCACGGGCAACGACGCCGACGCCGACCGGCACGGCATCGTCACCCCGGACGCGGGCCTGATGAACCCCAACCACTACCTCGCGGTCGCCATCGACTACCTCTACCGGCACCGCGAGCTGTGGTCCGCCGAGGCGGGCGTCGGCAAGACCCTGGTGTCCTCCACGATGATCGACCGGGTCGCCGCCGACCTCGGCCGCCGCCTGGTGGAAGTGCCCGTCGGCTTCAAGTGGTTCGTGGACGGACTGGTCGGCGGCGACCTCGGCTTCGGCGGCGAGGAGTCGGCCGGCGCCTCCTTCCTGCGCCGGGACGGCTCGGTGTGGACCACCGACAAGGACGGCATCATCCTCGCCCTGCTCGCCTCCGAGATCACCGCCGTCACGGACAAGACCCCGTCCCAGCACTACGCGGGCCTGACCGCCCGCTTCGGCGAGCCCGCCTACGCCCGTATCGACGCCCCCGCGACCCGCGAACAGAAGGCCCTGCTCGGCAAGTTGTCGCCGGCCCAGGTCACCGCGGACACCCTCGCCGGGGAGCCGGTCACCGCCGTGCTCACCGAGGCGCCCGGCAACGGGGCCGCCATCGGCGGCATCAAGGTCACCACCGACAACGCCTGGTTCGCCGCCCGGCCCTCCGGCACCGAGGACGTCTACAAGGTGTACGCCGAGTCCTTCCTCGGCCCGGACCACCTGGCCCGGGTGCAGGAGGAGGCGCGCGCGGTGGTGCAGAGCGCGCTGGGCGGCTGAGCGCAGGCCCCTTCCCGAACGCGGTCCGCGGCGGCCCCCGACGCACCGTCGGAGGCCGCCGCGCCGGGCTCAGCGGTGCCCGTGGTCCCCCGCGAGCCGGTCCACGACCGCCCGCGCCATGGCCTCCTCGCCCCGGGCGTTGGGATGGGCCGGGGCCGCGGGCGCGGCCGGCTGGAGCGGCTCGATCCAGCGGTCCGCCGGAGCCTTGCACATGTCGTGCCCGACCGTCGGGCCGTACGTGTCCACGTACTCCGCCCGGTTGTGGGCCGCCACCGTGCGCAGCATCAGGTCCAGCCGCTTCTCGGTGTCCCGCAGATACGCGACGTCACCCTGGGCGAAGGGGACCTGCGGGAAGCAGCCCACGCCGTCGTCGGGCAGCAGGTCGGGGTAGCCGACGACCACGACCCGGGCGTGCGGCGCCCGCGCGTGCACGGCCCGCAGCACCTCCGCGATCCTCGGCGCGGTCTGCCGTACCGCGAGCGCCAACCGGTCCTGCCCGGACGCCTCGTAGGCACGCTCGCACGGGTTGCCCGTCGGGTCCTGGACACCGAGCCGGGCACATGTGCCGATGATGGTGCCGAACCCGACGTCGTTGCCGCCGATCTGGAGCGACACCAGGTCCGTGTCCCTTGACACGGCGTCGAGTTGGGGCGGGTTGCCGCCCTGGGCCTGCCACATCTGCACGGTCGTCGCGCCCGAGCAGCTGGCGTCGGTGAAGGTGCTCGCCTCCTCCCGGTCCGCCACCAGGGAGGGGTAGTCGTGGTCGGAACGGGCGCAGTCGGCGTCCACCTGGGTGGGTATGCCGGGCCCCGAGGTGTAGGAGTCGCCGAGCGCCACGTAGTCGAGGCGGTGCCCGTGTCCGGCCGGATGCGCGGCGGCCGGTGCGGTGGACGCGGCGACCAGGGCGCAACCGCCCACCGCCGCCGCCAGCACCGCGGCCCGCCGCCGGGCTCTCGCCCCGTCCGCCGTACGTCCGTCGTTCGTCATGGTTCCCCCTGGGACCGGTACCCGGCGCGGACGGCGGCGCCATGGCGCGGCCCTCACGCGGCTGACCGGGCCTGTATACCGTTCGGCAGGTCCCGCCGACCAGAAGCGGGAGCCCACGAGTTCGGGGGAGCGCGGCGGGGAGCCGCTGGTGGGGCGCGGTGCCGGCGGCGGTGGACGGCCCCGCGCCCCGGCGTCAGACGCCGGATGCCGCCGGGGCCTCCCGGAGCAGTGAGTCGTCCTCCGGACGGGCCCCGGACAGCCGGTGGCGTGCCGCGATCAGAGCCATGTCGACATCCCGCGTGCCGGTGGCCACGCACAGCGTGTACGAGACGTCGGCGAGCCGCTGTCGCGCCCTCGGCGTGCTCTCCTCCGCGCCGAGCAGAGCGAGGGTCTCGTACTGGGCGATGAGGTCTTTCAGTACGGCGGGGTGCGCCATCAGCATGGGGTCGGCCTCCTGGTGTGTCGCCGATGTACGACGTCGCAAGCGCGACTACCCGCGCCGGCGCCCGGCATGCCACTTTGGTGGTCCCCTCCGCGCCGTCCGTACCATCCGTGCGGTCCGTGCCGGACAGGCGGACGGGTACGTCACTCGGACGGGTGCCCGTGTGCCGGTCGTGCCCCCGCGGCCGTACTCCTTCGCTGATCATGCCCGTGTGAGTCTGCACACCCGAAGTGCCGTACCGCGCCGGGTCGTTCCCGCCGTGCTCGGCACCCTCAGTGTCCTGTCCCTGCTGTCCGCCCTGCCCGCGGCCGCGCAGCCCGCGCACGCGGGTGCCCGGGCCGCCGCGCAGCCGCCCCGGCGGGCCACCGCCGCCGAGGCGCGCACCGACGCCTATCTCCGCTCGGTCAAGGACCGGCCCGCGGCCCTGCGGGAGTTCTTCCGGCGGCTCCCCAAGGGCGGGGACCTGCACAACCACCTCTCCGGCGCGGTGAACACGGACTACCTCATCGAACTGGCCGCCGAGGACGGCCTGTGCATCGACAGCGCGACGATGACCGCGGTCGCCCCGCCCTGCGGCACCGGCACCCGCCCCGCCGCCGACGCCCGCACCGACCGCGCCTTCCACGACGCGATCGTGCGTGCCTGGTCGATGCAGGACTTCCCGCCCGACGAGAACGGGCACGACCACTTCTTCGACACCTTCGGCAAGTTCGGCGAGGTCACCTGGCGGCACCGGGGCAAGCTGCTCGCCCAGGTCGCCGACACCGTCGTCGCCGACAACCAGTCCTACCTGGAGACGATGGTCACCCCGGCCTCCGACGGCGCGAAGAAGCTCGCCGACACGGTCGGCTGGGACGACGACCTCGCCGCCCTGCACCGCAAGCTGGTCGCGGGCGGCAAACTGGACCGACTGGTCGCCGACGCCCGCAAGGAGGCCGACGACGGCGACGCCGAGTTCCGCGCCACCGAGCACTGCGGCACGTCCGGCGCCCGGCCCGCCTGCGGGCTCACCGTCCGCTGGATCTCCCAGGCGTCCCGCGGCAGTTCACCGGTGCGGGTCTTCACCCAGCTGGACCTCGGCATGCGGCTCGCCGAGGCGGACCGGCGCTTCGTCGCCGTCAACCTGGTGCAGCCCGAGGACGGGGACAGCTCGCTGCAGAACTACAGCCTCCAGATGCGCGTGGTCGGCTATCTGCGCACGCAGTACCCGAAGGCCCATGTCACCCTGCACGCGGGCGAGCTGTGGCCCGGACTGGTCAAGCCCGAGGCGCTGAAGTTCCACATCGAGGAGGCCGTGGACGTCGCGCACACCGAGCGCGTCGGACACGGCGTCGACCTCGTGCACGAGGACGACTGGCAGCGCACCGCCCGCACCATGGCGGCCCGGCAGATCGCCGTCGAGGTGCCCTTCTCCAGCAACGCGCAGATCCTCGGCGTCAAGGGGGCGGAGCACCCCTTCACCACGTACCGCCGCTACGGCGTCCCGGTCGTCCTCGCCACCGACGACCCCGGCGTCTCGCGCATCGACATCAGCCACGAGTACCAGTACGCGGCCGCGACCTACGGCCTCGGTTACCCCGAGCTGAAGGACCTCGCCCGCGCCTCGCTCCAGTACGCCTTCCTGCCCGGCGCGAGCCTGTGGCAGGGCAACCCCACCGCCCGGGGCTACCACCCGGTCGCGGCCTGCCGTGCCGAACGTCCCGGGGAGCCCGTGCGGAGCGCGGCCTGCCGACGGCTCCTCGACGACAGTGCCAAGGCGCGCCTGGAATGGCGCCAGGAGGCCGCGTTCGCGGCGTTCGAGCGGGCGCACTCCCGGGGCTGAGGCGAGGACCGCGCCGGTCCTGCACAGGGGTTCGGCGCGGTCCCTCGGTCCATAGGGGTGCCCGCACGGGACCGGCGCGGCCGGAAGCCGATCGGCCGGGAAACGCGCCGTCGCACCACCGGCCGCCCCGGTTCCTCACCGGGCGCGGTCGGGCTTTCGCCGCCACCGCCGAGGCTTTCCCGCCTGCCGGCGCCTGGTCCGGGAGCCGCGTCGGCTCGGCACCGGCACGGTGGTGCTCGACCCCGGTGCTCGTCCGGCACCGGGGGCCCGGTTCGCGGACCTCGCCGCCACGTTCGAGGGACACCGGTCAACGGATGTCTCGGCGTTCACCCGGCCCTCTTGGGCGCGCGCGGACCGTCCGAGCGGCCCTGCCGCCTCGTCCACGGAGGCCGCGGGCCGGTGACCGGTGAAGGCCCCAACCCCTGGGCGGCGTTGACGACGGAGCCGGCCCTCGCGGACGGTGTGCGAGGCTGAGCGTGATCAGTACGCGCACACCGGGGAGACCAGCACCGCCATGGCCGTCATCCACCACACCACCCTCACGCCCTCCAAGGTCGAGCTGCTCGCCGAGTGGCTGCCCGGCCGCCCCTGGTACCGCGGCGGCCCCGGCACCCCCGTCCTGGAGAAGTCCGGCGGCTTCCGGCTGGACGACCCCGAGGGCGAGGTCGGTATCGAGATCATGATCGTCACCGACGCGACGAGCCCCGAGCGGACCACCTACCTGGTGCCGCTGAGCTACCGCGGCGCGCCGCTGGAGGGCGCCGAGCACGGGCTCGTCGGCACCATGGAGCACGGCGTCCTGGGCAAGCGCTGGACGTACGACGGCCTGTGCGATCCGGTGCTGGTCACCGAACTGCTGCTGCTGATCGAGGGCAAGGCGCAGGCGATGGCCCAGAGCATCACGGACACCCCGGACCACGAGGTGACCCGCGCCTACACGGGCGGCGCGCTCCTTCTGGAGGGATTCACCCCGGCTCCGGCCGACGAGCCGGAGGGCACCCGCCTGCCCACCCCGAACGACACGGTCCTCCACGTCCACCGCGTCCTCACCCCGACGACCGCCCACCCGCCGCTCCCGGCCGAGGACGCCCTCGGCCACGTGGTCACGGGCTGGCCGGGCCCCGACGGCGACCGCCTGCGTGCGGTCCTGATGACGCTGCGCTCGGCCTGACCACGACCGGCGCCGCCCGCGACAGCCGGGCGGCGCCCGGAAACCGCGCCCCTCCACGCCGGCCTCGGCTTCCGGCGTCGGCCGCCCGGCCCCGGTCCCCGCTCCCGGCGCACTCCCGATTCCGGCCGGGCGGTCCCGATCGGCCAGGCCCTTGCGGCGCCGATCCGGGCTCGGCCCCGTCTCAGGGCTTCTGCGTGCCGGCGGTTCCGGCTTCGGTGCGAGCCGCGGCCGTCGCGGACCGGATCCCGGCCGATGCGCTGTCCCCGCCCCGGCTGCTGATTCCGGCGTTCCACCCCGGCCCCTGCTCCCCGGCGGTCCCGGTGCCTGCTTCAGGGCGTGCCCTCTGCCCGGCCGAACCGGTGGAACTGTATGGCATGGACGGGTCAAATCTGGCACTCTTTCGGCAGCCGTCGCCCCGGCCCCAGCGGGTGCGACCGGTTGCTCAGCACAGCGCTCGCGCAAGCCCCATCCGCGGCCGCCCCGGCGCACCCCGCCGGCCGGGCGGTCGTCGAGCAGGCCGGGACCCCGGCCGCCGCAAAGGAGTAGCGTGTGAGACCGACCCCCCACAAGGCCGCAGGCGTAGCCGCGCTCACCACCGCCGCACTGGCCGCCTTCTTCCTCCCCGCCGTCCCCGCCGCCGCGCACACCGCCCCCGCGTCCGCCACCGCCCGCACCTCCCCCGCGGCCGCCACGCACGCCGGGCCCGCGTCCGCGGCGGCCGACTGCACTCCCGCCCAGGTCGTCACCGACGGCGGCTTCGAGAACGGGAGTTCGGCGTGGACACCGTCCGCGTCGACCGTGATCACCAATCGCACCGGGCAGAGCTCCCACGGCGGCAGCTGGTACGCCTGGCTGGACGGCACCGGGCAGACGCGGACCGACACCCTCAGTCAGAGCGTCACCATCCCGAGTGGCTGCGCCACCGCGACCCTCACCTTCTGGCTGCACGTCGACACCGCCGAGACGACGTCCGGCACGGCCTACGACAAGCTGACCGCCAAGATCGGCAGCACCACCCTGGCCAGTTGGTCCAACCTGGACAAGAACAGCGGCTACGCGCAGAAGTCGTTCGACGTGTCGTCCTTCGCCGGGCAGACGGTGACCCTGTCCTTCACCGGCACCGAGGACTCCAGCCTCCAGACCAGCTTCGTGCTGGACGACATCGCCCTCGACACCTCCGGCGGCACCACGCCCCCGGCCACCGACACCACCCGCACCCCCGCCGCCCCCTCGTACACCGTGAACCTGAGCAGCGACACGAGCGGCAGCACCTGGACCGGGCACGAGAGCGCGACGTTCACCAACGCCTCCGCCACCGCGCTGAACGAGGTCTACCTGCGGCTGTGGGACAACTACCACGGCACCTGCGACGCGATGCCCGTCAAGGTCGGCAACGTCACCGGTGGCACCGCCGGCGACCTCTCCGTGGCCTGCACCGCTCTGAAGATCACCCTGCCCGCCCCGCTCGCCCAGGGACAGAGCGCCACCATCGGCTTCGACCTCGGCATCACCGTGCCGAGCGGCGCCGACCGCTTCGGGCACGACGGCGCGTACAACTTCATCGGCAACGCGCTGCCCGTCCTCGCCGTCCGGGACGCCGCGGGCTGGCACCTGGATCCGTACACCGACAACGGCGAGGCCTTCTACTCCCTGGCCGCCGATTTCAAGGTCACCCTCGACCACCCGAGCAGCCTGCTGGTCCCGGCCACCGGCACCTCCACCGACACCCCCGGCACGAGCGGTCGCACCGTCACCACGGCCACCGCATCCCAGGTCCGTGACTTCGCCTGGGCCGCCGGGCCCTTCACCAGGATCTCCGGCACCTCGCCGGCCGGCGTCGCGGTGAACGTCTACTCCGTCTCCGGCATCAGCTCCACCAGCGCCCAGTCGATGCTCAGCACCGCCAAGTCCGCCGTCGACGCCCACGCCGCCCGCTTCGGCGCCTACCCGTACGGCGAACTCGACGCGGTCCTCGACAACAACTTCTGGTTCGGCGGGATGGAGTACCCCGGCTTCGTCCTCGACCTGGTCAGCAGCACCGCGCTCACCCATGAGATCGCCCACCAGTGGTGGTACGGCATCGTCGGCGACGACGAGTACAACAACCCCTGGCTGGACGAGTCGTTCGCCGACTACTCGACCGACCTCGCCCAGGGCAACACCGGCACCAACTGCTGGAACAGCGTCTCCTGGGCCTCCAGCACGGAGAAGATCACCAACTCGATGGCGTACTGGGACGCCCACTCCTCCCGCTACTCCACCGTGGTCTACGGCTACGGCAAATGCGCGCTGCACGACCTCCGGCGCCTCCTCGGCGACACCGCCATGGCCAAGCTGCTGAAGGACTACGCGACCGCGCACTGGTACGGCGTGTCGACCACGGCCGACTTCAAGGCCGCGGCCCAGGCCGCCACCAGCACGGACCTGACCTCCTTCTGGACCCAGCACCGCATCGACGGCTGACGGGCGCCGGCCGGCCGTGGGGACCTCCCCCCTGGCCGGCCGGCGGCCACCCGGATGGCCCAACCCCGCCGGTAGCCGCCTTCGTTGGGCGGAACCCGGAGTGCGGTGCGGCCGGATGCCGGGTCAGATGGAAGCCGTGCGAAGCTCGATACCCCTTACCAGGGGCCGCTCACGCCTGACCGTCACCGGCGTGCTGACCGGCCTCCTCCTCACCCTGTCCGTCCCGGCGGCCGTGCCCCGAAGCGGCGCCGTGACCCCCGAGCGGGGCAGTGCCTACATGGGCATGGGCGTCGTCGCCCACGACGGTTCCGCCACCGGCGCCGCCACTGACTCGCTCTCCGACTCCCGCACCGGCCAGACCGAGGGCGTGGACGTCTCCAGCTACCAGCGCGACGTCGCCTGGTCGACCCTGTACGGCAGTGGGGTGCGCTGGGCGTACACCAAGGCCACGGAAGGAACGTCGTACCAGAACGCCTACTTCACCCAGCAGTACACCGGCTCCTCCGACGTCGGCATCGTGCGCGGCGCCTACCACTTCGCCACCCCCGACTCCACCGACGGCGCCGCCCAGGCGGACTACTTCGTGAACCACGGCGGCGGCTGGTCGGCGGACGGCAAGACGCTGCCCGGGGTCCTCGACATCGAGTGGAACCCGTACGGCGACGACTGCTACGGCAAGTCGAAGAGCCAGATGGTCACCTGGATCCGTGACTTCCTCGATCGCTACAAGGCCCGTACCGGCCGTGCCGCGGTGATCTACACGGCCACCAACTGGTGGACCATGTGCACCGGGAACTACGCCGGTTTCAGCAGCAGTCCGCTGTGGATCGCCCGCTACGCCTCGACGGCGGGCACCCTCCCGGCGGGCTGGTCCTCCTACACGATGTGGCAGTACACCTCCACCGGCAAGACGGTGGGCGACCACGACCGCTTCAACGGCGGCAAGGAGCAACTCGACAACTTCGCGGCCGGCTGACCCCGCTATCCTGAGCCCGGCTGCCGCGCCCCGCGGCCGTCGACCAGGGGGAGGAGGCCCGATGGCGTTCGGTGCGCCCGATCTGCTGCCCGGCGAGGCCGTGCGGCTCAGCAAGAACGCGAACGCCGTCGTCTCGGTGGACGCGTCGGGGCTGAGCCGGTTCGCCTTCGACCAGCTGATGTGGACGGTCGGCATGGCGGGCAGGGAGGCGATCGGTGGCAAGCTGCACGTCACCGATCACCGGCTCGTCTTCGACGCCCACCCGGTCAACCGTCTGCGCGGCCGGTTCAGCATCTTCCTGCCCCTGATCACCGACGTCCGGGACACCTCGCGCGGCATCAAGAAGCAGATCCAGGTCTCCACGGGGACCCAGCAGTTCACCTTCGTCGTCTGGGGTGTGCCCCGGCTGATCGCCACCATCGACCACTTCCGACGCGCGGTCACCCCGGAGCAGGCCCGCCGGCTGGCCGGCGTCGCGCTCGCCGACTACGCCCGGGTGGGCGAGGGCCTGCGGATCGCGCCGGGCATCGAGGCCGCCAACATCGCCCTGCGCGAGGCCCTGCCGGCCGTCCACGCCCTCCGCTCCGCCATCACCCCTTCCCTGAACCCCGTCGAACTGGCGGGCGCCCTGGGCCTGCTGGAACTCCTCGACCGCCTGGAACGGGACGCCCGGTAGGCTCGCGACGTGGCGCGCGTCGAGATCCTCCAGATCGCCGGGCTCGTCGCCGCGGCGCTGCGCTGAGCCACCCGGGCCGACACGACGGCGGCGCCGCCTCCCTGGGACGGGGAGGCGGCGCCGCTCTGCTTCACACGCCCTGCGGCGTCAGACCAGCCACCCGACGAGGTTGATGAGGCCGGCGAGGACGTTCGTGAGGATGTTCATGGTCGTGCTGCTCCTTGCAATATAGCTATGAGTGGGACCTGTGCTCGGACACGGTCTGCAGCCCGCCGCTCGCACAACGTAAGTATCACCTGGTCGGCGTAGTCACAGGGGCCGCGGGAGCCAGGGTCACCCATTCGGAGGAGCGGATGGTCTCGTGTTCGGATCGTGTCGGGGTCGGGGTCGGGGGTCGGGGGTCCGAGGTCCGAGGTCCGGGGGTTACGGGATTCCCGGGTTCCGGCGTCGCTCACGGCGGCACGGCCCGCAGCGCCCGCAGCACCGTCCACGCCACCGAGATCAGCGGAACCGCGACGACCGCGCCGATCACCCCCGCCACGATGCTGCCCGCGATCACGGACACGGCGACGACCAGCGGATGCAGCTGCACCGCCCAGCTCATCACCACCGGGTGCAGTACATGCCCCTCCAACTGGCCGATCACCACGATGAGCGCCAGCACGGCGAGCGCGGTGAGCGGACCCCGACCGGCCAGCGCGACCACCGTGGCGACCGCGAGCGCCACCGGCGAGCCCACCAGCGGCACGAACGCGGCGAAGAACTCCAGCAGGGTCAGCGGCAGCGCCAGCGGCACCCGCAGCGCCAGCAGCGCCACGCCCACCAGGACGGCGTTGGTGGCGGCCACGATGATGATGCCGCGCGTGTACCCGGCGAAGGTCCGCCAGGCCGCCCGCCCCGCCCGGTCCCAGGCCGGCCGCGCCCTGGCCGGCAGCAACTCCTCGCGCACCCAGCCCCACAGCCGCTCCCCGGAGTGGATGAAGAACACCGAGGCGAACAGCGCCAGCGCCCCGCCGGCCACCAGCTCCACCACCCGGCCGAGCCCGCTGACGGCACTGCTGAGCAGCTTTGAGCGGTGTGCGCTGATGTAGTCCGTCACCTGACGTTCGAGCGCGGCGAGCCGGCCGGGGCTGAGCCGGAACGGCGGCCGTTGCAGCCACTCCTCGATCTGGTGCACGCCACCGCGGAACTCGCCCGCCAGCCTGGGCGATTCGCCCGCCACCGCGTTGCCCACCAGCGCGAGCAGGGCGAGCAGCAGCAGCAGACTGCCCACCAGCGCGATCGCGACGGCCGGCGGCCGCGGCAGGAACCGGCTCAGCAGATCGGCGAGCGGGCGCAGCACCGAGGTGATGACCAGGGCCAGGAAGAGGGCGCCGGCGATCAGCTGGAAGCTGCCGAGGACGCTGAAGACGCCGTAGACGACGATGCCGACGAGGATGAGCCGCCAGGCGTAGGCCGCGGCGACGCGCAGCCAGGGCACGGTGCGTTCGGGCAACGGCTCCCGCGGCTCGGGGCGCGGGGAGGCCGCGAGCCGTACGGAGTACGCCGGCCGGCTGCCGAGCGCCGCGCGGCCCGCCCGGCGCCCGCCTCCCTCCGGTCCGGCCGCCCGCCGACGCGCATCACCCACCATCGCTCCCGTCCCACGCTCCTGGGAGCACCGTAAGCACAGGCCCGGGTGGGCGGCCCGTCCAGCGCCCGCGCCCGGGTCACGCGAGCAGGACCAGCTCCGGCGGCGGGCCCACCACCTCCGCGACCGTCCGCCGGTACACCGACCACGCCATCTGCGGACAGCTGTGCAGCCCCTCCGCGCGCAGCAGCAGGCAGGGGCCCCGAAACACGCCCGGCCGCCACCGCCGCGTGCCGGGCCTCGGTGCCGCCGCGCCCGATGCCGAGCGCCCCGACCGCCGGGCGGCCGCCGCCGACCGCCGCTCGCGGTACGGCGGCGCCGGGTCCGGCGGATACCTCCGGTACTCCCGCTCGTCCCCGGGAACGCAGGCCGCGGCACGGTCACCGGCGCGCTTCTTCGACTCGGCCAAGGGGCGCCGGTCAGCACGTACGCAGGAGATGTGGCAGGAGCCGAGTGATGTGACAGTGGACGTGGGCCACGCGGCCCTGGTGCGGGTGGTCACAGGACCTTCACAGCCCTCCCGGGTGGGTGGCCCGTGCCGGGGCACTCGCGGGGTGTCGTCGGCCAGGAGGGGGTACCTCCAGTGATCACCGTCGCGGTTCTGCTGCTCCCCGTTCTCAGCCTGCTGCTGTTCGGTCTCGATCAGGTCGAGGACCGATGGGTGACCCGCCCGTCGAAACCCCGTACCGCCCGCGTGCGCAGGCGCCGCCGGATCTGGCCGGGGCGCCGCTGACCGCCCGGGGCGGGGCCGGCCGGGGGAGGCGGGGAGTGCCGTCGGCGGCGGCGAACCTGCCGGGCGGAGGGCGAAGAGGTCCGCCCCTGCTCAGCGGCCCGCCTCCCCGCCCTCGCTCGCCCGCCCCACCGGCAGCAGCTCCCGGATGTCCGCGGGCAGCGCGCCCGCCATCCGCTCGGTCAGTTCCGGGGCGAGGGCGGCGTCCAGGACCTCCAGTACGGCGGCGGCCTCCCGTATCGCCGTGTCCTCGTCGGTGCCCGCCCGGTCGGCGATGCGCCCGGCGAAGGCGGTCAGCCCGAACCGCTCGCCCGACGTGCCCGAACCGTGCGCGCCCACCGCGCCGGCGTCCGCGGCCCGCCGCATCGCGTCGGCCATGTCGGGCGGCAGCTGGGCGGCCACGTGGCGGGCAAGCCCGGACGGGAGCCGCTCCGACAGCGTCGTCACGACCGCGTGCGCGGCCCGCTCGGCGGTGCCCCGGTCGGGCAGCTGGGCGAGCGCCTGCACCTTTCCGATCATCTCGTCGTGCCGCATGAGTCCGTCCCCTTCCCCACGCATCCCCCACGCACAGGTACGGGGCCCGAGTACCCCCGTCGCGGCGGATGCCGACGGCGACGGCCATGCTTCTCCGGCCCGCCTGACGCCGGAACTCTTCCAGGACGAGGGCGTGCTCGACGCGGAGCCGGCCGCGCGGCGGACGAGGAGTGAGGACGGGGCGGACAGGGGGATCAGCCCTCCGCCGTCCGCTGCGTCCACGTCCAGGCGTACTGCAGCCAGTCCGCCACGGTCAGCGCGCCGAGGCCGCCGCAGACCAGGCGGGTGAGCCGGGGCGCCGCCACGTAGGAGCACACCAGCGTGCCGGCGGCCCAGGCGGAGACACAGAACGGGCAGGACAGCAGGTCGCCGACGGCCCGCCGCGGCCCTCGCCCGCGCGGCTCGTCCATGACCTCGTTCGCCGCGCCCTCGCCCGTGCGCCGCGTGAACGGCGCCCGCACGAAGCTGGTGACCTTGTCCCTGGCCAGCAGCCGGGACGCCTTGTAGGCGGCGGTGCCGAGCAGGACGACATCCCACGGCGGCACCCGCTCGGGCAGTTCTATGCCCCGGCGCCGGGCCGGCAGCGCGAAGGTTCCGGTGCCCGCCGCGAACACGCAGGCGAGGGCGGCGTAGCCGGCGAGCGGCACCTCGCCCCGGTCGTCGTAGCGTACGGCGTCCGTCGTCATGGGACCTCCAGCCGGTCGGGTCCGCCGAGGGCACGGACCGGGTTCCCGGCGGGTGCGGGGCGACACGGGGCGGATCCGGCATCCTCGGCCCGGCCGCGGCGCGACCGGCTCCCGCCCGCTGACGAGCCCCGCCCGCGCGGTCCGGATGGCGCAAGCGTGCCCGTCGGCGGGGGTGAAACGCCGTGCCGGTCCTTCGTGGGGCGGGGCGCTGGGGCGAGCATGCCGCGTCATGGACATCCTGCTCGTGGCCAGCGCTTTCAACAGTCTCTCCCAGCGCGTGTACGCCGAACTGTCCGACCGAGGACACCGCGTGGACGTCGTCCTGGCCTCGCACGGCGACGAACCGGTGCGGGCCGCCGTACGGGGATTCCGTCCGGACCTCGTCATCGCCCCGATGCTCACGACCGCCCTGCCCGAGGACGTGTGGCGGGAGCACACCTGCCTGATCGTGCATCCGGGGCCGCCCGGCGACCGGGGACCCTCCGCGCTGGACTGGGCCATCGCCGGACAGGTCCGGGAATGGGGCGTGACCGTGCTCCAGGCCGAGGCCGGCATGGACGCGGGCCCCGTCTGGGCGGCCGAGCGGTTCCCCGTGGCGCCGGTCGGCAAGAGCGACCTGTACCGCAACGAGGTCTCCGACGCCGCCGTCACCGCCATCCTCACGGCCGTGCGACGCCATGCGGAGGGCGCGTACAAGCCCCGCCCGCAGAGCGACCCGTCGATCGGCGTCGTCTGGCGGGACTCCTTCCGCCAGGAGCGGCGGCGCGTCGACTGGGAGCACGACGACACCGCCACGGTGCTGCGCAAGCTGCGCGGCGCCGACTCGCGGCCCGGCGTCCTCGACGAACTCGTCGGCCGGGAGCTCTTCCTGCACGGCGGTCACCCCGAGGACGAACTGCGCGGCCGGCCCGGCGACCTGCTGGCCCAGCGGTCGGGGGCGGTCTGCCGGGCCACCCGGGACGGCGCGGTCTGGATCCCGGAACTGCGTCCGCGCCGGAACTCCGGCGACCCGGCACCCTTCCGCCGCCCGGCGGCCGATGTCCTCGGCGCCGTTCGACTCCCGGAGATCCCCGCGCCGTTGGAACTTCCCGCGCACCGGCGCACGTACGCCGACATCCGCTACCGGCAGCACGGCGACGTCGGCCTGCTGAGCTTCTCCTTCCCGGGGGGCGCGATGAGCACCGGCCAGTGCCGCCGCCTCCTCGCCGCCTACGAGCACGCGCTCACCCGCCCCACCCGGGTCCTGGTGCTCGGCGGCGCCCGGGACTTCTTCTCCAACGGCATCCATCTGAACGTCATCGAGGCGGCGCCCGACCCCGCGCGGGAGTCCTGGGCCAACCTCAACGCCATGGACGACCTGGTGGAGGCGGTACTGCGGACCACCGACCGGCTGGTGGTGGCCGCACTGGCCGGCAACGCGGCCGCGGGCGGCGCGATGCTCGCCCTCGCCGCCGACCAGGTCTGGTGCCGCACCGGTACGGTCCTCAACCCGCACTACCGGCGCATGGGCCTGTACGGCTCCGAGTTCTGGACGTACACCCTGCCGCGCCGCGTCGGCCCGGACGAGGCCCGCCGGCTGACCGAGGAGGCGCTGCCGCAAAGCGCGGCGGCAGCCCGGCGGCTCGGGCTGGTGGACCGTCTCGTACCGGCCGCGCCGGGGGAGTTCGCCGCCGAGGTGGAACGGCTCGCGGCCGACCTCGCCGCCACTCCCGGCCTCCACCGCCGTATCGCCGCGAAGGCGTCCGCCCGCGCCGCCGACGAACGGCACCGGCCCCTCGCGGAGTACCGGCGGTCCGAACTCGCCCGCATGCACGCCCTGTTCTTCGACCCGCAGGCCCCGTACCACGCCCTGCGGGCGGCCTTCGTCCGCAAGACACCGCCGGGCTCGCCCCGGCCGTCGGCCGCACCCGCGGACGCGCATCGGCCCCCCGGGGCGCCCACCGGGCATCCCCCGCTCGCCGCCCCCGCCGCCCCCGCCGCCCCCGCCGCCCCCGCCGCCCCCGCCGGCTCGCCCGCCGCCCCCGCCGGAGCCTCCCGATGACCGCGCCCCTCCTCATCGCCGGGGTCGGCAACATCTTCCTCGCCGACGACGCCTTCGGGCCCGAGGTGATCCGTGCCCTCGACCGGCGCCCCCTGCCCCCCGGGGTGCGGGTGCGGGACTACGGCATCCGCGGTCTCGACCTCGCCTACGACCTGCTCGGCGGGTGCGGGACCGCTGTCCTGGTGGACGCCGCGCGGGGCGGGCACCGGCCCGGCACCCTGTCGCTGATCGAGGCCGAGCCCCCCGACGGCACCGTCCCGCCGGAGGCGCACGGCATGGACCCCGCGAAGGTGCTGGCCCTGGCCACCCACCTGGGCGAGGAGCCGTTGCCGCGCGTACTGGTCCTGGCCTGCGAGCCGGAGGTGGTGCCCCGCGGGGACGAGGACATCCTGCCGGGGCTCAGCGCGGCCGTGCGCGCCGCCGTCGGGCCCGCCGTCACCGCGCTGCACGCACTCGTCCCGCTGCTGCTGGCCGATCCGGGCGCACCGGCCGCCGCATTGGGCCGCTCGATGGAATCCGGCCCGGCGCACCCGGCTGCGCTGCCCGTCCACGCGGCCGGTACGGCAGAAGATCGGTGACACCCGGGCCGCGCGGGACGCGGCCCGGGGCCCAGCCGCCCGACCCGAGGAGCAGCGCCCATGTGCCGGTCCGACGTCCGACAGGCCGTCCTGGCGAAGAACGACGACCTCGCCGCGAGCCTGCGCGAGGAACTGGCCGGGCGGGGGGTGGCCATGGTCAACCTGCTGTCCAGCCCGGGGAGCGGCAAGACCGAACTCCTCGGCCGGATGCTCGCCGACGCGGTGGCGCGGGGGGTGCCCGTGGCCGCGCTCACCGCCGACCTCGCCACCGAGAACGACGCCACCCGGCTCGCCCGCTCCGGCGCCCCCGTCCAGCAGGTCCTCACCGACGGGCTGTGCCACCTGGAGGCCCGTCAGGTACGCGAACGGCTCACGGGCTGGCTGCCCGAGGACACCTCCGTGCTCTTCGTGGAGAACGTCGGCAACCTGGTCTGCCCCGCCTCGTACGACCTCGGCGAGACCCTGCGGATCGTGCTGATGGCGGTCACCGAGGGCGAGGAC
This sequence comes from Streptomyces sp. NPDC001056, assembly GCF_053598955.1. Classification (NCBI taxonomy): domain Bacteria; kingdom Bacillati; phylum Actinomycetota; class Actinomycetes; order Kitasatosporales; family Streptomycetaceae; genus Streptomyces; species Streptomyces sp. NPDC001056. The sequence continues at coordinate 32,165 of NZ_JBSFLI010000026.1, read as the reverse complement.
AAGCCGCTGAAGTACCCGACCGCGTTCGGCTCCGCCCATCTGGTGGTCGTCACCAAGACCGACCTCGCGCAGGCCGCCGGCTTCGACGAGACCGCGTTCCGCGCGAACGTGCAGCGGGTCAACCCGGGGGTGGAGATCGTACGGTCCTGCGCCCGCACCGGGGACGGCGTCGGCACCGTCCTCGACCATGCCCTCGCCGCCCGCGACGGCGCCCCCGCGCACCGGCCGCCCCTCGCGCCGCACCCGCACGGACACCACCACCACACCGCGTCCACGCCCGTCGCATGACCGCTCCCGCGACCGGCGCGGTCCGCCGCCGGGTCACCGTGCGCGGCACCGTCCAGGGGGTGGGCTTCCGTCCGTATGTGCACCGCCTGGCCGCCCGGTCGGGCCTGGCCGGGTTCGTCGGCAACACCGGCGACGGCGTGCTCATCGAGGTCGAGGGACCGGCGGACGAGGTGGACCGGTTCTGCGCGCTCCTGGCCCACCAGCCGCCGCCGCTGGCCACGGTGACCGGCGTCTCCCACGAGGACCTGCCCGCCACCGGCGCCGCCGGGCCGTTCACGATCCGCTCCACCGAGCGGGCGGCCGGCCGCGCCCAGCTCCCGCCCGACACCGCGACCTGCGCCGACTGCCTGCGCGAACTCGCCGAGCCGGGGGACCGCAGGCACCGGCACCCGTTCGTCACCTGCACCCACTGCGGCCCCCGCTTCACCATCGCCACCGGCATGCCGTACGACCGGGTGGCGACCACCATGGCCGGCTTCCCGATGTGCCCGGACTGCGCCCGGGAGTACGGCGATCCCGCCGACCGGCGCTTCCACGCCCAGCCCGTCGCCTGCCCCCGCTGCGGGCCCCGGCTCACCCTGACGGGACCCGGCGTGCGCCCGGCGCGGGACGCGGACGCCCTCGCGGCGGCCCGCGCACTGCTCGCCGCCGGACGGATCGTCGCCGTCAAGGGGCTCGGCGGCTACCACCTGGCCTGCGACGCCACCAGCCCCGAGGCCGTCGCCGCGCTCCGCGACCGCAAGGAGCGGGGCGGCAAGGCGTTCGCGGTGATGTGCGCCGACCTCACCGTCGTCGAGCGGCTCGCGGTCCTCACCGGCGCCGAGCGCGCCGCGCTGACCGCGCCCCGCCGCCCCATCGTGCTGGTGCGCCGCCGCGTCCCCGCCGCGGGCCCCGAACCGGCCGACCAGGTCTGTCCGGGCAGCCCGCACCTCGGGGTCATGCTGCCCTACACCCCCGTGCACACCCTGCTGTTCGGACTGCCCGGCGATCCGCCCGGACCCCAGGTGCTGGTCATGACCAGCGGCAACCGATCCGGCGAACCCATCGTCACCGACGACGCCGAGGCACTGACCCGGCTGGCCGGGCTCGCCGACGCCTGGCTCGCCCACGACCGGCCCATCGCCGCGCCCTGCGACGACTCCCTGCTGCGGGTACGCCCCGACGGCACCGAGCAGGTGCTGCGCCGCTCGCGCGGTTACGTGCCCCGCCCCCTGCGCCTGCCGGTCCCGGTGCGCCCCGCGCTGGCGGTCGGCGGCGACCTGAAGAACGCGCCCTGCCTCGGTGAGGGCGACCTGGCCTGGTTCGGGCCGCACATCGGTGACATGGGCGACCTGGCCACGCTGGACGCGGCCCGGCGGGCCGAGCGGCACCTGAGTCGCCTGACCAACGTCGAGCCCCGGCTGGTCGCCGCGGACCGGCATCCCGGGTACCACTCCACCGGCTGGGCCCGCAGGCGCGCGGGCACCGGGCTCCCGCTGCGGCTCGTCCAGCACCATCACGCCCACATCGCCTCCGCCATGGCCGAACACGGGCTCGACGGCACCACCCCGGTCATCGGCGTCGCCTTCGACGGCACCGGCTACGGGGACGACGGCACGGTGTGGGGCGGCGAGATCCTGCTCGCCGACTACACCGGCTACCGGCGCTTCGCCCACCTCACCCCCGCCCCGCTGCCCGGCGGCGACGCGGGCGTGGCCAACCCCTGCCGACTCGCCCTGGCCCGGCTGTGGGCCGCGGGCCTGCCCTGGGACCCGGACCTGCCCAGCGTCACCGCCTGCTCCCCGTCCGAACTGGCATTGCTGAGACAGCAGTTGGACCGGCAGGTGGCCTGCGTGCCCACCTCCAGCATGGGGCGGCTCTTCGACGCCGTCGCCTCCCTCGCCGGCGTGTGCCATCGCGCCGGATACGAGGCGCAGGCCGCGCTGGAACTGGAGGCCGCGGCGCTCGGGGCGGGGGACGCCGACGCGGTGGCGTACCCCTTCGGGCTCACCGGGGGCGCCACCCTCGCCTGCGACCCCGCGCCGATGCTGCGGGCCCTGCTCGCCGACCGGCGCCGCCGTACCCCGGCCCCGGTGCTCGCCGCCCGCTTCCACCGGGGCGTGGCCCGCGCCGTCACCGAGATCTGCCGCCGGGCCCGCGGCGCGACCGGACTGGACACGGTCGCCCTCACCGGCGGGGTGTTCGCCAACGCCCTGCTGGAGGAGAAGTGCTCCACCCTGCTGCGGGCCGACGGCTTCACGGTCCTGCGGCACGGCGAAGTCCCCCCGAACGACGGCGGGTTGGCGCTCGGCCAGCTCATGGTCGCGGCCACCGCACCCCACCACGAGACGGAGTGAGACATGTGTCTTGCAGTGCCCGGCAAGGTCGTGTCCATCGACCACCAGGCCGACCCCCTCACCGGCCTGATCGACTTCGGCGGTGTCCGCAAACAGGCCTGCCTGGAGTACCTGCCCGATGTGCGGGTCGGCGAGTACGTGATCGTGCACGTCGGCTTCGCGCTCCAGCGCCTCGACGAGGAGTCGGCTCGGGCCTCCCTGGAGCTGTTCGGCCAACTCGGCCTGCTGGAAGAAGAGTTCGGCGATGCGTGGGAACAGGCTGCGCGCCAGGAGAAGGAGAGTGAGGTCCGGTGAAGTACATCGAGGAGTTCAACGACCCCGAGCGGGCGCACCGGCTGTTGGACGAGATCCGCGCCACGGTCACCCGCCCCTGGGCCCTGATGGAGGTCTGCGGCGGCCAGACCCACTCCATCATCCGGCACGGCATCGACCAACTCCTGCCGGAGAAGGTCGAGTTGATTCACGGCCCCGGCTGTCCGGTGTGCGTCACCCCGCTGGAGGTCATCGACAAGGCCCTGGAGATCGCCGCCCGTCCGGGCGTCGTCTTCTGCTCTTTCGGGGACATGCTGCGGGTGCCCGGCACCGACCGGGACCTGTTCCGGGTCAAGAGCGAGGGCGGCGACGTACGCGTGGTCTACTCGCCGCTCGACGCGCTCGACCTCGCACGCAAGAACCCCGACCGGCAGGTGGTGTTCTTCGCCATCGGCTTCGAGACCACCGCCCCCGCCAACGCCATGGCCGTCCACCAGGCCCGCCGCCTGGGACTGGACAACTTCAGCCTGCTGGTCTCCCACGTCCGGGTCCCCCCGGCCATCGAGGCGATCATGACCGCGCCCGGCTGCCGGGTGCAGGGCTTCCTCGCCGCGGGGCACGTGTGCAGCGTGATGGGCACCGCCGAGTACCCGGACCTGGCCGAGAAGCACCGCGTGCCCGTCGTCGTCACCGGCTTCGAACCCCTCGACATCCTGGAGGGCGTCCGGCGCGCCGTGCGCCAACTGGAGCGCGGCGAGCACCGGGTGGAGAACGCCTACCCCAGGGCCGTGCGCGAGCAGGGCAACCCGGCCGCCCTCAGCATGATCGAGGAGGTCTTCGAGGTCGCCGACCGCAACTGGCGCGGCATCGGCCGCATCCCGGCCAGCGGCTGGCGGCTGACCGACGCCTTCCGCGCCTACGACGCCGAGCACCGCTTCGACGTCTCGGGCATCCGCACCGAGGAACCGGCCGTGTGCCGGGCCGGCGAGGTCCTCCAGGGCCTGATCAAGCCGACCGAGTGCGAGGCGTTCGGCACGGCCTGCACCCCGCGCACCCCGCTCGGCGCCACCATGGTCTCCACCGAGGGCGCCTGCGCCGCGTACTACCTCTACCGCCGCATGAACTCCCCGGCACCGCGCGGGTCCCGCATCCCGCAGGAGGAGATGAACCCCGTTGGCTGACCTCGCCACCCCCGACACCGCCGTCGACCCGGCGAACTGGACCTGCCCCGCCCCGCTGCGCGACCAGCCGGTCGTCGTCATGGGCCACGGCGGCGGCGGTGCCCTCTCCGCCGAGCTGGTCGAGCAGGTCTTCGCCCCGGCCTACGGCAACCCCACCCTCGCGGCCCTCACCGACTCCGCCGTCCTCGAACTCGGCGGCGCCCGGCTCGCCTTCTCCACCGACTCCCACGTCGTACGGCCGCTGTTCTTCCCCGGCGGCTGCCTCGGCGACCTCGCCGTCAACGGCACCGTCAACGACCTCGCGATGAGCGGCGCCCGGCCCGCCTACCTCTCCACCGCCTTCGTCCTGGAGGAGGGCGTGGAACTGGACGTCGTCGGGCGGATCGCCCGCGCGATCGGCGCCGCCGCCCAGGCCGCGGGCGTCACCGTGGCCACCGGCGACACCAAGGTGGTGGAGTGCGGGCACGGCGACGGCGTCTACGTCACCACCGCGGGTGTCGGCCTCGTCCCCGACGGGGTCGACATCCGCCCCCAGCGCGCCCGCCCCGGCGACGCGGTCATCGTCAGCGGCCCGATCGGCCGGCACGGCGTGGCCGTCATGAGCGTGCGCGAGGGGCTGGAGTTCGGCGTCGAGATCACCTCCGACACCGCGCCCCTGGCCGGCCTGGTCGCCGCCATGCTGGAGGTCACCAAGGACGTCCACGTGCTGCGCGACCCCACCCGGGGCGGACTCGGCGCCTCCCTGAACGAGATCGCGCGCGCCTCCGGCACCGGGGTACGGCTGCGCGACCGGGCCGTCCCGGTCCCCGACGAGGTCGCCAACGCCTGCGGCTTCCTGGGTCTCGACCCGCTGTACGTCGCCAACGAGGGCCGGCTCGTCGCCTTCGTGCCCCCGGAGCACGCCGAGGCGGTGCTCGCCGCGATGCACGCCCACCCGCAGGGCGTCGGCGCGGCGCTGATCGGCGAGTGCGTGGCGGACCACCCGGGCATGGTCGTCGTCGCCACCGGCCTCGGCGGTACCCGGGTCCTGGACCTGCCGCTGGGCGAGCAACTGCCCCGCATCTGCTGATCGGCCGCGGCACGCACAGGTCCGGCCCCCGCCGTCACCGGCGGGGGCCGGACCGCTACGTGTCGACGCCCGTGATCTCCAACTCCCGTCCGCTGCGCAGCTCCTGCGAGGGACGGTCGCACCGCGGGCACCAGAAGAACGGCGGCATGCCCACCGCGAACTCCTCGGCACACCCGCCGCACCAGGCCAGCGCGGGCACCGCCTCCACCACGAGCCGGGCACCCGCGAGCGGCGTGCCGTCGCGGGCCACCTCGAAGGCGAAGTCGAGCGCCTGCGGCACCACCCCGGACAGCTCGCCGACACGGACGGTCACCGCGGACACCCGGTCCGCGCCGTCCGCGCGGGCGATCCGCTCGGCCTGTTCCACGATCGCCGTCGCGATCGACAGTTCGTGCACGGCCCGCCTCAGGGGTAGCGCCGGTTCGCGCCCGGCCCGCCGGTCATCCGGAAGATCCGCAACTCCCGCATGATGCCCGGGATCTCCTTGATCACAAGGGCGGTGATCACGCCGCCGACCAGCGCGGCCTGGAGCAGCAGCAACTGCCGTCCGGACATCCCCGATCGGGCGCACCTTCTGCATCTGCAATCGCTCATGGCGGTCACTTTCCGTCCTCTCATCCGGGCGAGATGTTCGGCATGCCCTCGCCCAGGGCGTCATGCCGCTTCCAGTGGATACCGGTGGAGCGGCGCGCGTCGGAGCTGCCGTCCCGGTGGTGTCCGGTCTGCTCCTGGTAGGGGCCCTTGTTGCCCTGGTGCAGCCCGGGAACGTGACTCGGCGTGTCGGGCTTCGCCTGGGGGCGGCCCACTCGGATGGTGCCCATGTCCGTCTCCTTCCAGGTCCTACGACCGTTCGGTCAGGTCCCTGAAGAACTGTTCTACGGCCGGCCAGACCCGCCCGCCACCGGAGAGGCCCCGCCACTCGCGGCGGACCAGCGCCGTCATCCGGAAACAGTCGTCGACCGGCACGATCCAGTGCTCCGACAGGCCCCGCACGGTGTTGATCAGCAGTGCCTCCACGTCCGGGGCCATGGACGCCAGCCGCGGGACCTCGGCGGCCAGCCGCCGCCAGGCGGCCGCGTCCACCTCCCAGCGCATCGCGCCGGCCGGGCTCGGCCCCTGCGCGGTGACCGTGCCGTCGGAGCGGGGCACGAAGAACACCAGCCCCACCGGGACGTCCAGCACCCCCGTGTCGAGGGGTGCGAGCCGCACCCGGCGCCGGGGCACCAGCCGATAGCGGCCCTCGCCCGCCGCGCCGTCCGCGAACAGCACCGAGCAGGGGTGGCACACACAGCGCACCTCGGCGGCCCCGGTGTCGTACAGATGCGGGTGCTCGTCCGCCACCCGGGCCGCGCACAGCTCGCAGACCTCGGCCCCGGAGGTGGCCGCGCGGTCGGCGGCGGAGCGGATGACCCGGGCGAGTGCCCCGTCCACGCTCACCCCGCCCCCTGCGGCACGTACCGGCGCTTGACCGTGCCCAGCGGGACGAACGCGGGGGCCGCCTTGCGCTCCTCGCCGCCCGGCACGATCTCCACGTCCGTCAGCTCCGGGGCGACGGCCAGCACGGCCTCCCGGACCGCTTCCGCGATGTCCGCGGACCCGCCACCGCAGCCGCCGCCGCAGCCGCCCGAGGAACCGGAGTCGAGCCGCACCCGCGCGACCTCGCCCTCGATCCCGGCCCACTCCAGGTCGCCGCCGCGCTCCCGCACCGCGGGCCGCAGCCGTTCCACCGCGCGGGCGGCCCGGTCGGCCGGGGACTGCGGGTGGACCCCGTGCAGCACCATGAGGTGCCCGACCAGCTCGTCGGCGGAGAGCCGTGCCCCGAGCCGCTCGTCCACGCCGTCCAGGACCCGGGCGAGGGCCTCGCCGTAGACCTCGGTCAGCAGCCGCACCGCCTCCAGGGCCGGGCCGGGCGTGTTCTCCAGCCCGGCCAGCACCTCGTCCAGCCGCGCGAGCCGGGCCTCCACCGCCGGGTCCGTGAGACGCCCGGCCGGTTCAGCCATGGTCGGCCCCGTACGTCGGCGAGTGCACGGTGGTCAGGGTCTTGCCCTTGCCCATGTACATGTGCACCCCGCAGGGCAGACAGGGGTCGAAACTGCGCACCGTGCGCATGATGTCGACGCCCTTGAAGTCGTCGGGGCCGTTCTCCTCGAAGACCGGCTGGCCCTGCACCGCGTCCTCGTAGGGACCGGGCGTGCCGTAGATGTCGCGGGGGCTGGCGTTCCAGGGGGTCGGCGGGTACGGGTGGTAGTTGGCGATCTTCTTGTCCCGGATCACCAGGTGGTGCGAGAGGACCCCGCGCACCGCCTCGTGGAAGCCGCAGCCGATCGCCTCGTCCGGCACCTCGAAGTTCTCGAAGACCTTGGTCTCGCCGCTCTGCAGCATCCCCATGGCCTCCTCCAGGAACTGCAGGGCCATGGCGGCGGCGTAGGCGATGAAGTACGGCCGGGCGCGGTCGCGTTCGAGGGTGTTGCTCCACTTCGGGATGCGCCACTCCAGGGTGGTCTCCGGCAGCTTCTCGCCCTTGGGCAGGGTGATGCGGACACCGCCCCCGGTCGCCTTCACGTAGGGCGTGTCCACCAGGCCGCTCAGCGCGGTCGACCAGAGCCGGGCGAGCGGGCCGCCGCCGGTGTCCAGGGCCAGGTGCTCACCGGTGTCCGGGTGGTACCAGCGCGGGCTCATGACCCAGCTGTAGTTGCCCTCGAAGTCCCGTTTCTGCGGCACCGGGACCGTCGTCTGGTTCCACGGGTGGCGCATGTCGACGGGGTTGCCGAGCGGGTCGTGGGTGACGAACGGGTCCTCGTTCACCCAGTCCTCGTAGAAGGAGCTGCCCAGCATGATGCGCAGCCCGAGGTTGATGTCGATCAGGTTGTTGGTGACCAGCTTGCCGTCCACGATGACGCCCGGGGTGACGTACATCGCCTTGCCCCACTCGTTCATGGTGGCGTAGCGGTAGTCGACCACGTCCGGGTCCTGGAACGCGCCCCAGCAGCCCAGCAGGATACGGCGCTTGCCGACCTCCTCGTAGCCCGGCAACGCCTCGTAGAAGAAGTCGAAGACGTCGTCGTTCATCGCCACCGCCTTCTTCACGAAGTCGATGACGCGCATCAGCCGGCTGAGGTAGTCGGTGAAGACGCTCGGCTGGGGCATCGTGCCGACGCCGCCCGGGTAGAGCGTGGAGGGGTGCACATGGCGCCCCTCCATCAGGCAGAACATCTCCCGGGTGATCCGGCTGACCTTCAGCGCCTCCTTGTAGACCTCGCCCTCGAAGGGGTTGAAGGCCTTCATGATCTCGGCGATGGTGCGGTAGCCGTGCACGTGGCCGCGGGGCGCGTCGGTGCGCTCGGCGCGGGCCAGCACACCGGGGTTGGTGGCCTTGACCATCGCCTCGCAGAAGTCCACGAAGACCAGGTTGTCCTGGAAGATCGTGTGGTCGAAGATGTACTCCGCCGCCTCGCCCAGGTTGGTGATGTGCTCGGCCAGCTTCGGCGGTTTGACGCCGTAGGCCATCTGCTGGGCGTAGTTGGAGCAGGTGGTGTGGTTGTCGCCGCAGATGCCGCAGATCCGTGAGGTGATGAACCCGGCGTCGCGCGGGTCCTTGCCCTTCATGAACACCGAGTAGCCGCGGAACAGCGACGAGGTGCTGTGGCACTCCACGACCTCACGGTTGGCGAAGTCGATCTTCGTGTAGATACCGAGGTTGCCGATGATCCGGGTGATCGGATCCCAGGACATGTCCACGAGCTGAGCGGGTTTGCGTCCTGAGGTCCGCGCGTCGGTGGTGGTCATCTGCGTTACTGTCCCTCGCTGTTCGGGTCGGGCGGGGCGGATGGCGGAGCGGGCGCGGGGTGAGGGGGGGGCGGCCTCACGCGCGCCAGTGGGGGTTGTAGCCGCTGGTCAGCTTCTGCTTGTTGTGCCGCCAGCGGGGCTCGTGGTTCACCATGTCGTTGGTCAGCCCGCGCAGCCGCCGGATGACCGCCCCGTACGGCTTGATCACCATCGACGACAGCGTGCCGCCCGGGGGTTCGTCCATGAACGGCATGAAGGCGTCGGGGAAGCTCGGCATGGTGCAGCCGATGCAGATGCCGCCGACGTTCGGGCAGCCGCCGATGCCGGACATCCAGCCCCGCTTGGGCACGTTGCAGTTGACGACCGGCCCCCAACAGCCGACCTTCACCTGGCACTTGGGGGAGTTGTAGTCCTTGGCGAAGTCGGCCTGCTCGTAGTACGCGGCCCGGTCGCAGCCCTCGTGCACGGTCTTGCCGAACAGCCACTGCGGCCGCAGCATGTGGTCCAGCGGTGGTGGGGGCGCGGTGCCGGCGGCGTGCTGGAGCACCCACACCAGGGTCTCCATGAAGTTCTCCGGCTGGATGGGACAGCCGGGCACGTTGACCACCGGCAGCCCCGAGCGCGCCTTGAACTCCCAGCCCAGGTAGTCCGCGAGGCCCATGCAGCCGGTCGGGTTGCCGGCCATGGCGTGGATGCCGCCGAACGTGGCGCAGGTGCCGGCCGCGACCACCGCCCAGGCCCGGGGCGCGAGTTGGTCGATCCACCAGTTGAGGGTCTGCGGCTCGCCGGTCTCCGGGTCGTTGCCGAACGACGTCCAGTAGCCGTCGCCCTCGATGATGTTCTGGTTCGGGATCGAGCCCTCGATCACCAGGATGAACGGCTCCAGTTCGCCGCGGGCCGCCTTGCGGTAGGGGGCCAGGAAGTCCTCGCCGCCCAGGCTCGGGGAGAGGACCTTGTTGACCAGGTTCACCCTCGGCAGGCCCGGGATGAGGCCGAGCACCACGTCCTCGATGGACGGCTGCCCGGCCGCGGTCAGCGACACGGTGTCGCCGTCGCAGCTCATGCCCTCGGAGATCCAGAGGATGGTGATCTCGTCGAAGCCCTCGCGGGCGTCGGCACGGGCCTCGGTGGTACCGCTCTGTGTGGTCATCTCTGCGGCCTCCGTCGCAGTCGGTCGTGGTCCCGGCCGGGGGCGGCCGGGGAGCCCGTGGTTGCGAGGGGTTCGACCTCGTCGGGCCGGAAGTAGTGGAAACGGCCGTACCAGCCGTGCAGTTCGGCCGCCGGATCGTCGTCCACGGTCACGGCGAGCCGTACGCCGCCGTCCACGTCGTGGAAGACTCCGGCGACGGTGGCGGACCGCCCCGCCAGGAACATGTCCTGGGCGTCGGCGCCGCGCAGGTGCGGCCGCAGGAGCACCGGGCTGCCGGCGCCGACGGGGACCCCGGCCACCAGGACGGTGTCGGTCGTCGGCGACAGCCCTTCGTCCCCGTCTTCCCGCCACCAGGCGGGGCGTTCGGGGGAACGGGCCCCGGGCCCGCCCCCCGGCGCCGTCTCCGAGGGGCCCGCCGGCGTCCTGCCCGAGGGGCCCGCCGGTGCCAGCGAGCGGATCGCGCCGTGCAGGCGTTCGTAGACCTCGCGGGGCATGGTGTCGACCCGGTCGATGATCCGCGCGGCCCGGGGGTCGGTCGCCCGCGCCTCCGCCTTCTCCTCGTCGGTCAGCAGCATCGTGCGCAGCGTCAGGATCTCGTCGATCTCCGCCGCGTCGTGCAGATCGCCCGGACTCTCCGGCGCCACCTGGGGATGGTCGGAGAGGATGATCGGCGCCGAGAGCATCACCGGGCCGGTCCCGCCGTCGCCGCCCGCCGCCCGCGGGGGCGCGCCGCCGAGGACGGGGAACGTGAACGCGTTGCGGCAGTCGCGCGCCTGCTCGGCCAGCCCGCTCGGCGGATCGATCAGCGAGACGAACTCCACGCCCTCGCCGCCGACGAGTGTGTGCGTGGCGATCAGCGCGTCGCGCAGCGCCTCGTTCCGGGAGGCCTCCGGGTCGCCCGGCGCGCCCGTGTTCTCGGTGCGCACCCGCAGCCGGTACAGGCCCGGCGCGAGTGGCTCGGCGGCGACCGTCGTCGTGGCCCGCAGCTCCCGGTGACGCCGCACGATCCGGCCCCCGTTCGCCGGCAGCGGCTCGTCCTCGGCCCCGCCGGGCGCGCCGACCGCGACGCTGCGGTCGCCGTCCAGGAGGTCCGCGAGCGGCACGGTCAGCCCGGCCTCTCGCGCGATCGCCTCGTCGAAGGAGAGGTGCGTGGTGCCGTCGGCCGTGCGCAGGGACTCCACGGGGGTCCCGTCCGCGGCCTCCACCTGCTTGTGCTGCATCTGGAGGTACCGCACCCGCAGCCGTACGACCGCGTCGTCCCGCAGGGCGCGCACCAGGCACTCGGTCCGCTGGTACCAGGAGTCCGCGGAGCCGGAGACACCGGGCGCCACCGGACCGTCGCGTTCCACCCAGGTCCGGGGCAGCAGCACCCCGAACTGCCAGCGGACGCGGTTCTTGGCGGAGGACCGGCGGTACGGGTAGAGCAGATAGCCCTCGTACAGCACGGCGTCCGCCACGGCGCCCAACTGCTCGAAGGCGGCCCGCGCGTGCTCGGCGCCGGCACCGTCCCTGAGCAGGGGCCCGCGCACGCCGACCTGGTCCGGCATCCCGCCTCCTCGTCACTGCCGCGCCCGGGCCGTCCTGGCGCACCCGGGATTCCTTCCACCACGGTCACACTCGTCACGGCTCCTCGCCCCTCCGGCGCACCCGCATTGGGCCGGTCAGGCGACCCGTCTGTTCGAGGGCGCCGCACGCACGGACCGGACCGCCGTGCGGGGCCCGCGTGGACGAAGGGACAAGAGGGGCGCCAAGTCCCTTTGTACAAGCCCGAGTTGGGGCGCCTCCGGGCGCGCCGGCGGCTAGAATCGGAGGCCGTGGGGGTTGTCGGACAAGGGGGAGTCGTCATGTCCGGAGGTTTCGGGGGGCCCGAGGGCCCGAGAGATGCCGGGGGACCGGCCGGTCCCTGGGGCTCCCAAGGGCGCGGGGGGTCCGGAACCCCGGGGGGAGCCGGGGGTCCCGGTGGGCCCGGCGGAACCGGAGGGCCGTGGGCGTACGGTCCCGGGCAGGGCTTCGGCGTGCCGCCCATGCCCGCGAGTCCGCCGCCCGCGCCCCCGGACGCCGGGCGGGCCGTCGCCGTCGCCCTGCTCAACCTCAGCGGACTCGGCCTCGGCTACGCCCTCGCGCGCCGTCGGCTGCTCATGGCCGCCTGCTGGGTGGCGACCGCGATCCTGCTGGTCATCGCCCTGCCCGCCGATGCCGACGGCGTCCCCGGCGCGCTGCTCGCCGGCTACGCCGTCCTCCTGCTGCTGGCCGCCGCCCACGGCGCGTACATCGGACTGCGCACCCGCCTCCTGTGGCCCGGCCGCGCGCCCCTCGCGCTGCTGCTGGGCCTGGTGCTGCTCGCGGTACCGGCGGGTGGCGCGCTCTGGTACCGGGACGCGCGGGACGAGGCCGTGCAGCAGGCGCTCCTGGACCGCCTGGCGAGCGCCGACCACCTGGTCGCGGCGGACGCGGGCAAGTCCTTCGGCACCGCCGAGCCGGACTACCGCCAGGTCCTCGGGGTCTACCGCGACCTCGTCGTCCACCACCCCGGCTCCCGCGCCGCCCGCAAGGTCCCCGCCAGCCTGCGCACCTACTACTCCAAGGTCGCCGCGCCCTACGACGGTCGGGACTACTGCACCGCCGTGGCCCCGCTGACCTATCTGCGCACGGTGCCCGGCGAACTGCCGAAGGCCACTGTCGGCACGCTGGCCGACTGGCCCGACGACCGGCTCGCGACCTCGCTGTACGAGTGCGGGTCGCAGGGCCTGGCCTCGGGCGACCAGGACTGGGGCACACGCTTCGGCGACCTGATGAAGATCTTCCCGCACTCCCCGCAGACGGACAAGGTGGTTCCGGCCGTCGACGCGGCCGTGAAGAAGGCGCAGAAGGACGTCGGCGGCTCCGGGTCCTGCGCGGCCGTCGAGGAGTTGAAGCGGCTCGACACCAGGATCGGTGACCTGACGAGCTCCGCGGGCGACATCGACGGGGGGCTCGCGTCCGCCGCGTCCCGGGCCCGGCGCAGCGGCTCCGACGGCGCGTACGACTGCGGGGTCCAGGAGTACAGGAGCGGCGACTTCACCGGCGCCCAGCAGACCATGGACGACTTCGTCGCCGCGCACCCGCACCACAGGAACCGGGCGCGCGCCCAGAAGATCGCCATCGCCGCCGAGGTCGCCCAGACCATTCCGGCGGCCGGCAAGAAGCTGCCCACCACCGCCTCCGGCGGCAGCATCTCGGTCACGGTGAAGAACGACAGCCCGGACGACGTCACCGTGCTGTACACCGGACCGGTCACCGGCAGCTTCACCCTGAAGGCCTGCGGCAGTTGCCGCTCCTACCTGCTCGCCGACACGCTGATGTCCACCTTCAAGCCCTGCGGCGGCGGCAAGGACTACCCGCAGCGCACCATCCAACTCCCGGTCGGCACCACGTACTTCGTGCACAAGCCGAACCGCGGTCAGGTGACGACCGCGGGCTCCGACACGGCCAGGCTGCGCTCCGGGTACATCTACACCGAGTGCGCGTACATCACCCAGGGCTTCGGCTCGGGGACCTGACCGGCGTCGCCGCCGGTCAGGCCGGGCGGAGGAATCAGTCCTCGCGGCCGCCCCGGCGGCGCACGGCCACCAGTACGCCCGTGCCGGCGAGCACGGCCGCGGCCGCGGCGCCCGCGAGGGGCAGCGCGGGTCCCGCGCCGGTGCTCGCCAGGCTGCCACCGGTGGTACCGGTGCCGCCGGTGGAGAGATCACCGGTGGTGCCGGTGCCGGTGCCGGTGCCGGTCGTGGAGCCGGTGGTGCCGCCCGTCGTGGTGGAACCGCCGCTCGTGCCCTTGCCGGTGCCCCCCGTGGACGTCGTCGAGCCGGTGCCGCCGGTCGAGCCGCCGCCCGTGGTGCCGCCGCCCCCGGTCGAGCCGCCGCCCGTGGTGTTCGTGCCGTCGGTGACGTCGAGGGTGATCCGGGCAGTGTCGTTCGCCTTGTCGTGGTCGAACGGCCGGGGCTCCGAGCCGAGTTCCGCGTAACCCCGGGCGCCGGGCACCGACTTGTCGATCTTCACCTTGAAGGTGTAGGTCTTCGCGGCCTGCTCCTTCACCCAGGGCGCGCCGGTGCCGCACGCGTAGGACTCGGCCCCGGTGTTCGTGCACAGCGCGTCGGGCCTGACCGCCGAGGTGCCCTCGGGCAGCGTGACCAGCACGTGGGCCGCACGCTGCCCCGGCTGCGGCAGTACCCAGGCGGGCCCCGCGTTGGCGAACTTCACCCGCAGCGTGACGGTGTCCCCGACCGCGCCCTTCAACTGCGCGCCGGTCACCTGGAAGTCGGCCGAGTTGTCCGCGGTCACCGGGACGTCCGCGGTCCCGGCGGCGCCGGCCGGCGGCGGCGTCCCGCCGGTCCGCTCGACCAGCTTCAGCGCGGTGGCCGTACCGCGCACCGGCGCGGAGGCGCCGTCACCGGGGGTCGGCGCCGCGGAGTCGACCGTCACCTGGATCCGGTCGTACAGGGCGCGGTCCAGGGCCTTCAGGGTCAGCGGACGCTCCGGGGCGTAGACGACACCGGGCTGCACCGGCTGGTCGAACTCGCACACCACCTGGGCGCGGGCCGGCTCCTCGTCGGTCGAACCGACCGTGTAGCGCAGGCAGTTGGACGGGATCCCGGTCTGGCTCAGACCGCGGGTGACGGAGTACGAGAGCCAGACCTTGTCGAGCGCCGCGGTACCCGTGTCGGTGAGGGCGGGCGACAGTTGCAGCTCGCTGCCCGGCTTCACTCTGTCGAACGGGGCGATGGTGCCCAGCGCCAGGCCGGTCGCGGGGTCGTCGGCGGCCGCGGCCGGCGCGGCGCACAGCGCGATCAGGGCAACGGCGCCGAACGCGCCCGCGGTCTGGCGCATCGCACGGGGGCCGGGAGAGCTGAAGGGCATGGAATCCTCTGACTGGAGCGACGGTGGCAGACGAACTTTCGGAGGGAGAACGGAAGTTCCCCTCTCTGTGAGACGTCTGTGCCGACGGAACGGTTGTACGAGAGATCGCTCCGGTTCCGCCGCTCGCCCCGCCCCTCGTCCGCGCACCGCGCGTCCGCCTGGGCCGGCAGGTCAGGCCATGGCCGTCCGGACGGTGCGCTCCACCAGGGAGACGCCGTCGCCCATGGAGGCGCTGCCGTCGGAGAGGACGGCGACGAGACGGCGGTGACCGCCGAGGGTGACCTCGCCGATGCTGTTGACGTCCCACAGGCCCGTGGTGGTGCGCTCCAGCCAGCCGTTCTTCAGCCGGGTGCCGGCGGAGTTCACCGCCGAGACGCCCCAGGCCTGCTCGGGCAGGACCTCGCCCATGAGGGTGCGGACGTAGGCGCGGGATTCGGGGGTGAGGGGGCCGGCGGCGCTGTCGTCGAAGACCGCGCGCAGCAGCCGTATCTGGTCGCTCGCGGTGGTCCGGGTCAGCCCCCACCTGCCGCCGGGGCCGCCCGTGGTCGACGTCAGCCCCAGGCGCTCGTTGGCCGCCGCGAGGCCGGGGGCCCGCCCGATCTCCTTCCACAGGGCGTCCGCCGAGGCGTTGTCGCTGCGCCGGATCATCGGCTCGGCGTGGCCGCGCTCCTCGTCGGTCAGGGCGCGGTGCTCGTCCTGTGCCTTGAGCAGCACCGCGGCGAGGATGTCGACCTTGACGATGCTGGCGGTGTCGTACGCCCGGTCCTCGCCCCGGACCACGGGAACGCCGCCGTCCGCGTCGAGGTCGAGGACGGCCACGGTGGCGTGCGGATCGGGAACCGGGGCCGGTGCCGGGGGCTTCGGCGCCTTCGAGGGCTGCGGCCGCGGAGCCGGCGAGGTCGGCTTCGGCTTCGGGGCGGGCGTGGCGGCCGTCGCCGCCGGGATGCCGGCGGTGAGCAGGGCGGTCACCGAGGCCAGAAGGACGCCGGCCGTGCGGCGGGGGTGCGAGGACATGGCTCCCGAACGTAGACAAAACCCGCCCGTCGCGAAGTGGCTGCCATCACTCCGAACCCCGTTTCGCCCGAATTGTGAGAAGAGCCACCGGTGGACGCCATGCGCGTGTACGGCCGTCAGTGCGGCGGCGTGTACACGCGGTCCGGCCGCCGTCCTCGCATATCGTCGCCCGGACACCGACATCCGGAGTGATGATGGAAAAAACGGATGAACTGGTTGCTCTGGGGGAGGGTGCGGCGGTCGTCCCCGCCCCTCCGCGTCCGCCCGTGCGCCGCGCCCGGCCCTGGCCGCTCGGCGCGGCCGTCCTGCTCACGGCGGGGGCGACGGCCGTCCTCCTCCTCGGCGGTACACGGTGGCTGGACCAGCCCGCCGTGGGGGCCTGGCGCACCGTCTGCCTGGCCGTCACCGTGCAGGCGCTCCCGTTCCTCGTCCTCGGCACCGTGCTGTCCGGCGCGATCAACGCCTTCGTGCCCGCCGACCTGTTCACCCGGGTGCTGCCGAAGCGGGCCGTGTTCGCCGTGCCGGTCGCGGGCGTCGCCGGCGCGGTGCTGCCGGGCTGCGAGTGCGCCTCCGTGCCGGTCGCCAACAGCCTGATCCGCCGGGGCGTCACGCCGGCCGCCGCCTTCGCCTTCCTGCTGTCCGCGCCCGCCGTCAACCCGGTCGTGCTCACCGCCACCGCCGTCGCCTTCCCGGGCAACCCCGCGATGATCGCCGCCCGCCTCCTCGCCTCCCTCGGCACGGCGGCCGTGATGGGCTGGCTGTGGCTCTGGCGGGGCGACGAGAAGTGGCTGCGCCCGGCGCTGCGCCACCGGCACACCGGACACGCGCACGGCCACAGCCGCCGACAGGAGTTCCGGCTCGCTTTCCAGCACGACTTCCTCCAGGCCGGCGGCTTCCTCGTGCTCGGCGCGATGGCGGCGGCCACCTTCGACGTCGCCGTGCCGCGCGCGGTCCTCGACGCCTTCTCCGGCACGCCCTGGCTGTCGGTGCTCTTCCTGGCCGGCCTCGCGGTCCTGCTGGCGGTCTGCTCGGAGGCCGACGCGTTCGTCGCCGCCTCGCTGACCGGGTTCTCGCCGACCGCCCGGCTCGCGTTCATGGTGGTCGGGCCCATGGTCGACCTGAAGCTGATCGCCCTCCAGGCGGGCACGTTCGGCCGGGCCTTCGCCTGGCGGTTCTGTACGGCGACCACGGTGGTGGCCGTCGCCGCCAGCGCCCTGATCGGAGGGGCCCTGCTGTGAGACGCGTCGCCCCGTCCCTGCTGCTGAAGCTGACCGGGATCGGCCTGCTGCACATCACCCTCTTCGACGACACGTACCTGCGCTACGTCAAGTCCGGGCTGCGCCCCGCGCTCATCGCCTCGGGCGTCGTCCTCCTGCTGCTGGGGATCGCGGCGGCGTTCTCCCGGGCCGGGCACGAGGGGCACGCGCACGACGGCCACGACCACTCCGGCACCCCCAAGATCGCCTGGCTGCTCGTCCTCCCCGCGCTGAGCCTCCTGCTCTTCGCCCCGCCGGCCCTCGGCGCGTACACCGCCGCCCGTTCCGGGTCCAAGCCGGTCGCCGTGCAGAAGAAGGGCTTCGACCCGCTGCCCGCCACCTCTCCGCTGCCGCTGACCCTCACGGACTTCACCAAGCGCGTCCAGCAGGACCGCAGCCGCGCCATCCTGGGCCGCAGCGTCCGCCTGACCGGCTTCGTCACACCCGACGCGGCAAGCGACGGCTGGTACCTGACCCGCATCATCTTCACCTGCTGCGCCGCCGACTCCCAGACCGTGAAGATCCACGTCCACGGTTCCGAGTCGCCCCCGGCCGACACCTGGCTCGCGGTCACCGGCACCTGGCATCCCGCGGGCACCCTCGGCACGAGATCCGCACGGGCCGCGCTCGACGCCCAGCAGGTGACACCGATCGCCCAGCCGGTCAACGCCTTCACCGACGACCTCCCGATCACCCCGGGATGACCCGTCCGCTCAGCCGAACAGGCCGCGCACCCGGATCGTCTCGACCCGGCGCCATGTGCCGCCGGGCAGCAGCAGCCACTGGTTGCCCGGTCCGTGGCCGCGCCAGTGGCCGGCGCCGGGGGTGGCGTGGGCGGTGCGGCGGCGTGAATCGCGGCGTGCGGGAAGCGATGCCCCGCAGTCGCGGCCGTTACGAGGCTGTGCGGCCTTCGCCTTGCCGTTCTTCCTGGTCTGCTTGCCCATCCCTGCCTCACCTCCCGAATCCTCCCGGTACCCCTTAGGGCAGCATGCACCGCTCCGGCGCCCGGCGGCAGGGCCGAACGGACGCTCTTTTCTGGCGGGGCGGCGGCGGGTCGCGCAGCGTGGAGGGCAGGGGGGCAACAGCCGTGGCCGGCAACGCCGCCGCAGAGAGGTGGGACAGATGGACCAGGACGTCGCCAAGCCCCGGATCGTGGTCGGTGTCGACGGCTCGCCGTCCTCCTTCGAGGCGGTGCGCTGGGCCGTGCGTTACGCCGGGCTCGTCGGCGGCGCGGTGGAGGCCGTCGCGGCCTGGGAGGTGCCGCTGTACGGCTGGTCCGCGCCCGCGGTGGACATGTACATCGACGAGGAGGCGACCCGCGAGCAGATGGCGCAGGAGCTGGCGGAAGTGCTCGGTGCGGAGGCGGCCGCCACGGTGCGCACCCGGGTGGCCCACGGCAACCCCGCCGAGATCCTGCTCCGGGCCGCCGAGGGCGCCGAGGTCCTGGTCGTGGGCAGCCGGGGGCGGGGCGGCTTCGCGCGCGTCATGCTCGGCTCCGTCAGCCAGCGGGTGGCCGCGCACGCCGCGTGCCCGGTGGTGATCGTCCGCCCCGAGGAGACCTGAGGCCACGCCGCGGCCCCCGTGAACCGGTCCCCGCCCGGCGGCCGGATCGGCCGGGACGCGCGGCGGGGGCGGGGTCACGGCGGCCCCGGCGGCTCCCTCAGCACGCTCCATGCCACCGGACCGAGCAGGTCCGCCAGCCGCCGGAACACGTCGAGCAGCAGGTCGTCCAGGGTCAGCACGCCCACCAGCCGCCCGTCGTCCAGGACGGGCAGCCGCCGCACGCCGGTGCGGCGGAAGGTGCGGTAGGCCGCGTGGATCTCGTCGCCCGCGTCCAGGGTGACCACCCGCGGCGACATCACCGCGTCGATCCGGCTGTCCAGCGGCAGGCCCTCGCCCAGCCCGCGCAGCGCGAGGTCGCGGTCCGTGACGATGCCGAGCACGGCGCTGTCCTCCACGACGAGCAGGGAGCCGACGGCGGTCTCGGCCATCCGCCGGGTGGCCTCCGCCAGGGTGGCGTCCGGCGCGACGGTCACGGGCGGGGCGGTCATCAGCCGGCCGACGCTCACCGGCCCGTCGAAGGACGGCATCCCGGGGGGCGGGCCGGTCTGGGGGACAGGGGTCATCAGAGCCTCTTTCGGACACCGTCACACCGGCCGTCGGTGGACGGTGCCTTCAGACTGCGTCGGACGGGCCGCCGAGGGCAGGGGCCGCCCGGACCTCATCCGAGGAGACCGATTCCCCCGAAAAGGGACAATGTACCCATCTACCCGCCCGTTCGGCCGTGCGAGTGTGGAAGCCGGACGGGTCGCTGCGCCGCTGCGCAGCCCGAGGAATGGCGGTGAGGAACATGCCTCTGCCCCTGGTCGTGGGTGTCGACGGCTCCGACTACAGCCTTCAGGCGGTGGACTGGGCGGCCGACGAGGCGGTCCGGCTCGGTGTGCCGCTGCGGCTCGTGCACGCCTCGCTCTGGGAGCGCTACGAGGGCCGGCTCCCGTCGCTCGGCGGGGAACCGTCCGCCCCCCATGTGATGGCCGAGCACATCGTGGCCTCGGCGACCGAACGCGTCCACAGACGCGCCCCGGACCTGGAGGTGGCCTCCGCCGTCGTGGCCGAGGACCCGGTGTCCATGCTGCTCGCCGAGGGCGACAACGCCACCGCCGTGGTGACCGGCAGCCGGGGCCGTGGTGAGCTGAAGGGGCTGCTCCTCGGCTCGGTCGGACTGGCCATGGCCGGGCGGGCGTCCGGGCCGGTGATCGTGGTCCGCGGCGACGCGGCCGGCCTCGGCGGCACCCACGACCGGGTGCTGCTCGGCGTCGGCGACCCCGGCACCAGCGACACGGCGGCCCGCTTCGCCCTGCGCGAGGCGGCGGCCCGCCGGTGCGTCCTGGACGCGGTGCGCACCTGGCGCCGCACCGGCGACGGGACCCCGCCCGAGCAGCCCGACTACGAGGACGAGGCCGCCGACCTGATCGACAAGCTGTTGCAGGACCCGCTGACCGAGCACCCGGACGTACGGGTGTCCCGGACCGTCCTGGAAGGACCGCCCGGCAAGGTCCTGCTGCACCGCTCCGCCGCCGCCGACCTGCTGGTCCTCGGGGTACGCCGGGAGCGTGGGCATGCCGGGCTCCAGCTGGGCCGCGTCACGCACCGGTTGCTGCACCACTCCTGCTGTCCGGTGGCCGTCGTACCCCAGCTGCCGTGAGGAACAGCCGCGCCGGCGCGGGTCAGCGGGCGGAGTGCTCGTTCGCGCCCTGCGGCTCCAGATGGGAGGCGAGCACGGCGGCCTGGACCCGGCGCTGCACACCGAGCTTGGCCAGCAGCCGGGAGATGTGGTTCTTGACCGTCTTCTCCGACAGGTACAGCCGCCGGCCGATCTCACGGTTGGTCAGGCCGTCCCCGATC
This sequence comes from Streptomyces sp. NPDC001056, assembly GCF_053598955.1. Classification (NCBI taxonomy): domain Bacteria; kingdom Bacillati; phylum Actinomycetota; class Actinomycetes; order Kitasatosporales; family Streptomycetaceae; genus Streptomyces; species Streptomyces sp. NPDC001056. Next base: position 11,535 of record NZ_JBSFLI010000026.1, on the reverse strand, counting down.
AGCGCCAGGATGTCCCGCTCGCGCGGCGACAGGCTCGCCAGCTCCGGCGGCAGCGACGGCGTCTCCTCGGGGTCGGCCCGCAGCGAGCGCATCAGCCGGGCCGTCGTCGCCGGGTCCAGCATCGACTGGCCGGAGGCGACCGTGCGCACCGCGGACACCAGGTCCGAGCCCTTGATCTGCTTGAGCACATAGCCGGACGCGCCGGCCATGATCGCGTCCAGCAGGGCGTCCTCGTCGTCGAACGAGGTCAGCATCAGGCACGCCAGTTCGGGCATCCGGTCGCGCAGCTCCCGGCAGACCGAGATGCCGTCCCCGTCGGGCAGCCGTACGTCCAGCACGGCGACGTGCGGGCGCAGGGCGGGGCCCCGGACCAGCGCGTGCGCGGCGGTGTCGGCGTCGCCGACGACGGAGATGTCCGGTTCGGCGTCGAGGAGGTCGGCCAGGCCGCGCCGGACGACCTCATGGTCGTCCAGGAGGAACACCCGGATCGGGTCCTGTGCCGTGAAGGTGCGTGTCTCGGTCATCTCGACCTCTCGTTCCCGGAAGCGGACATACTGCGGCCTGCCACCCGGCCGATCATCGCCGGACCGTGCCGTGTGTGCCAGGGCCGACCGGCCCCACTTCCCGAGGACCGGCCTCGCGACTCAAGGGTGTCACGCCCGGCCGGGTCGTCCCGCGGCCTTCCTCACGCGTGCGCGGTCCGCTCGCCGGGCGCCAGGTCGAAGCGCACGTCCACGACCCCCTCGACGGCGCGCACCAGCCGGGCCGCCACGGGGACCAGGGAGGTGTCCCGGATCCGGCCGAGCACGGTCACCACGCCGTCGTCCACCCGCAGCTCCACGGCCGAGTCCGGCGGCGGGAAGAGCCGCGCCACGATCTCCCGCCGTACCTCCTCCTCGATCTCCTGGTCCGCGCGCAGGAAGACCTTGAGCAGATCGGCGCGGCTGACGACGCCCTCCAGCATGCCGGTCGCGTCCACCACGGGCAGCCGCTTGACCCGGGCGCGGGCCATCGTGCGGGCGGCCTCGGCGAGGCTCGCGTCCGCGTGGACGGTGATGGCGGGGGAGGTCATCAGGTCCCCGGCGGTGATCGCCTCGCCCTTGGCCATGTCGGCGGGGGGCCGCAGCGCCCGGTACTCCTCGGCCGGGTCGTCCCGCAGCTCCTCCTTGGGCAGCATGTCGGCCTCGGAGACCACGCCGACCACCCGGCCCTCGCCCTCGATCACGGGCAGGGCGCTGACCTGCCAGTCCTGCATCATCTCCACCAGTTCCTTGAAGGGGGCGCGCCGACCGACGGCGGCGACGGTGGTCGTCATGACGTCGCTGACGATGTGCGGGGTGCCGTACATGGTGACTCCGTGGCTTCTCGACATGACGTCCCGAAGCGGCTTCGCGACGGGAGTTCCGCTGTCCCCAGCGTGCGCCGGTCGCCGCCGGTCGGCACAGGGGCCGCTCGGCCCCCGCGTCCGGGGTCGCTTCCCGGGCCCATCGGTCCAGGCCGGGGACCAGCGGCCCCTGATCGTCTCGCCCCGCGTGCAGGAGTCTGGAATCGTCGCTCCAGACCCCGAGGGGCGACCTTGTGAGAGGTGGAACCATGACCCGAACCGTCACCGCCGGCCTCGACGGCTCCCCCGAGAGCCGGGCCGCCGTCGAATGGGCGGCGCGCGAGGCGGCACTGCGCGACCTGCCGTTGCGGATCCTCCATGTGCGGGAGCCCGAGGCCGGTCTCGACGCCGACGCCGCCGCGGCCGAGGAGTGGGCCCGCACGGTGCGCGAGTCCGCGGCGGGCCTGCGGCTGCGCCACCCCGCCATCGAGGTCGTCACCGACCAGGTCACCGGCGACCCGGCCACCGCCCTCGCCGAGGCGGCCGACGGAGCGGAACTGCTGGCGCTCGGCTCCCGCGGCCTCGGCCGGCTCGGCGGGTTCCTGATCGGCTCGGCCGGGCTGTCCGTCATCGCGCACACGACGCGTCCGGTGGTGCTGGTCCGAGCGGGTGAACAGGCCGCCGACGAGCACCAGCCGGACCCGTCGGGCGTCCCGTCCGCCGCCACCCCCTTCAAGCCCGTCGTCCTCGGCCTCGACATCGACGACCCCGAGGGCCCCAGCGAGACGCTCCTGGAGTTCGCCTTCGCCGCCGCCGCGCGCCGCGGCGCCGCCCTGCGCGTGGTGCACGGGTGGACCCCGCCGCCGTACGCCGCGTACGGCATTCCGGCCGACCCGCCGGTCGTGCCCGTCTTCGGCCGCCGGGCGTCCGCCCTGCTCACCGAGGTGCTGCGGCCCTGGCGGCAGAAGTTCCCGGACGTCGAGGTGAGCGAGGCCAGCCGGGCCGGCAATGCGGCCCCGGTCCTGGTCGACGCCGCCCAGGACGCCTCCCTGGTGGTCGTCGGACGCCGCATCCGCACCAGCCCGTACGGCATCCACATCGGCCATGTCACCCACGCCGTCCTGCACCACGTCGGCGCGCCCGTGGCCGTCGTCGCGCACAGCTGAGGTGCGCGACGGCCGGAGAAGTGGCCGAATGGGGCGAGGCCGTGGCCGAAACCGCGCGGTACGGCTCGCGCGCGCCGATGAATCCGTCAACGATGGGGTGCGGGCCCGCCTCGTCGACCTCTACCAGGGAGAGTGAACACGATGGACCTGCCCGTCGTCGTCGGTGTCGACGGCTCAGAGGAGAGTCTGCGCGCCGTGGACTGGGCCGCCGACGAGGCCGCCCTGCGCGGGGCACCGCTCCGCATGGTCTACGCCTCGCTCTGGGAGCGCTACGAGGGTTCCCTCATCGCCCAGGAGGTCGGCAAACCGGCCGAGGAGGTGATGGCCGCGGACATCATGGGCGCCGCCGAACGCCGGGCCCACCTGCACCACCCGGAGCTGCGGGTCACCACCGCCGTGCTGGCCGACGAACCCTCGTTCGGGCTGGTGAACGAGAGCAGCACCGCCCGCGCCATGGTCCTCGGCTGCCGGGGCCGCAACGCCGTCACCGAGCTGCTGCTCGGCTCCGTGAGCCTGGCGGTCGCCGCGCACGCCCACTGCCCGGTGATCGTGCTGCGCGGGAACCCCCGGAAGACGGCCGCCACGGCGGCCCCCGGCCGCGTCGTGCTCGGCGTCGCCGAGAAGGCCGCGGGCTCGGCCGCCGTACGCTTCGCGGCCGAGGAAGCGGCGCTGCGCGGGCTGCCCCTGGAGGCCGTACGAGCCTGGCGGCGCCCGGCGCACAGCGACACCGGGCATCCGCTGCTCGCCGGCGGCCCCGCCCACGCGGAGGAGCAGGAGGCGGCCGAGGCGCTGGAGGACGCCCTGCGGGACGTGCCCGAGGGCCTCGAACAGCACCGGCGCACCGCCGAGGGACACGCCCGGGACGTCCTCGTCGCCGCCTCCCAGGACGCCGCGCTGCTCGTCGTGGGCGCCCGGCGCCGCGGCGGCCGCTTCGGACTCCAGCTCGGCCGGGTCGCGCACGGGGCGCTGCACCACGCGGCCTGCCCGGTGGCCGTCGTACCGGAAACCGACTGACGCCGCCCACGACCGACTTTCCGCGGACGACGGCACACGCCCGACTTCGCGCGAACCCGACGACGATCGGAGTCCCCATGACCGAGGCCGCCCACCAGGGAGCCGCTCTCACCGAGGAGGAGCTGCGCACCCTGGACGCGCACTGGCGCGCCGCCAACTACCTGGCCGCCGGCCAGATCTATCTCATGGCCAACCCGCTGCTGACCGAGCCGCTGCGTCCCGAGCACATCAAGCCGCGGCTGCTCGGCCACTGGGGCACCTCGCCCGGACTCAACCTCGTCTACACCCACCTCAACCGCGTGATCAAGGCCCGTGACCTGGACGCGCTGTGCGTCTGGGGGCCGGGGCACGGCGGCCCGGCGGTCCTCGCGGGCTCCTGGCTGGAGGGGAGCTACACCGAGACGTACCCGGACATCACCCGGGACGGGGCCGGCATGGGCCGGCTGTTCCGGCAGTTCTCCTTCCCCGGCGGCGTGCCCAGCCACGTCGCCCCCGAGACGCCCGGCTCCATCCACGAGGGCGGCGAACTCGGCTACTCGCTCGCGCACGCCTACGGCGCCGCCTTCGACAACCCCGGCCTCCTCGTGGCCTGCGTGATCGGCGACGGCGAGGCGGAGACCGGGCCGCTCGCCGCGTCCTGGCACTCCGACAAGTTCCTCGACCCGGTGCACGACGGTGCCGTGCTGCCCATCCTGCACCTGAACGGCTACAAGATCGCCAACCCGACCGTGCTGTCCCGGCTCCCCGAGGAGGAGCTGGACGAGCTGCTGCGGGGATACGGCCATGAACCCCTGCACGTCACCGGCGACGACCCCGCCGTGGTGCACCGCGCCCTCGCCGCCGCCCTCGACCAGGCCCTGGACCGGATCGCGCTGAAGCAGCGCGCCGCCCGCGAGGAGGGGGCCACCGAGCGGGTGCACTGGCCGATGATCGTGCTGCGCACCCCCAAGGGCTGGACCGGCCCCGCCGAGGTGGACGGCAAGCCGGTCGAGGGCACCTGGCGGGCCCACCAGGTCCCGTTGCCCGGCGTCCGCGAGAACCCCGCCCACCTGCGGCAGCTGGAGCAGTGGCTGCGCTCGTACCGGCCCGGGGAACTGTTCGGCCCGGACGGCCGCCCCACCGCCGACGTCCTCGCCTGCGTCCCCGAGGGGGACCGGCGCCTCGGGGCGAACCCGCACGCCAACGGCGGCGTCCTGCTGCGCGACCTGCCGCTGCGGTCGCTCGACACCTTCGCCGTGGCCGTCGACAAGCCGGGCACCGCCCTGCACGAACCCACCCGGGTCCTCGGCGACCTCCTCGAACAGGTCATGGAGGACACCCGCGAGCGCCGGGACTTCCGCCTCGTCGGCCCGGACGAGACCGCCTCCAACCGGCTCCAGGCCGTCTTCGACGCCAGCGGCAAGGCATGGCAGGCCCAGGTGCTCCCGGTGGACGAACACCTGGACCGGCACGGCCGGGTGCTGGAGGTCCTCTCCGAACACCTCTGCCAGGGTTGGCTGGAGGGCTATCTGCTCACCGGCCGGCACGGACTGTTCTCCTGCTACGAGGCGTTCGTGCACATCGTCGACTCCATGGTCAACCAGCACATCAAGTGGCTCAAGACCTCACGGCAGCTGACCTGGCGGGCGCCCATCGCCTCCCTCAACTACCTGCTCACCTCGCACGTCTGGCGGCAGGACCACAACGGCTTCTCCCACCAGGACCCCGGGTTCGTGGACCACGTCCTCAACAAGAGCCCCGAGGTCGTCCGCGTCTATCTGCCGCCGGACGCCAACACCCTGCTGTCCGTGGCCGACCACGTGCTGCGCAGCCGCGACTACGTCAACGTGGTGGTCGCCGGCAAACAGCCCTGCTTCGACTGGCTGACCATGGACCAGGCCCGCGCCCACTGCGCGCGCGGCGCCGGGATCTGGGAGTGGGCCGGCACGGAGAACGGAGGCGAACCCGACGTCGTCCTCGCCTGCGCCGGTGACGTCCCCACCCAAGAGGTGCTGGCCGCCGCCCAGTTGCTGCGCCGGCACCTGCCCGACCTCGCCGTGCGGGTCGTCAACGTGGTCGACATGACCCGGCTGCTGCCGCACGAGGAGCACCCGCACGGCATGCCCGACTTCGAGTACGACGGCCTGTTCACCACCGACAAACCCGTCCTCTTCGCCTACCACGGCTACCCCTGGCTGATCCACCGCCTCACCTACCGGCGCACCGGCCACCGGAACCTGCACGTGCGCGGCTACAAGGAATCGGGCACCACCACCACCCCCTTCGACATGGTCGTCCGCAACGACCTCGACCGCTACCGCCTCGTCATGGACGTCATCGACCGCGTCCCCGGCCTCGCGGTCCGCGCCGCCGCCGTCCGCCAGGCCATGGCCGACGTCCGCAGCCGCCACCACGACTGGATCCGCGAGCACGGCACGGACCTGCCGGAGGTCGCGGAGTGGACCTGGGGCGGGTGAAAACCGGGGCCGTCCGGCCCAAGCGCGGGCCCCCGCGCGCTGACCAAGCTGGGCATACCGGGGTATATCGATCATCCCGGTTCCGCGGCACACCGAGTGAAGAGGGTGAGGAGCGGCATGAAGGGTTATGTCTTTCAAGGGCCCGCAGAGGCGTCCTGGGAGGACGTCCCGGACCCGGTGATCAAGGAGCCGACCGACGCGATCGTGAAGGTGCAGGCGGTGACGATCTGCGGGACGGACCTGCACATCCTCAAGGGCGATGTGCCCGAGGTCCGGCCCGGGACGGTACTCGGGCACGAGGCCGTCGGGGAGATAGTGGAGACCGGCACCGACGTGCGCACCGTACGGCCCGGCGACCGGGTGCTGCTCTCCTGCGTCACCTCGTGCGGACGCTGCCGCTACTGCCGCGAGGGCGTCTACGGCCAGTGTCTCGGCGGCGGTGGCTGGATCCTCGGGCATCTGATCGACGGCACGCAGGCGGAGTACGTCCGCGTGCCGTACGCCGACCTGTCCGTGCACCCGCTGCCCGGCACCCTCGCGAGCGAGGACGCCGTGCTGCTCGCGGACATCTTCCCGACCGCCTACGAGGTGGGCGTCCTCAACGGGCGGGTCCGGCCCGGCGACACCGTCGTGATCGTCGGCGCCGGCCCGATCGGGCTCGCGGCGATCGCCACGGCACGGCTGTTCGCGCCGGAGCGGATCATCGCCGTGGACCTGGCACCGGCCCGCCTGGAGGCCGCCCGGCGGTTCGGCGCCGACGCGGTCGCGGACGTCCACGAGGCCCCGCGCCAGCTTGTCGCGGACCTGACCGACGGGCTCGGCGCGGACGTGGCCATCGAGGCCGTCGGTGTGCCGGACACCTTCGAACTGTGCACCCGCATGGTGCGCCCCGGCGGCCATGTGGCCAACGTCGGCGTGCACGGCAAGCCCGTCACGCTGCACCTCGAAGACCTGTGGATCAGGAACGTGACCATCACCACCGGTCTGGTGGACACCCACTCCACCCCGACCCTGCTGAAGATGGCCGCCTCCGGCCGGCTCCCGACCGGCCAACTGGTCACCCACACCTTCCCGTTGGACCAGATGGAGCGGGCGTACGACGTCTTCTCCCGCGCCGCCGAGACCGGCGCGCTGAAGGTCGTCCTCGGCGGGGAGCAGCACGAGCTGGCCGTCCCCACGGCCTGAGCCGGCACGGCGGCCGGTGCGCGTCGGCGTGCCGGCCGCTCAGCCGTCCGCGGCCGCCAGCCGCACCCCCGTGACCAGGTCCGGCCGGATGCGCACCGCCTGGTCCATGTCCTCCGGCGGGGCCCAGGGGTGCAACAGCTCCCGGATCCTTTCCAGTTCGGCGCGATCCGTGACGAGCCGCGCGTACCCCGTGACGACGACGCTCCAGCCGAGACGGGTGTCGGGATCGAAGGCGTCGGCCTCGTACGCGACGACGACCCCGCCGTCCTCCCCCCGCCTGGTGTGCGAGGTGAGCGCCGCGGCCTCATGGGTGCGGATCACGATGTCGCCGCCGTCCAGCACGTGGTTGACGGGACGGACGGTGGGCAGCGCCTGCCGGGTGAAGACGATCCGGCCCAGGGACACGCTGCCCAGCAGCCGCAGCGCCTCGGTGCGGTCGAGGTCGATGCGGCGGTGGGCCGCGTCGTGAGGACGGATCATGGCTGCTTCTTCACGGGTGCGCTGCCGACGGCGGGGGAGGTCCATGCGCGTGTACGGGGGCCGTGCACGGGGGGAGCGGCACCGCGGGGGATCGGTGCCGCTCCTGATGCCACCCTCGCCCCTCCCGTACCGCTCCCGCCAGTGCCGTTCGGACCTGGCCGGGGGGCCGTACGGCCCCTCACCTGGTGTCGGAGCCGGGGCTGGTGTCCCCGAGCGCCGCCCGGCCGGCCTCCAGACGGGCCACCGGGACACGGAAGGGGGAGCAGGAGACGTAGTCGAGGCCGGCCGTGTGGAAGAAGCGGACCGACTCCGGGTCGCCGCCGTGCTCGCCGCAGACGCCGATCACCAGGTCCGGGCGGGCGGCCCGGCCCTCCTCCACGGCGATCCGCACCAGCCGGCCCACGCCCTCGCGGTCCAGGGTCTCGAACGGGGAGGCGTCGAAGACGTCCAGGTCGAGGTAGGCCGGGAAGAACGCGGCCTCCACGTCGTCCCGGGAGAAGCCCCAGGTGGTCTGCGTGAGGTCGTTGGTGCCGAAGGAGAAGAACTCCGCCTCCTCGGCGATCCGGCCCGCCGTGAGCGCGGCCCGCGGCAGCTCGATCATCGTGCCGACCGGACAGCGCACCGGGACGCCGGTCTCCTCGCCCACCTCGGCGAGCACCCGGTCCACCTCGGCGCGGGCGAGCCGCAGTTCCTCCACCGCGCCGACGAGCGGCACCATGATCTCCGCCCGGGGCGTGCCCCCGGCGCGGAGCCTGGCGACGACCGCCTCGGCGAGCGCCCGCACCTGCATCGCCACCAGACCCGGCACCACCAGCCCGAGCCGCACCCCGCGCAGCCCGAGCATCGGGTTCTCCTCGTGCGTCCGGTTCACCGCGGCGAGCAACTCCACGTCGCGTGCCTCGGGTTTCCGGCCGGAAGCCTCGTCGGCGGCCATCCGTACGGCGAGTTCGGTGCGGTCGGGCAGGAACTCGTGCAGCGGCGGGTCCAACAGCCGTACGGTGACCGGCAGTCCGTCCATCGCCGCCAGGATCTCCGTGAAGTCCGCGCGCTGGAGCGGCAGCAGAGCCGCCAGCGCCCGCTCGCGCGCGGTGTCCGTGCGGGCCAGGATCATCTCCTCGACCAGCTTGCGCCGTTCGCCCAGGAACATGTGCTCGGTGCGGCACAGCCCGATGCCCTGCGCCCCGAACCGCCGGGCGCGGGCGGCGTCCTCGGGGGTGTCCGCATTGGCCCGCACCTCCAACCGCCGTACCGTGTCGGCGTGTTCGAGGGCTCGGGCGACCGCCGAGACCACGGCGCCCGCCTGCTCCCCGCACTCCAGATAGCGCATCGTGGCGGAGGGGACGAGGGGTACCGCCCCGGCGTGGACGGTCCCGCCGGAGCCGTCCACCGAGATGAGCTCGCCCTCCGTCACGACCGTGCCGTCCCGGGTGGTGAACCGGCGCGCGCCGGTGTCCACGGTGATGTCCTGCACGCCGCACACACAGACCTTGCCCATGCCGCGCGCGACCACCGCCGCATGGCTGGTCTTGCCGCCCCGGCCGGTCAGCACCGCCTGGGCGGCGACGATGCCGGGCAGGTCGTCCGGCGTGGTCTCCTCGCGCACGAGCACCACCGGCTCGCCTGCCGCGGCCCGCCGTAGCGCCGTCGCGGAGTCGAACACGGCGGCGCCCGCCGCGGCACCGGGGGAGGCCGGTATGCCGTGGGCGAGCGGGGCGCCCAGGGCGGCGGTGTCGAAGCGCGGGAACATCAACCGGGCGAGCCCGTCGCCGCTGACCCGGACCAGGCCCTCGTCCGCGCCGATCAGTCCTTCCTCGACGAGTTCGGCGGCGATGGCGAACGCGGCCTCGGCGGTGCGCTTGCCCACCCGGGTCTGCAGCATCCACAGGGTGCCGCGCTCGATGGTGAACTCGATGTCGCACAGATCGCGGTAGTGCCGCTCCAACGCCTTGGCGTGATCGCGCAGTCGGCGGTACGAGCGCGGGTCCAGCCGTGCCAGCTCCGCGAGCGGAACGGCGTCCCGTACGCCCGCCACGACGTCCTCGCCCTGCGCGTTCGCCAGGTAGTCGCCGTACAGGCCGGGCCGTCCGGTGGCCGGGTCCCGGGTGAAGGCGACACCGCTGCCGGAGTCCGGGCCGAGGTTGCCGAAGACCATGCGCTGCACGGTGACCGCGGTGCCGAGGTCGTCCGGGATGCGCTCGCGGCGCCGGTAGAGCCGGGCGCGCTCGGAGTTCCAGGACCCGAACACGGCCAGGATCGCCTGCTGCAACTGGAGGGCGGGGGACTGCGGGAACTCGTGGCCGGTCCGCTCCCGCACGATCCGCTTGTACGACTCCACGAGCCGGGCCAGGTCGCAGGCGTCCAGGTGGACGTCGTCGGGCGCCTCGCGGGCCTGCCTCAGGAGCGCCATCTCCTCCTCGAACAGCGCGGGGTCGACGCCCATCACCGTGCTGCCGTACATCTGGATCAGCCTGCGGTACGAGTCCCAGGCGAAGCGCTCACTGCCGGAGACCTTGGCGAGGCCGAGCACGGAGGCGTCGTTCAGGCCGACGTCGAGGACGGTCTCCATCATGCCGGGCATGGAGAACCGGGCCCCGGAGCGCACGGAGAGCAGCAACGGGTCGTCCGGCTGCCCGAGGCGCCGCCCGCTGTCCCTCTCCAGCGCCGCCAGGTACCGGGACACCTCCGTCGCCAGCCCCTCCGGCTCCGTGCCCTCGGCCAGAAAGACCCGGCACGCCTCGGTCGTCACCGTGAACCCCGGTGGCACCGGCAGCCCCAGCCGGCTCATCTCCGCCAGGTTCGCCCCCTTCCCCCCGAGCAGCCCCGCCAGGTCCCGGTTCCCCTCGGCGAACCCGTACACATAACGCCCCATGACCGCCCTCCTCGGCTTACCTACCGGCCGCGGTACCTCTCCAGCGTCCACCAGGAAGGGGCACGGGGCGAGGCGTCGCTGGTCCCGCGGTGGGGGCCGGACGGCCCGGGGCGGGCGGCGCACGGCGGAATCCTCCCGGGCGGAGCGCCCGGTCCGATTTCCGCCGGTGCCCGTCGCCGGTGCCCGCGAGGCTGGTCGTCATGAACCGACTCGAAGGAAACGCGGCGCTGGTCACGGGCGGAAGCCGGGGCATCGGCGCCGCCGTGGCGCTGCGACTGGCCGAGGAAGGCGCGGATGTGGCGCTGACCTATGAGAAGAACGAGGTACGGGCCACCGAGGTGGTGGAGCGGATCAAGGCCGTGGGGCGCCGGGCGCTCGCCGTCCGGGCCGACAGCGCGGACCCCGCGGCCCTCACCGCCGCGGTGGACGAGGCCGCCGCCGTGTTCGGCCGACTGGACATCCTGGTCAACAACGCAGGCGTCTTCCCCGTCGGCCCGATCGAGGACGTGGGGCCGGCGGAGCTGGACCGCACGCTGGCGGTGAACATCCGGGCGCCGTTCGAGGCGTCCCGGGCGGCCGTGCGGCACATGGGCCGGGGCGGCCGCATCGTCAGCATCGGAAGCAACATCGCGGACCGCGCGGTCTTCCCGGGGATGGCGCTGTACTCGATGAGCAAGACGGCGCTGGCCGGGATGACCAAGGGCCTGGCCCGGGAACTCGGCCCGCGGGGGATCACCGTGAACCTGGTGCATCCCGGCCCCACCGACACGGACGCCAACCCCGCCGACGGGCCGAACGCCGAGGCGATCGCCGGCCTCACGGCGCTGGGCCGCTACGCGCGGCCCTCCGAGATCGCGGCCACCGTCGCCCACCTGGCGAGCGCCGAGGGCGGTTACCTCACCGGGGCCACGATCCGCGTCGACGGCGGCTTCACCGCCTGACACCGGGCACCCGGATCGGCCGGACCCGGCGGACACCACCACGACGGTCACGTCCGGCCCGGCCCCGTCCGTCTTCGGCCAGCCGGTCACCGTCAGTGCG
>NZ_JBSFLI010000025.1:0-120509 GCF_053598955.1 Streptomyces sp. NPDC001056 | reverse complement strand
AATCCACACCGAACCGGAAGGCCCTCACCTGTTCAAGATCCCTCAGCCGAGACCTGGCTCACCCGTCCACAACCTCCCCGGACAGAACAGCTAGGAGACGATGTCCTTGCGGGCGAACCCCCGGAAGGCCAGGGCGAACAGCACGAGGGCGCAGGTGACCGAGAGCGAGGCGCCCTGGATCATGCCGGTCCACTCGGCGTGCGGCTGGAGCGCGTCGGCCCAGGCGAACTGCCAGTGCGCGGGCAGGAAGTCGCGCCAGTGGCCGAGGGCGGTGACCGCGTCCAGGACATTGCCGACGATGGTCAGCCCGACCGCGCCGCCGACCGCGCCGAGCGGGGCGTCCGTCCGGGTCGACAGCCAGAACGCCAGCCCCGCGGTGACCAGTTGGGACACGAAGACGTACGCCACGGCCACCACGAGCCGCTGCACGGCGGTGCCGCTGTCCAGTTCGCCGCCGGTGGGTATCCGGAGCGGCCCCCAGCCGTAGGCGGCGGTGCCGACGGCGAGGGCGACGAGCGGCAGCAGGACCATCGCGGCGAGGCTCAGCCCGAGGGCCACCACGAGCTTGGACCACAGCAGCCGGGCCCGGGGCACGGGCGCGGCCAGCAGATAACGCAGCGAGGACCAGTTGGCCTCCGAGGCGACGGTGTCCCCGCAGAACAGGGCGACCGGCACGACCAGCAGGAAACCGGCCGAGACGAACAGGCTGACCGCGGCGAAGTTGGCCCCGGACGCGGTGGCCGTGTCCATCAGGGTGACCTCGCCGTCGCGCCCCGAGGGGTGGCCGACGGCGAAGGCGATCACCAGCACGAACGGCAGGACGGCGAGGAGCGCGCCCATGACCAGGGTGCGGCGCCGCTTGAGCTGGCGGACCAGCTCCACGCGCAGCGGCAGGGTGCTCCGGGTGCGGTAACCGGAGGCCACCTCGGTGAGCGTGCTCATGCGGAACCTCCGATCAGGGTGAGGAACGCGTCCTCCAGGCGGCGGTGCGGGCCGACCGAGGCGACCGGCACCGAAAGCCGCACCAGCTCCACGACCAGCCGCTCGGCGGTGCCGCCCGCTTCGAGGCGGACCAGCAGCCCGTCCTCGGTGCGCAGGGCGGAGGCGACGCCGGGCAGGGCGGCCACCTTCTCCACCACGGGCTCCTCCACCGGTGCGGCGGTGCCGACGAGCAGGGTGTCGCCGGAGCCGATGATGTCCCGCACGGGCCCGGCCTGGACGAGCCGGCCGCGGTCCATCACCACGAGGTGGGTGCAGGACTGCTCCACCTCGGAGAGGAGATGGCTGGAGACGATCACGGTGCGCCCGGCGGCCGCGTAGCGGATCATCACCTCGCGCATCTCGCGTATCTGGGGCGGGTCGAGGCCGTTGGTGGGCTCGTCCAGGATGAGCAGGTCGGGCAGGCCGAGCATGGCCTGGGCGAGGGCCAGGCGCTGGCGCATGCCCTGGGAGTACGTGCGTACGGCGCGGGTCAGCGCGTCGCCGAGCCCGGCGATCTCCAGGGCCTGTGCCAGGTGGGCGTCCTCGGCGGGCCGGCCGGTGGCCCGCCAGTACAGCTCCAGGTTCTCCCGCCCGGACAGGTGCGGCAGGAAGCCCGCGCCCTCCACGAAGGCGCCGACCCGGGACAGCACCGGGGCGCCGGGGCGGACCGCGTGCCCGAAGACGCGGATCTCGCCGTCGTCCGGCGTGATCAGGCCCATCAGCATGCGCAGGGTGGTGGTCTTGCCCGCGCCGTTGGGCCCCAGCAGACCGAGCACCTGGCCTCGCTCCACGCGGTACGACAGCTCGCGCACCGCGTACCGGTCGGCGGACCCGGCGTACCGCTTGCTCAGGTCCTTGATGACCAGGGGGACGTCGGCCAGTCCGGGATCGGGCGCGGGGGCGGCCGTACGACGGCGGGCGGTCAGCAGCAGGACCAGGGCGGCGGCCGCGCCGGCGAGCGGCAGCCACCACACCCAGGCGGGCAGTGGGGCCGCGGCGGTGGTCACGGCGGGCGCCGTCGGCACGCTGAGGGCGCTGTCGAGGGTGACGGTGTAGGTGGCCGGGGCGGCCGGTGAGGCGTAGCCGAGGTCGGTGGCGGCGAGGACCAGGCGGAGCCGGTGGCCCTTCTGCACCTCGTGGTCGACCGCCGGGAGGGTGATCGTGACGTCCTTGCCGGCCTTGGCGCCGGTCACCCGGAAGGGGGTGACGAGCTGGGAGGGCAGCACCTGCCGTCCGCCGTCGGGGCCGACGTCGTAGACCTTGCCGAACAGCACGGCGTCGCCGCTGGTCGAGGTCACATGGACGCGGGCGGTCGGGGTGCCGGTGATCTGGAGGGTGCGGGTCAGCGGCGCGGAGTCGAAGCGGGCGTACTGGCCGGGGAAGTCGAGGGCGGTGCCGAGGCCGAGCGCGGACAGCCGGCCCAGACCGCCCGAACCGCCGAGGCCGGGCAGCGCGGAGACGGCGGGCGGGGCGGCGCCGGCCGGGTTGGCGATGCGCTGCATCCGGCCGGACAGGGGCACGTCGTGCCGGTCGGCGCGCAGGCCCGGGTAGGCGTTCGCGCTCGCCCCGCGCAACTGGGCGGTGCCGTTGGTGGAGTCGACGCCTCCGGTGCGCGTGACCCGGAAGGCCGGGCCGGTGTCGGTGCTCCGGTCGCCCTTCAGGTACCGGTCGAACCAGGCGCGCACCCGGTTCTGGACGCGGCCGGTCTCCAGGTCGCCGCCGTCGTGTCCGCCCGCGACCCAGTCGACGTCGACCGGGGCGCCGTTGGCCCTGATGGCGTGCTCGGCGGCGTCGGCCTGGCCGAGTGTGAAGAGCGAGTCGGTCTGGCCCTGCACCAGCAGGGTGGGCACCTTGATGCGGGAGCCGACGGCGGACGGCGAGCGCTCCTGGAGCAGGGCGCGGGCGGCGGCGTCCGGGGTGCCGGAGGTGGCGACCCGGTCGTACATCCGGCACAGCGCGGGCTCGAAGCGGGCGCAGCCGCCGCCCTCGCCGAGGAAGACCCCGGCCCACAGCTTCTTGAACACGCCGTTCGGGAACAGGGCGTCCGCGAGGTTCCAGTAGGTCAGCGCGGGGGCGATGGCGTCCACCCGGTGGTCGTACCCGGCGGCGAGCAGGGAGACCGCGCCGCCGTACGAGCCGCCGGCGACGCCCACGCGGGGGTCGCCGGGCTTGTCGAGCCGCACCTGGGGCTGCTTCGCCAGCCAGTCGACGAGCCGGGAGACGTCGGCGACCTCGGTCTTCGGATCGTTCAGCCCGATCCTGCCGGTGGACGTCCCGAAGCCGCGCGCGGACCAGGTCAGGACCGCGTACCCGTCGCGGGCGAGGTCCTCGGCCTGTCGGCGCAGGTCGTCCTTGCTGCCGCCGAAGCCGTGCGCCAGCAGCACGGCGGGCCGGCGGCCGGCGGGGCCGGCGGTGAAGTACGAGGTGTCCAGGCGCACCCCGCCCGGCATGGTCATCATCCGGTCGGCGCGGTGCACGGACGGCGGTCCGCCAAAGGCCGCGGCCGTCCACGTACCGGCGCCCGCGAGCATCACGACGGCGGCCGCGGCGGCCACCAGCCGCCGCGGCCCCTTGAGCAGCCCTCGCAGCCGGGCCACACGAAGATCCATGCCTCAACGGTACGGGCCGCCGGTGACATCCGCCCGGCCCCTCAGGGCTGAACCAGGGCCCCTCCCGAGGGAGTAGAGCCGCGGGCCCCGTACTTCATCCGCGGTAGGACGGCGCGGCCCCCGGTACCGAAGGTGAGGGGGTACCGAGGGCCGCGCGCGAGGGGGAGGGGCTCAGGCGTCCTGGGCGTCCTCGGGGAGGGACACCAGCCAGCGGGTCTCCTGGCGCGGGCGGAGGTAGAAGGCCCAGTAGAGGGTGGCGGCGACGGTGATGCCACCGGTCCAGATCAGGTAGGAGACCTCCTGCTCGACCAGGATGTAGACCAGGACGGCGATCAGCAGGACCGGCATGGCGGGCCACAGCGGCATCCGCCAGGCCTTGCGGGTGCTGTGGTGGCCGCGTCGGGCGAGCAGGGAGGCGACGGCGACCAGCAGGTAGAGCGCGGTGACGGCGACGCCGGTCACGCCGTAGAGCGTGTCCAGGTTGACGAAGCAGAGGAACGCGCCGGGGACGCCCACGATCAGGGTGGCGACCCAGGGGGAGCCGAAGCGGCCCAGCTTGGACAGGGCGTTGTTGACCGGCGAGGGCCAGGCCTTGTCACGGGCGGAGGCGAACAGGACGCGGGAGTTCTGGATGACCATCACGATGCCGGCGTTGATGATCGCCAGGGCGACGCAGAGGCTGACGAAGGTGCCGACGGCCGAGTTGCTCCAGGCGATGACCATGTCGCTGATGTTGCCGCCGGTCAGGGTCGTGAGGTCACCGGCGCCCAGGGTGATCGCCGCGACCGGCACCAGGATGACCACGCTGGAGATGGCCAGGGTCGCCAGGACGGTGCGGGCGACGTTGCGGCGCGGGTTCTCCAGTTCCTCGGAGAGGTAGACGGCGGTGGAGAAGCCCTGGGTGGCGAAGAGCGCGATGGCGAGTCCCGACAGGACCATCATCGCCGTCACCGGGTCGGCGTGGGCGTGGTCGCCGGCGATCTGGAAGGAGGTGAGGGCGCCGAGACCGCGGTGGGCGTGGGCGAAGCCGAGCGCGGCGACGAGGCCGGCCGCGATGACCTCCAGGACCAGGAAGATGCCGGTGATCCAGGCGTTGGCGCGCAGGTCGAGCAGGCCCGCGAGGGTGGCCGCGATCATCACGCCCGCGCCGGTCCAGGACGGGTCGAGGTGGACGATCGGGGCGAGGTAGTCGGCGGTGCCCATCGCGATGACCGGGGGGACGATCATCACGACGAGGAGCGACATCACGAAGGCCAGCCAGCCGGCCAGCCGTCCGGCCAGGGTGGAGACCATGGCGTACTCGCCGCCCGCGCTGGGGATCAGGGTGCCCAGCTCCGAGTAACAGAAGGCGACCGGGATACAGAGCAGCGCGCCGATGGCCAGACAGATCGCCGTCGCCGTGCCCAGGCTGGAGAACAGGTCGGGCACGATGACGAAGAGCGTGGAGGCGGGCGTGACGCACGAGAGGGTGAGCAGGGTGCCGCCGACGACTCCGATGGAGCGCTTGAGCTTCTGGGGGCTGCCGGAAGCCTCTGGGAGGCCCCTCTCGGCAGGGCGGAGCGTGTCGGTCATGCGGCGGAATCCGATCGACTCGTGCGTAAAGGGGGGTGGGGCCCGGGAGCGCTATCGCCTCCGGCGGCTCGTCGTCGTACGTTCGTCTCTCGTCCGCTCCCTGGCGCCCATAGGGAACCCCGACGAAAACCGCCACGTCAATGGCTGTTTACCTTCGAAATCCGCACCATGAGCATCTCCTGTCGTGGATCAGATTCACAGGCGACAAGGCCCCATTGATGCATCCACCAAGCCTGTACGTGTTCTGACCTTGCTTTCCAAGGTCACTTTCACGTCACCCCTTCGTCACCCGTTTCATCCGTATGAACGGGAACCGCAGCCGGGGTGTCAAAAAAATGTCAGGCCGTCCGGTATCCGGACGACCTGACGAGGGAAGAGCGGCGGCCTTACCCCACGGTCAGTGGTTGCGCGGGAACCCGAGGTCCACGCCGGCGGGGGCGTCGGCCGGGTCGGGCCAGCGGGTGGTGATCACCTTGCCACGGGTGTAGAAGTGCGTGCCGTCGTTGCCGTAGATGTGGTGGTCGCCGAAGAGCGAGTCCTTCCAGCCGCCGAAGGAGTGGTAGCCCACCGGCACCGGGATCGGCACGTTGACGCCGACCATGCCGGCCTCGATCTCCAGCTGGAAGCGGCGGGCGGCGCCGCCGTCCCGGGTGAAGATCGCGGTGCCGTTGCCGAACGGCGAGGCGTTCATCAGCGCCACGCCCTCCTCGTACGTGTCCACGCGCAGCACGCACAGCACCGGACCGAAGATCTCGTCCTGGTACGCCTTGGCGGTCGTCGGCACCTTGTCGAGCAGCGAGATGCCGATCCAGTGACCGTCCTCGTGGCCCTCGACCGTGTAGCCGGTGCCGTCGAGGACCACCTCGGCGCCCTCGGCGGCCGCGCCGGTGACGTAGGAGGCCACCTTGTCGCGGTGGGCGGCGGTGATCAGCGGGCCCATCTCGGACGTCGGGTCGTTGCCCGGACCGATCTTGATCTTCTCGGCGCGCTCGCGGATCTTCGCCACCAGCTCGTCGCCGACGGAGCCGACCGCGACGACGGCCGAGATCGCCATGCAGCGCTCGCCGGCCGAGCCGTAGGCCGCGGAGACGGCCGCGTCGGCCGCCGCGTCCAGGTCGGCGTCCGGCAGCACCAGCATGTGGTTCTTGGCGCCGCCCAGGGCCTGCACGCGCTTGCCGTTGGCGGAGGCGGTGGTGTGGATGTAGCGGGCGATCGGGGTGGAGCCGACGAAGGAGACGGCCTGCACGTCCGGGTGCTCCAGGAGGCGGTCCACGGCCACCTTGTCGCCGTGCACCACGTTGAACACGCCGTCCGGGAGCCCGGCCTCGGCCAGCAGCTCGGCGATGCGGACGGAGGCCGACGGGTCCTTCTCGCTCGGCTTGAGCACGAAGGTGTTGCCGGTCGCGATGGCCATCGGGAACATCCACATCGGGACCATCGCCGGGAAGTTGAACGGCGTGATGCCCGCGACCACGCCGAGCGGCTGGCGGATCGAGGCCACGTCCACCCGGCTCGCGACCTGGGTGGACAGCTCGCCCTTGAGCTGCACGGTGATGCCACAGGCCAGGTCCACGATCTCCAGGCCGCGGGCGACCTCGCCGAGCGCGTCGGAGTGCACCTTGCCGTGCTCGGCGGTGATCAGCTCCGCGATCTCGTCGCGGTGCGCGTCCAGCAGCGCCCGGAACGTGAAGAGGATCGTGGTGCGCTGCGCGAGCGAGGACTGGCCCCAGGTCGCGAAGGCGTCCTTGGCGGCGGCGACCGCGGCGTCCACCTCCTCGACCGACGCGAACGCGACCTTGGTGGTCACCGCGCCGGTCGCCGGGTCGGTGACCGGCCCGTACGTGCCCGACGCGCCTTCGACGGTCTTCCCGCCGATCCAGTGGTTGACGATCTTCGTCATGCCCAGAGACTCCTTCTCACAGATGGCGGCGTCGGGTCGAGACGTGCCGTTCGTACTGCTCACGTGCCGTGACCGCGGGCGTTCGGGTCGCGGTCGCGGCCACAGGAACATCCCACCAGGCCTGCGCCTCGGGCGCGCCCGACACAGTGTCGGACGTTTCGGTCTCGACGTAGACACATGTGGGAGTGTCGGCGGCCCGTGCCTCGGCGAGCGCCGCGCGCAGTTCCTCGGTGGTCCCGGCCCGCAGCACCCGCATGCCCAGGCTGGCGGCGTTGGCCGCGAGGTCCACGGGCAGCGGCGCGCCGCTGTACGTCCCTTCCTCGTTCCTGAACCGGTACGCGGTGCCGAACCGCTCGCCGCCCACCGCCTCCGAGAGACCGCCGATCGACGCGTACCCGTGGTTCTGCACCAGCAGCACCTTGATCGCGACGCCCTCCTGCACGGCGGTCACCAGCTCCGTCGGCATCATCAGATAGGTGCCGTCCCCGACCAGCGCCCACACGTTCCGCTCGGGCGCCGCCAGCTTCACGCCGAGGGCGGCCGGGATCTCGTAGCCCATGCAGGAGTAGCCGTACTCCAGGTGGTACTGGTCGGACGACCGCGCCCGCCACAGCTTGTGCAGATCGCCGGGGAGCGACCCGGCCGCGTTGACCACGATGTCCGACTCGTCCACCAGGGCGTCGAGCGCGCCGATGACCTGCGGCTGCGTCGGCCGGGCGGTCGGCTCCGCCGCGAAACAGGCGTCCACGCGCCGTTCCCAGCGCGCCTTGCCCTCCGTGTACTCGTCGACGTACGCGCCGTCCGCCCGGTACGCGGCCAGCGCCCCGGTCAGCTCGTCCAGGCCGGTGCGGGCGTCCGCGACCAGGGGCAGCGCGGCCAGTTTGTGGGCGTCGTACGGCGCGATGTTGAGGTGGAGGAAGCGCACGTCCGGGTGTTGGAAGAGGGTGCCGGAGGCGGTGGTGAAGTCGGTGAAGCGGGTGCCGACGCCGATCACCAGATCCGCGGTGCGCGCCAGTTCGTCGGCGGTCGCGGTGCCGGTGTGGCCGATTCCGCCGACGTCCTGCGGATGGTCGTACCGCAGGGAGCCCTTGCCCGCCTGGGTGGAGGCGACGGGGATGCCGGTCGCCGAGGCGAACGCGGCGAGGGCCGCCTCGGCACGGCTGTGGCGGACGCCGCCGCCCGCGACGACGAGGGGGCGGCGTGCCTGCCGGACCGCCCGTGCCGCGCGGGCCAGCTCGGCCGGGTCCGTGCCCGGCCGCCGTACGGTCCACACCCGCTCGGCGAAGAACTCCTCGGGCCACTCGTACGCCTCCGCCTGCACGTCCTGCGGCAGCGCGAGGGTGACGGCGCCGGTCTCGACGGGGTCGGTGAGCACCCGCATGGCCCGCAGGGCGGCCGGGACCAGCGCCTCCGGGCGGGTGATCCGGTCGAAGTAGCGGGAGACCGGGCGCAGCGTGTCGTTGACCGAGACGTCGCCCGCGTACGGCACCTCCAGCTGCTGGAGCACCGGGTCGGCGGGGCGGGTGGCGAAGACGTCGCCGGGGAGGAGGAGGACGGGGAGGTGGTTGACGGTGGCGAGGGCGGCGCCGGTGACGAGGTTGGTGGCACCGGGGCCGATCGACGTCGTCACCGCGTGGGTGGCGAGGCGGCCCGACTGGCGGGCGTAGCCGACGGCCGCGTGCACCATGGACTGCTCGTTGCGGCCCTGGTGGTACGGCATCACGCCCGCGTACTCGACCAGCGCCTGGCCGATCCCCGCGACATTGCCGTGGCCGAAGATGCCCCAGGTGGCGCCGATCAACCGCCGTCGCTCGCCGTCGCGTTCGGAGTACTGGACGGCGAGGAAGCGGACGAGCGCCTGGGCGACGGTCAGCCGGATCGTCATCGGTAGCCCCCGGTGGTCTCGGTGTGGTCGGGGTGGAAGCGGATCCGCCACTCCCGCGTCCCGCCGGGCCCGGCCATGACGTTCAGGTAGTACATGGCGTGTCCGGGCTGGGCGATGGACGGGCCGTGCCAGCCGTCGGGGACGAGGACGGCGTCGCCGGAGCGGACCTCGGCGAGCACGTCGGCGCCGCCCGCGCGCGAGGGGAACACCCGCTGGTAGCCGAGGCCGTTCGGGCCCTCGATCTCGAAGTAGTAGATCTCCTCCAGCACGCACTCCTCGCCCGGCCGGTGCTCGTCGTGCTTGTGCGGCGGGTACGAGGACCAGTTGCCGCCGGGGGTGAGGACCTCGACGGCGATGAGCCGGTCGCAGTCGAAGGCGTCGGCGGAGGCGAAGTTGCGCACCTGGCGGGCGCAGGTGCCGCTGCCGCGCCGCTCGACGGGGACCTCCGGCGCGGGGCCGTAGCGGGCGGGGAGTCGTCGCTCGCACTTCGCTCCTGCCAGGGCGAAGCGGCCTCCCGCGCCGGAGGCGATCTGGACCCGGGCGTCCCGGGGTGCGTACGCGAAGTCCGAGGCCCCCGCGAACACGCTGTCCCGACCCAGGAGTTGGAACTCGCTTTCCTCGATTCGAACGGTACATCCGCCTTCCAGCGGAAGCACGATCCACTCACTGTCCCCGGTGATGAACGTATGGCTACGACCGGGGGACAACTCGACGATACGCAGACCGCTGTACGTCCACCCGGCGCGCTTCGGACCGATGTCGAGCGCGTACGCGGCACTCGCGGTGGTGCCCCGGGGCAGATACAGGTCGGTGCTGGTCATACCACCCTCACAGCAGTCGTACGGCGGTGTCCACGGCGGCGGCCACATCGCCGTCCGCCGGGTACAACAGCGAGCGGCCGGCCACCAGGCCGCGCACGGTGGGGAGTCGGAGCGCGCCGCGCCACCTCTCGTGGGCGGCGGCCTGTTCGCCGGGCGAGTCGCCTATGTCGCCGCCGAGCAGGACGGCGGGGAGGGTGGAGGTCTGCATGACCTCGGCCATGTCGTCGGGGTTCTCGGTGACCGGGACCTTCAGCCAGGTGTAGGCCGAACTGCCGCCGAGGCCCGAGGCGATGGCGATGGCGCGGGTGACGGCCTCGGCGGAGAGGTCGTTGACGAGGGCCCCCTCGGGGGTGCGGCGGCTGATGAACGGCTCGACGAAGACCGGGAGCCGGCGTTCGGCCATGGCGTCGACGGCGCGGGCGGCGGACTCCAGGGTGGCCAGGGAGCCGGGGTCGGTGTAGTCGAGGCGCAGCAGCAGTTTGCCGGCGTCGAAGCCGAGGCGGTCGATGTCCTCGGGGCGGTGGCCGGTGAAGCGGTCGTCCAGCTCGAAGGCGGCGCCCTGGAGTCCGCCGCGGTTCATCGAGCCCATGACGACCTTGTGCTCCAGGGCGCCGAGCAGCAGCAGGTCGTCCAGGATGTCGGCGGTGGCGAGGACGCCGTCGACGCCGGGCCGCGACAGCGCGAGACACAGGCGTTCGAGGAGGTCGGCGCGGTTGGCCATGGCGAGTGCCCGGTCGCCGACGCCGAGGGCGCCGCGGGCGGGGTGGTCGGCGGCGACGATCATCAGCCGGCCGTTGTCGTTCAGCAGCGGGCGGCGCCGGCGGCGGGCGGCGGCTTCGGCGACGGCCCCGGGGTTACGGGCGCGGACGCGGACCAGGTCGGCGACGTCGACGCGGGGGCGGCTGCCGGCACGGCCGGTGCTCACCGTACGGCTCCGGCGGCGAGTACGGCGGCCACCTCGTCCGGGGTGGGCATCGCCGAGGAGCACTCCAGGCGGGAGGCGACGATGGCGCCGGCCGCGTTGGCGTGGCGCATGGTGGTCTCCAGGTCCCAGCCGGCCAGCAGCCCGTGGCACAGGGAGCCGCCGAACGCGTCGCCCGCGCCGAGTCCGTTGAGGACGGCGACGGGGAGCGGGGGCACCTCGACGGACTCGCCTTCGGCACTGACCGCGAGGACGCCCCTGGGACCCTGTTTCACCACGGCGAGTCGCACGCCCGCGTCCAGCAACGCCCGTGCGGCGGCGTGGGGTTCGCGCACCCCCGTGGCGATCTCCACCTCGTCCAGGTTGCCGACGGCGACGGTGGTGTGGCGCAGGGCCTCGGCGTAGAAGGGGCGGGCGGTGTCCGGGTCGCGCCAGAACACCGGGCGCCAGTCGAGGTCGAAGACGGTGGTGCCGGCCCTGTCCCGGTGGGCGAGGGCGGTGAGGGTCGCGGTACGGCTCGGCTCCTCGCTGAGCCCGGTGCCGGTCACCCAGAAGACCCGGGCCGCGCGGATCGCGTCGAGGTTCAGCTCGCCGGCCTCGATCTCCAGGTCGGGGGCCTTGGGCTGCCGGTAGAAGTACAGCGGGAAGTCGTCGGGCGGAAAGACCTCGCAGAAGGTGACGGGGGTCGGGAGCCCGGGCACGGAGGTGACCCAGCGGTCGTCGACGCCGAACGCGCGCAACGCGTCGCGCAGGTATGCCCCGAACGGGTCCTCACCGGTACGAGTGATCACGGCGGCGGCACGTCCGAGCCGGGCCGCCGCCACTGCGACGTTGGTCGCCGACCCCCCGAGGAACTTCCCGAAGGTCGTCACCCGCGCGAGCGGAACCCCGGCCTGCAACGGATACAGATCCACTCCGATCCGCCCCATGGTGATCAGGTCGTACCCCATCGACTCCCCTTCATCACGCCTCCCCGGCTTTGTAGTCCTGCCCACGATCGCTGTCAATATTTTGTCCGGACATTCGGACGATGGGGTGGACGAGGGCGGGCGGGGCGGAGGCGGCGCGACGGCCGGCCCATGCCCCACCCCGACGCCGGTCACACCCGCACCCGCGGAGCGCTTTGCCGCAGGCGTGTCACAAAGAACTCACTTCTGTCACGCATGTCGCGCGTACGCGGGCGCTGCGTCACACCCGGACGACAGGGGCTGACCGTTGGTCACGGTGCGTCGTTGTCCGGGCGCAGGCTTGGTGATCGCCAGCACAGCGCCCGGCTCCCCCGACGGCCGTCCCCGGCCGCCGCCGCGGCGCGCGCAGGGAGGTGCAGCTCATGACCGACCGCAGGCTCTGGTCGTACAAGGAGATCGCGGCGCACATCAAGGTGCAGCCGGACACCGTGCGGTCGTACCGCAAACACGGGTTGCTGCCCCCACCGGACCATGTGGAGGGCGGCAAGCCCTACTGGTACGCGGACACCGTCCGCGCCTGGGTCGCCGCCCGGCCGAGCAGCCGCGGGCGACGCCCCGACTGAAGTCCCGCCGCCCGCGGGGCCGTTACGCCCACGGCTCGACGACCGTCACCCCGGCCCCCGGCGCCTTCCCCATCTCCGCGAGGGCCGCCGGGGCCGCGTCGAGCGGGATCGTGGACGTCACCAGGAGGTCGGGGCGCAGGACGCCGGAGCGGACCAGTTCCAGCATGCCGGGATAGGTGTGGGCGGCCATGCCGTGGCTGCCCAGGAGTTCGAGTTCCAGCGCGATCGCGCGGGCCATCGGCACCGGGGTCGTGCCGTCGGCCGAGGGCAGCAGTCCGACCTGGACGTGCCGGCCGCGGCGGCGCAGGGAGGTGACGGACGCGGCGCACGTGACGGGCGAACCGAGCGCGTCCAGCGAGAGATGGGCACCGCCGCCGGTCAGTTCCCGGACCGCCGCGGCCGTGTCGGGCACCGCACGCGCGTCCAGGCAGTGCGCCGCCCCGAACGTCCGCGCCAGTTCCAGCGCCCCCGGCGAGATGTCGACGGCGACCACCCGCGCCCCGGCCGCCGCCGCGATCATCACCGCGGACAGGCCGACCCCGCCGCAGCCGTGCACCGCGACCCACTCCCCGGCCGCGGCCCGTCCCTGCTGCACCACGGCACGGAAGGCGGTGGCGAAGCGGCAGCCGAGGCCCGCCGCGGTGCCGTACGCCATGCCCTCCGGGATCGCCACGAGGTTGACGTCGGCGTGGTCGAGGGCGACGTACTCGGCGAAGGAGCCCCAGTGGCTGAAGCCGGGCTGGGTCTGCCGTTCGCACACCTGCTGGTCGCCCGCCGCGCAGGCCGGGCAGCCGCCGCAGGCGCACACGAACGGCACGGTGACCCGGTCGCCGGGCCGCCAGCCGGTCACCCGGGCGCCCACCGCCTCGATCACACCGGCGAGTTCGTGTCCGGGCACGTGCGGCAGCACGATGTCGGAGTCGTGGCCCATCCAGCCGTGCCAGTCGCTGCGGCACAGCCCGGTCGCCTCGACCCGGACCACGACCCCGTGCTCCGCGGGCGTCGGGTCGGGCACGTTCCGTACCTCGGCCGGCTTCCCGAACTCCTCGAACAGCACCGCTCTCATGCGGTCACCTTTTCACGTCGCCTCGGGCCGTGACCGTCGGGCCATCACGCGTACGGCGCACGAGGACGGCGACGGAACGGGACATCTGCCTAAGGTGCGGAGGAATCACCCCGGTGAACACCCGGTGCGTCACCGGTGATCCGCTCTTGCCCGCAGCCCGAGGGGACGACCCACGTGAGCCACCCCCCGCCGTCCGGCACGCCCAAGGCCCGCATCCCCCACCCGCAGCAGCCCCCACCGCCGTACCCCCGCATCGGCGCGGGCCTGTGGAAGCGCTGCCTGGGCGGCGGGCTCGCGGTGTGGGCGCCGGCCGCGGTGCTGGCCGTCGTGACCCGCAGCACGGCCGCGCTGCCGACGCCCGTCCTGCTCGGCGGCTTCCTGGTGCCGGTGGTCTTCGTGCTGTGGGCGTACGAGCGGCACGGCCGGGACCTCGGTGTCAGCGCGGTCCTCGGCTGCTTCCTCGCGGGCGGCGCGCTCGGCGTGCTCGGCGCCTCGCTCGCCGCGTCGGACGTGCCGCACCCCTCCCCCGGCCGGTTCCTGACCACCGCCCTGGTCGAGGAGGTGGCCAAGCTGGGCGCGCTGGCGTTCGCGCTGCGCCGGCAGCCGGCCGTGCACGGCATGCGGGCCGGACTGGTGCTCGGCGCGGCCGTCGGCGTCGGCTTCGCGGCGCTGGAGAGCACCGGCCACGCCCTCGACGCCGCCCTCTTTGCCCCCGACCTCTGGGGGCAGCTGGAGACGGAGCTGGCGCGCGGGCTGCTCGCCCCCTTCGGACAGGGTCTGTGGACCGCGATCGGGGGCGGTGTGCTGCTCGCGCTGCGGCGCCCGGACGGGCGTTTCCGGTACGCCCCGCCGGTGGTCGCCGCCTGCGTGGGCGCCGCCCTGCTGCACGCCCTCGCGGACACGGCGCGGGGCATCGCGCCCTGGCTGGTCGTACGGCTCACCGGCCGGGGCCTGGAGCCCGGACTGTTCGCGCCGGGGTACCCGCCCCAGCCGAGCGCCTCGCAGCAGCATCTGCTCACCCTGGTCGCGACCCTCGGCCCCGCCCTCGTCGCGCTGGCCGGTCTCACCTGGGCGCTGTCACTCGCCCGACGGAATCCGCCTTGGAAAAATACCCCCTAGGGGTATACTCTGAGGAGAGTGGGGGAAGCATCGGGAACACCACCGGCCCCACAGCCACGACGAGGAGAACGACATGAGCGCCCAGACCGACACTTCGGCCTCCGTCACCACCGTCTACCAGGTGACCGGCATGAGCTGCGGCCACTGCGAGGGATCCGTCTCCGGCGAGATCTCCCAGCTCCCCGGCGTCACCTCGGTGAAGGCCGTCGCGTCGAGCGGCGAGGTGACCGTCGTCTCCACGGCCCCGCTGGACGACGAGGCCGTCCGCGCCGCCGTGGACGAGGCCGGCTTCGAGCTGGCCGGCAAGGCCTGAGCACCGCCCTTCCACAGCCCCGACCGGCCGCGCCGACCAGCTGATACTGGCTCCGCGCGCCCCGGTCCGATGTCTGGAGTCCGGACATGACCAGCACCATCGCAGAGACAGCCATAACCCCCGGTACGACGTCCGAGGTCGAACTGCTCATCGGCGGGATGACCTGCGCCTCCTGCGCGGCCCGCGTGGAGAAGAAGCTCAACCGGATGGACGGCGTCAGCGCCACCGTCAACTTCGCCACCGAGAAGGCGAAGGTCAGCTACGGCGCGGGCGTCGAGGTCGCCGACCTGATCGCCACCGTCGTCAAGACCGGGTACACCGCCGAGGAACCCGCCCCGCCGCGGCCCGAACCCGAGGCCGCGGCCCCGGAGTCCGCCGGTCAGGACCCCGAACTCGGCGCCCTGCGTCACCGGCTGCTCGTCTCCGCGCTGCTCGCCGCCCCCGTCGTGCTGCTCGCGATGATCCCGGCCCTCCAGTTCGACAACTGGCAGTGGCTC
Organism: Streptomyces sp. NPDC001056; assembly: GCF_053598955.1. NCBI lineage: Bacteria > Bacillati > Actinomycetota > Actinomycetes > Kitasatosporales > Streptomycetaceae > Streptomyces > Streptomyces sp. NPDC001056. Next base: position 105,293 of record NZ_JBSFLI010000025.1, on the reverse strand, counting down.
TCCCTCACCCTCGCCGCGCCCGTCGTCGTCTGGGGGGGCGCGCCCTTCCACCGCGCCGCCTGGACCAACGCCCGGCACGGCGCGGCCACCATGGACACCCTGGTCTCGGTCGGCACGCTGGCCGCGTTCGGCTGGTCGCTGTGGGCGCTGTTCTTCGGCCACGCCGGGATGACCGGCATGCACGACGAGTTCCGCCTCACCGTCTCCCGCATGGACGGCGCCTCCACCATCTACCTGGAGGTCGCCTCCGGCGTCGTCGCGCTGATCCTGCTCGGCCGCTACCTGGAGGCCCGCTCCAAGCGGCGCGCGGGAGCGGCCCTGAAGGCCCTGCTGGAGCTGGGGGCCAAGGACGTGGCGGTGCTGCGGGACAGCCGCGAGGTGCGCGTGCCCGTCTCCTCCCTCGCGGTCGGCGACCGGTTCGTCGTACGGCCCGGCGAGAAGGTCGCCACCGACGGCACCGTGGTCGAGGGCATCTCCGCGGTCGACGCCTCCATGCTGACCGGCGAGTCGGTGCCGGTGGACGTCGGCCCCGGCGACAAGGTCACCGGGGCCACGGTCAACGCGGGCGGGCGGCTCGTCGTGGAGGCCACCCGGGTCGGCGCGGACACCCAGCTCGCGCGCATGGCCAGGCTGGTCGAGGACGCGCAGAACGGCAAGGCCGAGGTGCAGCGGCTCGCCGACCGCGTCTCCGCCGTGTTCGTGCCCGTGGTCATCCTGATCGCGCTCGCCACCTTCGGCGTCTGGCTCGGCGTCACCGGGGACGCGGTCTCCGCGTTCACCGCCGCCGTCGCCGTGCTGATCATCGCCTGCCCCTGCGCGCTGGGCCTCGCCACGCCGACCGCGCTGATGGTCGGCACCGGGCGCGGCGCCCAGCTCGGCATCCTGATCAAGGGCCCCGAGGTCCTGGAGTCCACGCGCCGCGTCGACACCGTCGTCCTGGACAAGACCGGCACCGTCACCACCGGCCGGATGACCCTCCAGGCGGTGTACACCGCCGACGGCGAGGACGAGAAGGAGCTGCTGCGCCTCGCGGGCGCCCTGGAGCACGCCTCCGAGCACCCCGTCGCCCGCGCCATCGCGGCCGGCGCCGAGGAGCGCACCGGCGCGCTTCCGGCGGTCGAGCACTTCGAGAACGTCCCCGGGCGGGGCGTGCGCGGGCGCGTGGACGGGCGCGAGGTGGCCGTGGGGCGTCTGTACGACGACGTTCCCGAGGGGCTGGCCCGCGCGGCCCGCCAGGCCGAGCGCGAGGGCCGTACGGCCGTCCTGGCGGGCTGGGACGGGCGGGCCCGCGGGGTCCTCGCGGTCGCCGACGCGGTCAAGGAGACCAGCGCCGAGGCGATCCGCGAGCTGCGCGCCCTCGGGCTGACGCCGGTGCTGCTCACCGGGGACAACCGGACGGTCGCCGAGTCGGTCGCCGAGGCCGTCGGCATCGACGCCGAGCACGTGTACGCCGAGGTGCTGCCCGAGGACAAGGTGGACGTCGTACGACGCCTCCAGGGCGAGGGGCGCGCGGTGGCCATGGTCGGCGACGGGGTCAACGACGCGGCCGCCCTCGCGACCGCCGACCTGGGCCTCGCGATGGGCACCGGTACGGACGCGGCGATCGAGGCTGGCGATCTGACGCTGGTCCGCGGAGACCTGCGGACCGCCGCGGACGCCATCCGGCTGTCCCGGCGGACGCTGGCCACCATCAAGGGCAATCTCGTGTGGGCGTTCGGCTACAACGTGGCCGCGCTGCCGCTGGCCGCCGCGGGGCTGCTGAACCCGATGATCGCGGGCGCCGCGATGGCGTTCTCCTCGGTGTTCGTGGTGACCAACAGCCTGCGGCTGCGCCGGTTCCGCTGAAGGTCCCGCCGAATTCGGGACCAAAGTCCCCCTAGAGACGGGCGCGAGCCTCACATAAGCTCTTCACAAGGCTCGCGCATCATCCTTACGCAAGGGCCCCGTTCACCGCATCGGGGCCCTTGCGCATTAAAGGGACATATGCAAGAGACGCAGATCACAGTGGTGTGAACGTAACCATCGAAGGGGTTCGAAGGTCTAAGTTGGCGATGTCGGATCGGCGTCTTGGGGGGCGCTGACCCGACGTCTGGGGATGTCTTGGGGGACTTCCCCGGAGATGCGTTGCCGGGGCACGTACACCGGGAAGCTTTGAGCGGCCCTCCCGGCGTGCCTGTCCCGGCAGACCGCACATCGACAGCGATTCAGGCGCTGTCCTCTCCGAGCGCCCGGCCGGATCCCGTGGGGGGAATCCGCACCGGGACATGGGAAGGCGCCCTGGTCGTCGGCCCGTGGGGGGACCGGCGACCCAGGGCGCCTTCTTCTTCGCCTCGTCTCAGGCGGCGCGTCTCGGGCTCAGCGGGCCTCGACCGGCACGAAGTCGCGCTGGACCACGCCCGTGTAGATCTGGCGCGGGCGGCCGATGCGGGAACCCGGCTCCTTGATCATCTCGGTCCACTGGGCGATCCAGCCCGGCAGGCGGCCGAGGGCGAACAGGACCGTGAACATCTCGGTCGGGAAGCCCATGGCCCGGTAGATCAGACCGGTGTAGAAGTCGACGTTCGGGTAGAGGCTGCGCGAGACGAAGTAGTCGTCGGAGAGCGCGTGCTCCTCCAGCTTGAGCGCGATGTCCAGCAGCTCGTCGGACTTGCCGAGGGCCGAGAGGACGTCGTGCGCGGCGGCCTTGATGATCTTGGCGCGCGGGTCGAAGTTCTTGTAGACCCGGTGGCCGAAGCCCATCAGGCGGACGCCGTCCTCCTTGTTCTTCACCTTGCGGATGAAGGTGTCGACGTCGCCGCCGCTCTGCTTGATGCCCTCCAGCATCTCCAGGACGGACTGGTTGGCGCCGCCGTGCAGCGGGCCCCACAGCGCCGAGATGCCGGCCGAGATCGACGCGAACATGTTGGCCTGCGAGGAGCCGACGAGGCGGACCGTGGAGGTCGAACAGTTCTGCTCGTGGTCGGCGTGCAGGATCAGCAGCTTGTCCAGCGCGGAGACGACGACCGGGTCCAGCTCGTACTCGTCGGCCGGGACCGAGAAGGTCATGCGCAGGAAGTTCTCGACGTAGCCGAGGTCGTTGCGCGGGTAGACGAACGGGTGGCCGATCGACTTCTTGTACGCGTACGCCGCGATCGTCGGCAGCTTGGCGAGCAGCCGGATCGTGGAGAGGTTGCGCTGCTTCTCGTCGAACGGGTTGTGGCTGTCCTGGTAGAAGGTGGACAGCGCCGAGACGACCGAGGACAGCATGGCCATCGGGTGGGCGTCGCGCGGGAAGCCCTTGTAGAAGTTCTTGACGTCCTCGTGCAGCAGCGTGTGCCGCGTGATGTCGCCCTTGAACGTCGTCAGCTCGTCCACGGTGGGCAGCTCGCCGTTGATCAGCAGGTACGCCACCTCCAGGAAGGTGGAGCGCTCGGCCAGCTGCTCGATGGGGTAGCCGCGGTAGCGGAGGATGCCCCCCTCGCCGTCGAGGTAGGTGACCGCGGATTTGTAGGCGGCCGTGTTGCCGTACCCGCTGTCGAGGGTCACCAGCCCGGTCTGGGTGCGCAGCTTCCCGATGTCGAAGCCCTTGTCGCCGACGGTGCTGTCGACCACCGGGTAGGTGTACTCGCCGTCGCCGTACCGCAGTACTACAGAGTTGTCGCTCACGTCTTCCCTCACCGACGTAGTGCCTCATCTTCGAGGTGCCCTGACTGTCTCTACCATCCCCCATTTGGCTCAGGAGAGTGCACTCGGGGTCGACCATTGGGCCTATTGACGGCACTCAGTGCCGTCAGCCTGCCTATCCTGCCCCCTCGGAGAGGCATCTGGAAGTGCTCTGTGACCTTCACGACTCATTTGATCGATCATTTTTCGGGAGGAGCCGGAAGTCCAGGGCCGTACACCGCCGTCCGGCGGACACGGTGCGCACCGCCTGCCCGATCGCGCGGCGCGACCCGACGAGGACGACCAGCCTCTTGGCCCGCGTCACGGCCGTGTACAGCAGGTTCCGCTGCAACATCATCCATGCTCCCGTGGTGACGGGAATCACCACGGCGGGATATTCACTTCCCTGTGAACGATGGATGGTCACCGCGTACGCATGGGCGAGTTCGTCCAGTTCGTCGTATTCATACGGAACCTCCTCGTCCTCGTCCGTCAGCACCGTCAGCCGCTGGTCGACCGGGTCGAGCGCGGTGACGACGCCCACGGTGCCGTTGAAGACCCCGTTCTTCCCTTTCTCGTAATTGTTGCGAATCTGGGTCACCTTGTCGCCGACACGGAAGACCCGCCCGCCGAACCGCTTCTCGGGCACGTCGGGGCGGGCGGGGGTGATGGCCTGCTGGAGCAGCCCGTTGAGCGCTCCCGCGCCCGCCGGCCCCCGGTGCATCGGCGCGAGCACCTGCACGTCGCGCCGCGGGTCGAGCCCGAACCTGGCCGGGATCCGCCGCGCCGCCACGTCCACGGTGAGCCGCCCCGCCGCCTCCGTGTCGTCCTCCACGAAGAGGAAGAAGTCCTTGAGGCCGTCGGTGAGCGGGTGCTGCCCCGCGTTGATCCGGTGCGCGTTGGTGACGACGCCGGACTGCTGGGCCTGGCGGAAGACGCGGGTGAGGCGGACGGCGGGGATGGGGCTGTTCTCGGCGAGGAGGTCTCGGAGCACCTCCCCCGCGCCGACGCTGGGCAGCTGGTCGACGTCCCCGACGAAGAGCAGGTGCGCCCCGGGCGGTACGGCCTTCACCAGCTTGTTGGCGAGGAGCAGGTCCAGCATGGACGCCTCGTCCACGACGACGAGGTCGGCGTCGAGCGGCCGCTCCCGGTCGTACGCCGCGTCTCCCCCCGGCTTCAGCTCCAGCAGCCGGTGCACGGTGGACGCCTCGGTCCCGGTCAGCTCGGCCAGCCGCTTGGCGGCGCGGCCGGTCGGCGCGGCGAGCAGCACCTTGGCCCGTCTGGCGCGGGCCAGCTCCACGATGGACCGGACGGTGAACGACTTGCCGCAGCCGGGGCCGCCGGTGAGCACGGCGACCTTCCGGGTGAGCGCGAGCCTGACGGCGGCTTCCTGCTCGGGGGCGAGGTCGGCGCCGGTGCGCTGCCGGAGCCAGCCGAGGGCCTTGTCCCAGTCCACGTCCCGGAAGCCGGGCATGCGGTCCTGGTCGGTGCGCAGGAGGCGGAGCAGCTGGGAGGAGAGGGAGATCTCGGCGCGGTGGAAGGGGACCAGGTAGACGGCGGTGACGTCTTGCTCCCCGCCGGCGGGCCCCGGGACCTTCTCTCGTACGACCCCTGGCTCCTCTCCCCCTTCTCCCTCCCGGGACAGCTCGGCGAGGCACTCGATGACGAGTCCGGTGTCGACCTGGAGGAGTTTGACGGCGTCGGCGATGAGCCGTTCCTCGGGCAGGTAGCAGTTGCCCTGGTCGGCGGACTGGGAGAGGGCGTACTGGAGGCCGGCCTTGACGCGCTCGGGGCTGTCGTGGGGGATGCCGACGGACTGGGCGATCTTGTCCGCGGTGAGGAAGCCGATGCCCCAGACGTCGGCGGCGAGCCGGTAGGGGTTCTTCCTGACCACGTCGATCGACGCGTCCCCGTACTTCTTGTAGATCCGCACGGCGATGGAGGTGGACACCTCGACGGTCTGCAGGAAGAGCATGACCTCCTTGATCGCCTTCTGCTCCTCCCACGCCTCGGCGATCTTCTTCGTCCGCTTGGGCCCGAGCCCCGGGACCTCGATCAGCCGCTTGGGCTCCTCCTCGATGACGCGGAGGGTGTCCATGCCGAAGTGCCGCGTGATCCGGTCGGCGAAGACGGGTCCGATCCCTTTGACGAGTCCCGAGCCGAGGTAACGCCGCATGCCCTGAACGGTGGCGGGCAGGACGGTCGAGTAGTTCTCGACCTGGAACTGCTTCCCGTGCTGGGGATGCGTCCCCCACCGCCCCTCCATCCGCAGGGACTCCCCGACCTGGGCACCGAGCAGCGCCCCGACGACGGTGACCAGCTCCCCGCCGCCTCTCCCGGTGTCGACCCGGGCAACGGTGTACCCGTTCTCCTCGTTGGCGTACGTGATCCGCTCCAGCACACCTTCCAACACGGCCGTCCGCCGCTCGCCGGTGTGGGTCCCCGCCTGTTGAGCCATGGGTCGACGGTAGCGGTGAGGTGTGACAGGGGTGGAGGCCGGTGGGGGGCGGGTGCGTCGATGGGCTCACCGCCGAAGCGGAACAGCACCGGGCGGTCGCGGCACCACCACGAACGTCATTTTCCTCCTGCATATGCAACCTCTGGCGATCCGGCTCGTTGATCACGTCGTACGACAGGAGGGAGTGTCGATGGTCGGCTCGTCGCACGAGGCGTTGCACAGGATCTTCCAGAAGGATCCGACCTTGTTGACGCAGGCGTTGCAGCGGGTGCTGCACGTGCCGTTCCCCAAGCCGCGGGAGATCGCGGCGCTGAACGTGGACCTCACCGAGATCGAACCGGTCGAGCGGCGAGTGGACACGCTGATGCGGGCGGAGACGGACGAGGGCACGTATCTGCTGGTGGTGGAGTCACAGGGGAAGGTGGACGACCGGAAACGGGGCAGTTGGCCTTACTACCTCGCCTACTTGTACGAGAAGTACCGCTGCGAACCGGTGCTGATCGTGATCACGCAGAGCAGTACGACCGCCAAGTGGGCATCGCGGCCCATCCGGTTCGGGTTCCGCGACTGGCACTCGATGACGGTGCGTCCGTTGGTGCTGGGGCCGGACAACGTGCCGATGATCACCGACGCGGACCGGGCCGGCCGGGACCCGTCCCTCGCGGTCCTCTCGGCCATGACACACGGACGTGGACCGCAGACTCCGGCCATACTGGAATCTCTGGTAGCCGCCCTGAAGACCATCGACTACGACACCGCCGCGGTCTACGCGCAGTTCGTCGACTCCTGCCTGACCAACCCCCAGGCGAAGCAGATGTGGAGGGACTTGATGAAGACGGTCCAGTACTTCTGGCGCCACCCCCTGGCCGAACAGGTACGGGAGGAGGGACGCGAAGAAGGCCGCGAAGAGGGGCGCATCGAGACCTCCCGGCGTATGGTCTTCCACCTCCTCGAATGGCGCCGCATCCCCGTCCCCGACACCGCCCGTGCACGCATCGAGACCTGCACCGACCTCGACCAGCTGGAGACCTGGGCCGAGCGGGCCGTGCACGCGACGGACGCCCACGAGCTGTTCACCGGCCAGTGAACCGGCGCACCGAAGACCGGGGGTGACGCAAGTGGGACGAATCCAGTACTTCTGGCGCCACCCCCTGGCCGAACAGGTACGGGAAGAGGGGCGGGAAGAGGGGCGCCAAGAAGGCCGGGAAGAGGGGCGCATCGAGGTCTCCCGGCGGATGGTCCTCCGCCTCCTCGAATGGCGCCGCATCCCCGTCCCCGACACCGCCCGCGAACGCATCGAGACCTGCACCGACCTCGACCAGCTGGAGACCTGGGCCGAGCGGGCCGTGCACGCGACGGACGCCCACGAGCTGTTCACCGGCCAGTGAACCGGCGCACCGAAGACCGGGGGTGACGCAAGTGGGACGAATCCAGTACTTCTGGCGCCACCCCCTGGCCGAACAGGTACGGGAAGAGGGGCGGGAAGAGGGCCGCAAGGAGGTACGCGAGAAATTGCGCCAAGAAGGCCGGGAAGAGGGGCGCATCGAGGTCTCCCGGCGGATGGTCCTCCGCCTCCTCGAATGGCGCCGCATCCCCGTCCCCGACGCCACCCGCGCACGCATCGAGACCTGCACCGACCCGGACCGGCTGGAGACCTGGGCCGAGCGGGCCGTACACGCGACCGACGCCCACGAGGTGTTCGGCGAGGAGTGAGCCCCGTCGGGTCGCTCGCCCCTCGGGGGGCCGCACCCCTCTGGTGATCGCCGCACGCTGATCGCCGGTCACCAGGGGCGTCTCCCGCCCCCAGCCGACACATTCGCGCCAGGTCACGATTGCGTTTCGGCCACCCCACACCCCCTTGCCACCACCCGTGTAATCGATTCCAATCGTTTCTCGCGTCTCGATGTAATCGATTCCAAGCGTCACGAGTTCACAAGGAGGTGGGCCGGAGGTGGCGAGCATCAAGGATGTCGCCGCTGTGGCGGGCGTGTCCGTCGCGACGGTTTCGCGGGTGCTGAACGCGCACCCGTCCGTGAGTGCGGATGCCCGTGCCCGGGTGCTGGCCGCCGTGGAGTCCCTCGGGTACCGGCCGAACGCCGTGGCGCGTTCGCTGCGGACCGATCAGACCCACACCCTCGGCCTCGTCATCAGCGACGTGCTGAATCCCTACTTCACCGAGCTGGCCCGCTCCGTGGAGGAGGAGGCCCGTTCGCTCGGGTACAGCGTGATCATCGGGAACGCCGACGAGCGGCCCGATCTCCAGGACCATCACGTACGGAATCTGCTCGACCGGCGGATCGACGGGCTGCTGGTGTCCCCGACCGACGGTGGGTCGCCGCTGATGCTGGACGCCGCCCGCGCCGGTACCCCCATGGTGTTCGTGGACCGCTGGATCCCCGGCGTCGACGTCCCCGTCGTACGCGCCGACGGACGGGCCGCCGTGCAGGACCTCGTCTCCCACCTGCACCGCCTCGGGCACCGGCGGCTCGCGATCATCGCCGGGCCCGCCGCGACCACCACCGGCAGCGAGCGCGTCGAGGCGTTCCGCGCCGCCCTGGCCTCCTACGGGCTTCCCCTGCCCGGCGTCTACATCGGCCAGGGCGACTTCCAGGCCGCCAGCGGTCGCCGGGTCACCGAGGGGTTCCTCGACCTTCCCGAGCCGCCGGACGCCGTGTTCGCGGCCGACAACCTGATGGCGCTCGGCGCCCTGGACGCCGTCCGCGCGCGGGGGCTGCGGGTGCCGGACGACATCGCGCTGGCCGCGTTCGACGACATCCCGTGGTTCGTGCACACCGATCCCCCGGTCACCGCGATCGCCCAGCCCACCGGCGAGCTGGGCCGGGCCGCCGTACGCGCCCTGGTCGACCGGATCGAGGGACGGCCCGCCGCGTCCGTCACCCTCGCCGCCCGGCTCGTCGTGCGCCGCTCCTGCGGTGAAGCCGGTGACGCCGGTGAAGCCGGTGACGCCGGTGACGCCGGTGACGCCGGTGACGCCGGTGACGCCGGTGACGCCGGTGACGCCGGTCAGACCGGTGCGGCCCCGGAGCAGACCCGGGTCGTCCCCGTCCCCGCATCCCCCACCCCGCCCCTCCCCCCAGTGCAAAGGAGCACGACGTGAGCGACCCGGACGAGTTGCTGCGCATCGAGGGCATACGCAAGACCTTTCCCGGCGTGGTCGCGCTCGACGGTGTCGACTTCGACCTGCGCCGGGGCGAGGTGCATGTGCTGCTCGGTGAGAACGGCGCCGGCAAGAGCACGCTCATCAAGATGCTTTCCGGCGCCTACACGCCCGACGCCGGGCGCATCCTCGTCGGCGGCCGGGAGGCGCGCATCCACGGTGCGCAGGACTCCGAGCGGCTCGGGATCGCCACCATCTACCAGGAGTTCAACCTGGTGCCGGACCTGACCGTCGCCGAGAACATCTTCCTCGGCCGGCAGCCGCGCCGGTTCGGGATGATCGACCGGAAGCGGATGGAGGCCGAGGCCGCCGAGCTCCTGGAGCGGGTCGGCGTGCGGGTCTCACCGCGTGCCCGGGTGCGTGAACTGGGCATCGCCCGGCTCCAGATGGTGGAGATCGCCAAGGCGCTGAGCCTGGACGCGCGGGTGCTCATCATGGACGAGCCGACCGCCGTGCTCACCTCGGAGGAGGTCGAGAAGCTCTTCGCCATCGTGCGGCAGCTGCGTGAGGACGGGGTGGGGATCGTCTTCATCACCCATCACCTCGACGAGATCGCCGCCCTGGGGGATCGCGTCACCGTCATCCGGGACGGCAGGAGTGTCGGACAGGTGCCCGCCTCCACCGCCGAGGACGAGCTGGTACGGCTCATGGTCGGACGCTCCATCGAGCAGCAGTACCCGCGTCGGCGCCCGGACAGGGGCGCCGCGTTGCTCAGTGTCGAGGGGCTGACCCGCGACGGCGTCTTCCACGACGTGAGCTTCGAGGTGCACGCCGGCGAGGTCGTCGGCATCGCCGGTCTGGTCGGCGCCGGGCGCACCGAGGTCGTACGGGCCGTGTTCGGCGCGGACCCGTACGACGACGGGGCCGTGAAGGTCGGCGGCAACACGCTGCGGCGCTCCGACGTGAACGCCGCGATGGCGGCCGGGATCGGGCTCGTCCCCGAGGACCGCAAGGGCCAGGGCCTCGTGCTGGACGCCTCGGTCGAGGAGAACCTGGGACTGGTGACCCTGCGCGCGGCGACCCGCGCCGGACTGGTCGACCGCAAGGCGCAGCACGTGGCGGCCGAGGAGATCGCCGCTCGGCTGGGGGTGCGGATGGCCGGGCTCGGCCAGCACGTGCGCACGCTCTCCGGCGGCAACCAGCAGAAGGTCGTCATCGGCAAGTGGCTGCTGGCCGACACCAAGGTGCTGATCCTGGACGAGCCGACGCGCGGCATCGACGTGGGCGCCAAGGTCGAGATCTACCAGCTGATCAACGAGCTGACGGCCGCCGGCGCCGCCGTGCTGATGATCTCCAGCGATCTGCCCGAGGTGCTCGGCATGAGCGACCGGGTGCTGGTGATGGCCCAGGGCCGGATCGCCGGAGAACTCGCGGCCGACGAGGCCACCCAGGACGCCGTGATGGCGCTCGCCGTTTCCCACCCCACCAGCGAGAACCCCACCACCGACAACACCGCGAAGGAGGCCACCCGTGGCCACTGACACGCTCAAGAGCACGGCGGGAGCGAGTGGCGCCCCGGGCGGCCTGCGCCGGCTGCTGCTCGACAACGGCGCGCTGACCGCGCTGATCGCCCTGGTCATCGCCCTGTCGGCGCTGTCCGGCGACTTCCTGACGACGGACAACCTGCTCAACATCGGTGTCCAGGCGGCCGTGACGGCCATCCTGGCCTTCGGTGTCACCTTCGTGATCGTGGCGGCGGGCATCGACCTGTCCGTGGGCTCGGTGGCCGCGCTGTCGGCGACGGTGCTGGCATGGACCGCCACCCAGCACGGGGTGCCGGTCGCGCCGGCCGTCGTCCTCGCGGTCGCCACGGGCGTCGCGGCCGGTCTGGTGAACGGTTTCCTCATCGCCTACGGCAAGCTGCCCCCGTTCATCGCGACGCTCGCCATGCTGTCGGTGGGCCGCGGTCTGTCGCTGGTGATCTCCGGTGGTGTGCCGATCCCGTTCCCGGACTCGGTCTCGCACCTCGGTGACACGCTCGGCGACTGGCTGCCGGTGCCGGTCCTGGTCATGATCGTCATGGGGCTGCTGGCCGCGCTCGTGCTCGGCCGCACCTACATCGGCCGCTCGATGTACGCGATCGGCGGCAACGAGGAGGCCGCGCGCCTGTCGGGCCTGCGGGTCAGGAAGCAGAAGCTCGCGATCTACGCCCTGTCCGGTGTGTTCGCGGCGGTGGCGGGCATCGTGCTGGCCTCCCGGCTGTCCTCCGCCCAGCCGCAGGCCGCCGACGGCTACGAGCTGGACGCCATCGCGGCCGTCGTCATCGGCGGTGCCTCGCTCGCGGGCGGCACCGGCAAGGCGTCCGGCACCCTGGTCGGCGCGCTGATCCTCGCGGTGCTGCGCAACGGCCTCAACCTGCTGAACGTCTCCGCGTTCTGGCAGCAGGTCGTCATCGGTGTCGTCATCGCGCTGGCGGTACTGCTCGACACGGTGCGCCGCAAGGCGGGTGCCACCCCGGTGACCACCGGTGGCGGCGGCAACAAGGGCAGGCAGGCGGCGACGTACGGGCTCGCGGCCGTGGTGACCGTGGCGATCGTCGGTGCGACCTCCTTCCTGCACAACGGCTCCTCGTCCTCGGCCGACCCGAAGATGGGTCTGTCGCTGTCGACCCTCAACAACCCGTTCTTCGTGCAGATCCGCTCCGGCGCGCAGGCCGAGGCGAAGAAGCTGGGCGTGGACCTGACGGTCACCGACGCGCAGAACGACGCCTCGCAGCAGGCCAACCAGCTCCAGAACTTCACCAGTTCGGGACTGGACGCGATCATCGTCAACCCGGTGGACTCGGACGCGGCGAGCAACTCGGTCAAGGCCGCCGACAAGGCGAGCATCCCGGTCATCGCGGTCGACCGCGGCGTCAACAAGGCCGATGTGAACGCCCTGGTGGCCTCGGACAACATCGCCGGCGGTGAGCTGGCGGCGAAGACGATCGCCGAGAAGCTGGGCGGCAAGGGCAAGATCGTGATCCTCCAGGGTCAGGCGGGCACCTCGGCGGCGCGTGAGCGTGCGCAGGGCTTCGCCGACGGTCTGAAGGCCTACCCGGGCATCAAGGTGGTGGCACAGCAGCCCGCCGACTTCGACCGCACCAAGGGCCTCGACGTGATGTCGAACCTGCTCCAGGCCCACCCGGACGTGCAGGGCGTCATCGCCGCCAACGACGAGATGGCCCTCGGCGCGATCAAGGCGCTGGGTTCCAAGGCCGGTAGGTCGGTGCCGGTGGTCGGCTTCGACGGCACCCCGGACGGCCTGAACGCGGTCAAGGCGGGCACGCTGTACGCCTCGGTCGCCCAGCAGCCGACCCAGCTCGGCCGGATCGCCGTGGACAACGCGCTCAGGGCGAGCCAGGGCAAGAAGGTCGAACAGACGGTCAAGGTGCCGGTGAAGGTGGTCACGAAGGACAACGTGGCCGGGTTCAACGGCTGACGGAGAAGGCGAAGAGGACTCGGGCGGACGGTCGTACACCATGGGGGCACCATGGAGGGCGACCGTCCGCCCCGGTTCGTTCCTGGGTTTCACGGGTTTTCATGGGAGTCAACTGATGTACGACTACGACCTGTTGGTCGTGGGTTCGGCCAACGCCGACCTGGTGATCGGTGTCGAGCGGCGGCCGGCCGCGGGCGAGACGGTGCTCGGCGGCGACCTGTCCACGCACCCCGGCGGCAAGGGCGCCAACCAGGCGGTCGCCGCGGCCCGGCTCGGGGCCCGTACGGCCCTGCTGGCGCGCGTCGGCGACGACGGCCACGGCCGGCTGCTGCTCGACTCCCTGCGCTCGGCCGGGGTCGATCCGGCGGGCGTGCTGACGGGCGGGGCGCCGACCGGGGTCGCGCTGATCACCGTCGACCCGTCCGGGGACAACAGCATCGTGGTGTCGCCGGGCGCGAACGCCCGCCTCACCCCGGCGGACGTCCGGGCCGCCGAGGGCCTGCTGCGCTCCTCCCGCGTGGTCTCCGCCCAGCTGGAGATCCCGCTGGAGACGGTCGTGGAGGTGGTACGGAACCTGCCCGCCGGCACCCGCTTCGTCCTCAATCCCTCCCCGCCGCGCCCGCTGCCCGCCGAGGTGCTGGCCGCCTGCGATCCGCTGATCGTGAACGAGCACGAGGCGCGGGTGATCCTCGGCGACAGCGACAGCGACAGCGGCGCCGGCACCGGGATCGGCGAGGACCCCGGGGACTGGGCGCGCGGGCTGCTGGCCATGGGCCCGCGTTCGGTCGTGGTCACGCTCGGCGCCGAGGGCGCCCTGGTGTACGACGGCTCGGGCGCGACCCGGGTGGCCTCGGTGAAGGTCGACGCGGTGGACACCACGGGCGCGGGCGACGCCTTCACCGCCGCCCTGGCCTGGAGGCTGGGCGCGGGGGCGGGCCTCGCGGAGGCGGCGGCGTACGCGGCCCGCGTCGGCGCGGCGGCCGTGACGAAGCCGGGGGCGCAGGAGTCGTATCCGACGGCCGAGGAGGTCGGGCAGCCGTGAAGAAGTCGGGCATCCTGAATCGCCATCTGGCGGGCGCGCTGGCCGAGTTGGGGCACGGGGATGAGGTCCTGGTGTGCGACGCGGGCATGCCGATCCCGGCCGGGCCGCGCGTGGTGGACCTGGCCTTCCGCGCCGGGGTGCCGTCCTTCGCCGAGGTCTTCGCCGGGCTGCTGGACGAGCTGGTGATCGAGGGGGCCACGGTCGCAACGGAGCTGCGCGGGCCCCATCTGGACCTGGTGGAGCGGCGGTTCACCCGGGTGGACCTCGTGCCGCACGAGCGGCTGAAGGAGTTGTCGGCGGGTGCGCGGCTGGTCGTCCGCACCGGCGAGGCGAGCCCGTACGCCAATGTGCTGTTGCGGTGCGGGGTTTTCTTCTAGTGCGGTGAAGCGTGGTCGAGCGGTGGACGCCCGCGTGAAGGTGCCGGGCGCGGTCGGCCACGTCGTGAGCTTCCACGGCATGCGCTGACCTACGCCGACCACCCGGACCACCGGGACGCATGGCGGCCGTGACACTCAGCCTCCTTTCCCAGTAAGGGTGTTGAGCGCACGAGCGCGCCGGTGTTTGACTTGTCCGGTGACTGCCATCGAGGGAGCGAGCGCTCTCGACCAGCTCGGACCGGTGATCAGCCGGCATCCGGTCGACCACCGCAAGCGGTGGGTGAACGCCGCCGGGGCCCTGCTGATCGCCGTGCCCTCGGGCGGGCTGGGGGTCTGGGGCATCTCCGCCACCGGCGAGGGGTCCCCCGGCAGCAACCGGGCGATCGGTCTGCTGCTCGGCCTCTCGCTGGGCGCCGTGGGCGTCGCGGTGACCCAGATCCTGCGGGCGCTGCGCGGCGAGCCCGGCGAGTACTTCGAGGTGCGGGAGCGGGGCCTGGTCCACGGGTCACGGCGGGGGGCCGCCGGCTGGACCTGGGACCGCGTCACCACCCTGCACGTCGAGGGCGACGCCGTGAACGCCGTCGCGACCCGGCTCGGCAACGGCTACCGCATCGAGATCGGCTTCGACGACGGCCGCCGGCTCCGGACGGACGGACTCGCCGAGTACGCCGCGGACCTGGGGCGCGTGCTGCTGGCCCGGTGCCCGCACGTCGCCCTGCGCCCGCGGGTCCCCCGGTGGGCCAGGGCGGGCGGTTGGCTGCTGGCCTGGGCGGCGCTCTGTGTGCTGGCGATCGTGGGGCAGGTCCTCTACATCGTGGACCATCCGGACCATGAGCGCAGGGAACAGACCACCGCCTCCATGACCACGGTGACCGATGTGCCGGGCATCAGCGGGACGGGCATCGCCCTGCTGGCCATCGGCATGACGGTGTGCGCCGTCGCCGCGCTCACCTTCGTCATCCTCTTCGTGCGGGGCCTGGCGTACCGCCGGGGTTCCTCCCGCTGAACCGGGCCGCCCGCGCCTCCAGATACCGCTGCTCGGCAAGGCTCGCCGTGGCCTTGGCGGCGCGGCGGTAGTGGTCGTACGCGCCCTCCGTGTCGCCGGTCTTCTCCAGCAGGTGGGCCCGGACGGACAGCAGCCGGTGGTACCGGGCCATACGGGTGTCGTCGTCCAGGGTGGCGAGGAGGGCGAGCCCGGCCTCGGGGCCCTCGGTCTCGGCGAGGGCGATGGCGCGGTTGAGGGTGACCACGGGGTTGGGCGCGATGCGTTCGAGGATGAGGTAGAGGGCATGCACCTGGGCCCAGTTGGTCTCTTCCGCCTTCGCGGCGTCCGCGTGCGTGGCGGCGATGGCGGCCTGGAGCCCGTACGGCCCGAGGGACGGTCCGGCGAGCGCCGTGGTGACGAGTTCGGTGCCCTCCTCGATCAGGTCGTGGTCCCAGGTCGTACGGTCCTGCTCCGCCAGCGGCACCAGGTCGCCGGACGCGGTGGTACGCGCCGCACGGCGGGCGTCGGTCAGCAGCATCAGCGCGAGCAGGCCGGTGACCTCGCCGTCCTCGGGGAGCTGGGAGTGCACGGCCCGGGTGAGCCGGATGGCCTCGCGGGCGAGGTCGGGGCGGTCGAGGCGGTCGCCCGACGAAGCGGTGTACCCCTCGTTGAAGATCAGGTAGAGCACGTGCAGGACGACCGGCAACCGCTCCCTGAGCAGCGCGCCGTCCGGCACGGTGAACGTGCCGCCCGCCGCCCTGACCCGCTGCTTGGCCCGGCTGATCCGGGCCGCCATCGTGGCCTCCGGCACCAGGAAGGCGCGGGCGGTCTCGGCGGTGGTCAGCCCGCCGACGGCCCGCAGGGTGAGGGCGGTCTGGGAGGACGGGGTCAGCGCCGGATGGCAGCACAGGAACAGCAGGAGGAGGGTGTCGTCGGCGTCCGGCACCTCGCCGGGGGCGACCTCGGCGGCGGTCGCGGCCTCGCGCTCCCGGCGGGCGAGGTCGCTGCGCGCCTGGTCGGCCAGGCGGCGGGAGGCGACGGTGGTCAGCCAGCCGCGCGGACTCTCCGGCACGCCCTCGGCCGGCCACCGCGCGGTGGCGGCGAGGACGGCCTCCTGCACGGCGTCCTCGCAGTCCTCGAACCGGCCGTGCCGGCGGACGAGCGCGCCGAGGACCCGCGGAGCGAGGTCGCGCAGCAGGTCCTCGATGCCCGGTGCCGGGTTCGGTGCGCTCATGCCTCCAATTGTCCGCAGGAGAACATCACCTGGCGCACCTCGACACCCAGGCCCTCGATCCCGGCGTCCGGGATGCGCGCGGCCAGCTCGATCGCCCGCTCCCGGTCCTCGCAGTCGACCAGGTAGAAGCCGCCGAGGTGCTCCTTGGCCTCCAGGAAGGGCCCGTCGGTGACGACCGTCCTGCCGCCGCGCACGGTGACCACGGCGGACTGCGACGGGTCGGCCAGCGCCTGCGTGGTGACCAGCTCCCCGGACTCCTTCAGCGCCTCGATGAACGCGCCGTGCCCCTCCTGGACCGCCGTCTTCTCCTCGGCGGTCAGCGCGTCCAGCACGGCGGGGTTGATGTGCAGGCCGATCAGGAACCGCATGTCGTACTCCTCGTGGTTCAGGGACCCCCGCGGGGCCCTTCACCCTGTAGTCGGAGCCGCGCCGGACTTCTTGACATCCCGGGGCGACGGATTTTCCAGCACGATCCCCCAGGTGTCGTGCTCGCCGACGCGCACCGTGACCTCCTGGGTGCGGCGGGGCCGGCACGGTGATGCGGAGGCGCGGCGGTGTCGTGATCATCTGGTCACGTCTCCACGACGGCCGCTCGGTTCACCTGGCCCAGCCGCGCGCCCCTGCTCTCCGCGACCCGCTTGGTCTCCGTCAGGGACTCGGCGAGGCGGCGGATCAGGTAGCGCAGTTCCTCGTTGGTCAGTTCCTCGCCCGAGAGGAGTTCGGCGGTGTGGTCCAGCAGGCTGCCCGCCATGCCGAGCTGCACGCTTTCGACCTGGTCGGCGACCCGGGAGACGTACCCCGTGCCGTCCCCGACGAGGTAACAGGGCTTCTCGTCGGAGCCGGTCCAGGGCAGCAGGCGTTCGTTCATGCGTAGGTCTCCACGAGGTCGAGATAGGGGCGGACGAGTCGGCTGTCCTCGCCGCGGAGGGGGGCTCCGCCGCGGTGGTACGTCGTCGGTCCGCCGACGTACGGGCAGGAGTACGACGGGTACACCGGCCGTCGGCGCCGCCGCCCGCGGGCGGGCAGGAGGAGCCGGAGGAAGGGCTCGACCAGCCGGGCGAGGAGTTGTGTCATGCCGACCTGCCATTTCATCTGCGGCGACTGCGGAATGTGGTGAATCAGTCACAGAGTGGGGCGGCGATGGCTAGGATTTCCAGAGGTGGGGGGTTGACATTTGCGCTTGTCAGCAAGGGAGTTGGCCGGATGAGCGTTGACCGCAGACCACGGACACCGCGCGAGAAGTACGGGGAGGAGTTGAGGCTGCGGCGGTTGGCGGCCGGGCTCACCCAGGAGGAACTGAGCGAGCAGATCGTGTGCTCGCCGACGTTGATCAGTCACTACGAGTCGGGCAGGCGGCTGCCGAAGCCCGACGACGCGCGGCGGGTCGATAGGGCGCTGGGTACGGACGGATTCTTCCAACGATGGCTGGAAGACCTGGAGTCGAAGTACATCGACTACTTCGCACCCGTGGCCGAGCTGGAAGAACAGGCCGTGCTGATCCAGCAGTTCGCGCTCTCACTGGTTCCGGGCGTGCTCCAGACCGACGACTACGCCCGCGCTCTATTCCGCGCCTACAGCCCCAACCACACCGCCGAGAAGCTTGACGAGGCCGTTGTCACTCGAACGAAACGCCGCCGAATCCTCGACGGGTCGACGCGTCCTGTCGTCTGGACGCTGCTCGACGAGGCGGTGGTGCGGCGTTGCGTGGGCGGACCACACGTCATGGCCGAGCAACTGCACAAGGTTGCGGACATGGCCGAGGCGGGACGCCTGCGGCTCCATGTACTGCCGTACGGCTCGGGGGCGCACGCGCTCATGGAGAGTTACCTCACGCTCATGAGCTTCGAGGACTCTGCCCCGGTGGCCTACGTGGAGGGCTTCCTCACTGGTCACTTGATGGATGATCCGGCGCTGGTGGCGGCCAGTCAGACCGCCTACGCTCTGGCTCTGAGCGACGCGTTGTCGCAACAGGAGTCACTTGCCCTCGTCAGAGCGGCAGCGGAGGAACACGTACATGGTCAGCAGTGAGCACACCGTCTCCGACTCGTCCACCCTCACGGGGTGGTACAAGTCCAGCTACAGCGGCGGCAGCCAGGGCGACTGCCTGGAAGTAGCTCGCGGCCACGCCACCGTCCCCGTCCGCGACAGCAAGCACCGCTCCGGTCCGGCACTGGTCTTCTCCGTGGACAGCTGGACGTCCTTCATCGGCGCCGTCAAGGGCTGAACGCACGTGCCGGGAGGATCAAACAGTCCCCCCGGCACGCTCCCTCCCACGCGATGAACCCACAGACCCACTGACCCGGCCCGTGCTCAGGCGGCGTGCCCCTCGGAAAGGTCCTCGGAACCAAGATCGCGCTCTGGCCGTCTACCAGCCCTGACGAGGAGATGCGTGACTGGAGGACGACGAGATGACCGTGACCCTGGCGGACGTGGCCGCGCGCGCCCAGGTCTCCCCCGCGACGGTGTCGCGCGTGCTGAACGGCAACTACCCGGTGGCCGCGCCGACCCGCGAGCGCGTCCTGCGCGCGGTGGACGAGCTGGACTACGTCCTCAACGGCCCCGCCAGCGCACTCGCCGCCGCCACCTCCGACCTGGTCGGCATCCTCGTCAACGACATCGCCGACCCCTTCTTCGGGATCATGGCGAGCGCCATCCAGGCGGAGATCGGGGGCGCCGGGGGCCGGGCGGGGGGTGAACGGCTCGCGGTCGTCTGCAACACGGGTGGCTCGCCGGAGCGGGAGCTGACGTACCTGACGCTGCTGCGACGGCAGCGGGCGGCGGCGGTCGTCCTGACCGGCGGAGCGGTCGTGGAGGCGCCGCACGCGGAGGCGGTCGCGGCGAAACTGCGGAAGCTGGGGGAGGCCGGGACGCGGGTCGTCCTGTGCGGGCGGCCGCCGGTACCGGACACCGGGGCGGTCGCGCTCACCTTCGACAACCGCGCAGGCGCCCGTGCGGCGACCGGGCATCTCCTCGGACTCGGGCACCGGCGGATCGGCTGCGTCGCCGGGCCCCCGGAGCGGACGACGACACGGCACCGGCTGGCGGGGCATCGCGCCGCGCTGGCCGCGGCGGGCGTCGAGGAGGACCCGCGGTGGACCGTGTACGGGCGGTTCGACCGGCGCGCGGGGTACGAGGGCGCGAGCGAGCTGCTGCGCCGGGACCCCTCGCTGACAGCGGTGGTCGCCGCGAACGACTCCGTCGCGGTGGGAGTGTGCGCGGCGGTACGGGACCGCGGGCTGCGGATACCGGAGGACGTGTCGGTCACCGGGTTCGACGACCTCCCGTTCAGTGCCGACGTGGTACCCGGGCTCACGACGGTTCGCATACCGCTCGCCGAGGCGGGCGCCCGGGCCGGCCGGATCGCCATGGGCCGGGAGGAGACACCGGCCGGCGGGGTCGGCGAGATCGGCGGCGAGCTGGTGGTGCGGGGGTCGACGGGGGCGCCGCGGGCCTCGTGAGGCACGGCCCGGGGCCCCTGAGCCCCGGCCCCCGGAGACCGCGGGCCCCGCTGGACGCGGCACCCCGGCCGGACTAGCCTCGACGTGTCGGCATCTCTGACGGAGTCAGACTTCTCCGGGGGCGATCATGACCGTCCAGGACGTTCGCGCGTTCAACCGCTTCTACACGGGTGTCATCGGTGCCCTCGACTACGGCCGGCACCTCTACGCCCCCTACACGCTCACCGAGTCCCGGGTGCTGTACGAGCTGGCACAGGCCCCGCACCTGGACGCGGCGGATCTGCGGACCGCCCTCGGGCTCGACGCCGGGTATCTGAGCCGCATCCTGAACAGGTTCGAGGACGCGGGGCTCGTCGAGCGCGGGGTGTCGCAGCGGGACACGCGGCGGCGGCGGATCACGCTCACCGCGAGCGGACGCGAGGCCGCCGCGATGCTGGACGAGCGGGCGCGGGACACCGTCGGGGCGCTGCTCGGGGGCGTGGCCCCGGGGGACCGGGCCCGGCTGGTGGAGGCCATGGCGACCATCCGGGACGTCCTCGGGGACCGGCGCGGCAAGGGGGCCGAGGACGTCGTCCTGCGCCGGCCCCGGGCCGGTGAGCTGGGATGGATCGTGCAGCGCAACGCCGTCCTGTACGCCGCCGAGTACGGGTGGAACGCGGAGTACGAGGGGCTCGTCGCGCGGATCGTCGCCGATTTCGCGCAGGAGCACGACCCGCGGACGGAACGGGTGTGGATCGCCGAGGCGGACGGCCGCCCGGTGGGGTGTGTGATGTGTGTACGGGACGACGCGCCCGGCGCCGCTCGGCTGCGGCTGCTGCTCGTGGAGCCCGGGGCGCGGGGGCGGGGCGTCGGGGACCGGCTGGTGGGGGCGGTGGTCGAGTTCGCGCGCGAGGCCGGGTACCGCGAGCTGGTGCTGTGGACCAACGACGTGCTGAGCAGCGCCCGCCGGCTGTACCGGCGGCACGGCTTCGTGCTCGTCGGCGAGCGGCCGCACCACTCCTTCGGCAAGGATCTGGTCGGCCAGGACTGGCGGCTGACGCTGCGCGAACCGGACGGGTGACGAGTAGGGTCCTTGTGCATGAAGCTGGCGTTCTCCACCCTCGGTGTCCCCGGCCTGCCCGTCCCGGACGTCCTGGCGCTCGCGTCCGCGCACGGCTACCACGGTGTCGAACTGCGCGCCCATCCCGAGGAACCGGTCCACCCCGGCCTCTCCCCCGCCGAACGCGCCGAGACCGCCGCCCTGTTCCGGAGCGCCGGCGTCGAGCCGCTGTGTCTGGCCGGGTACGCGCGGGTCGCCGCGCCCGGGGACGACTCCGCCGTGCTCGCCGAGGTCCGGGCGCTGCTCCGGCTCGCCCATGATCTGGAGGCGCCCTTCGTCCGCGTCTTCCCCGGTGGGGAGGCCGACCGCGAGGAGGCCGACGCGATCGCGGCCAGGCGGCTCGGCACCGCCGCCGAGGACGCGGCCGCGCTCGGGGTGCGCATCCTGCTGGAGACCCACGACTCGCACCGCACCGGCGCCGACGCCATCCGGGTGCTGGGTCCGGTGGGGCACCGGCAGGTGGGGGCGCTGTGGGACGTGATGCACACCTGGCTGGGCGGCGAGCAGCCCGCGCAGACGTATGCGGCGCTCGCCCCTCACCTGGGATACGTGCAGGTCAAGGACATCGCGTCGGCCGAGGACACCACCCCGCTGCCGCTCGGCGCGGGCGTGCTGCCGCTCACCGAGTGCGTGGACGTGCTCTGCCGCAACGGCTGGGACGGCTGGCTGTGCTGGGAGTACGAGAAGCGGTGGTACGAGCAGGCCGCCCCGCTGCCCGGCCTGCTCGCCGCGGGCCACGACCACCTCGCACGCCTGCTCAGCGAGGCGGCGTGAGCCGGTCCGGTGAGCCGTGCGGGCCGGGCGTCCGGCCCGGCCCGCGTGCCCGGCCCCAGCGGGATCTCAGCGGCCCCCGCCGTCGCCGGAACCACGCCTGCCGCCCGAGCGGTCGTACCCGTCGCCGTACCCGCCGCCGTGGTCGCCGTCCGGTGGACGGCACGTCACGGTGTTGGTGACGGTCAGGCGCTGGTGCGGCCCGGTGAGACCGGTCGTGTAGGGCAGCGGCCGGTGCACGGCGGCTCCGTCGATGCCGGTGATCTCCGAGCCCGCGAGGCTGCACTCGGAGCCCGCCGTGTGGACCTCCTCGGCCACGGTCACCTCGTCGCCGACGGTGTAGCCGGGTCGGGCGACGCCCCAGGGCTGCGGCGTGGCCGTCGTCGAGTGCGGCCCGGTGAGGGTCAGTCGGGCGCTGAGTCCGTCGGGCTGGGAGCCGTCCGGGTAGAGGTGGCCGTCGACGTCCCACACCTTGTCCACGGTGAGGTCCGCGGACTCCTCCTCCCCCGCCGCCCGGTTGTAGACGGTGCAGCTGACGGCGTCCTGGCGGGGGACGTCGACGGTGAAGCCCGGTCCGGAGGCCGAGGCGGTGTTCTCCACCGGGATGGCCGCGCCGGTGTCGAGGTCGGTGCAGACCGCGTTGCGTCCCCCCTGGGTGACCAGTTCGTAGCCGGGGTGCTGGACCTCGCCGACGGTCACCGCGGCCTGCTCGTTGGTGCCGTAACCCGGGGTGAAGGTGACCGTGCCGGTGCCGTCCGCGCCGGTGGTCTCGGAGGCGGGCAGGCCGGTGACGCCTGGAGTGGTGGTGGAGGCGTCGAAGACCCAGCCGGGGCCGGCCGGCTCGGCGCCGGTCACGTCCTCGCCGGTGGTGTCCGAGGGCACGATCTGCTTGACCACGTTGAGGGTGCCGGTGCAGTTGCCGAGGGCGAGGCCACGCAGTTGTTCGGCCGCCTGACCGTAGTCCGTGGTCTGGAAGTAGTCGGCTGTGCCGGTGTTGTCGCCGTCGAAGCCGGTCGGGCCGGAGATGGCCCGCAGGTTGAGCCCGGACACGCCCGCGACCCCGCTGCCGACGCCCAGCGCGATCACGCGTGTGTCCTTCGCCTTCACCGAGTTGGCCGAGAAGACGCCGTTCTCGACGTCGATGAAGTGGGTGTTGGCGCCGTCGCCGTGAAGGCTGCCGAAGCGCGTCGGGTTGCCGTCGGTGAGCACCACCGCCGCGTCGTAGTGCTCCGGCGCGCGGGCCACCGCCCACAGCGCGCGGTCCCAGTTCGTGCCGCGGCCCAGCGTCCAGTCCGCGTACCTGCTCTTGAACGCGGCGGCCCCGGCCGGGGTCGAGACCGACTGGAGCTCGGGGTGGTTCACGCCGACACTCGTGGACGGCGACTCCTGGTCGAAGGAGAACAGGGCCAGCCGTGAAGGCGTGCCGGTCAAGGCGTCGGTGAAGGCGTCGGCGGCGGCCTTCAGGGCCGGCAACTGGCTGCCGACCGATGCGGACAGATCGAGCACCAGGGCCACGTCCAGGCCGCAGGTGGCCGGCAGCGGCGGGTTGTCGCGCGAGGTCTGCCACACACCGCCCGAGCGGGTCGGGAGGCCGTTGTCGGTGCTGTACATGAACTCCCGGGTGGACCGGTAGGTGGCTCCGCCCTGGAGCGCCGGGGTCCGGAACCGGTACGGCGAGGCCGTCGAACCCGACCCGCTGCCCGGTCCGGTGCGCAGCACGGGGTTCATGTACCAGCCGGCCGGCGCCCCGACCTGGCCCACCGTCACGATCCGTCCCTGGTTGGCCTCCCCCTCACCGGTGTCCGGGACGACGAACGAGCAGTCGCCGTCGGCGTCCGAGGTGCACCGGGCCCAGTCGGCCCCGATCGGTTCCGTCGCGTCCGGGTCCGCGAAGAGCGCGAGCCGTACCCCGGCGAGCGGGGCGGGCGCGTCGGTCGCCGCCCGGTCGCCTCCGGTGCGCACGGTGACGACGGTGCTGTCGGGCCCGGGTGTCGGCACAGTCCGGTGCGCGACCACACCCGGGGACGCCGCGCCGGCGGCGACGGGGACTGCGGCCAACGCGAGGGCGAGCGCCCCGGCTGCGGCCAGGCGGTTTCTGTGCTTCATCGCGGCCCTTCCTCGACGTCGACGGCAACCCGTCCGGGCAGAGTGATCATTAGGCACAATTAGTACATTTGAGCCTGAAATTCTCCTGCCCACGCCGCAGTTCGGCCGATGAGTCCCTCCGCCGCCCCGTTCCGCCCCCGATTCCTCACCGGGGGCGGTGCCGGCATCCCGAAGGGAGTCGGGCTAGTACGTCAGGCCGTGCCCGATCGGGTACAGGACCCGCGTCGGGTCGTCGGCCCGCTGCACCGGCACCGGCAGCTTGCCGCGGGGCCTGACCCGGCCCGCGATCACCCGTGCGGCGGCGCGGAGTTCGACGTCGGTCCAGCAGTACGACGCCAGGCAGGCCCGCACCGAGGGGAGGTGGGCCACGTCGTACGGATTGCGCACGGCGAGCGCCACCACCGGCTTGCCGGTGGCCACCAGCCTGTCCACCAGCGTGCGCTGGGAGCTGCCCGCCGTCACGTTGTAGGTGCCGACCACCACCGCGTCCGCGTCTCGGGCCGCGGCGACCGCCTGGTCGATGGTCGCGGCGGAGGGGCTCGTGCCGGTCGACAGCGCGGTGGCGGTGAAGCCCGACTCCGTGAGGGCGGCGGCCAGTACGCCCGTCGGCGGGCCCGTCGTACCGGACGGGGAGGCCGGGTCCGCGCCGACGACGAGGAGGCGGGGCTGCCTGCGGTGGTCGAGGGGAAGCGTCGCGTCCTCGTTGACCAGCAGGGTGGTGGTGCGCTCGGCGATCCGGTCGGCCGTGGCCAGGTGGGACCTGGTGCCCACCACCCGGTCCACACCCGCCCGGTCGACGTACGGCTCGCCGAACAGGCCGAGCCGGGACTTCATCCGCAGGATGCGCAGGATCGATTCGTCGAGACGGGCCTCGGTCAGCTCGCCGTCCTGGACGGCCTTCAGGACCGCGTTCCAGGCCGTTTCGATGGACGGCGGGTTGAGCAGCTGGTCCACGCCGGCCTTCAGCGCGAGCACCGGCACCCGGTCGTCACCGTACTTGGTGCGCACGCCCTCCATGCCGAGCGAGTCGGTGATCACCACGCCGTCGTAACCGAGTTCGCCGCGCAGGATGCCGGTGAGGATGGGCTCGGAGAGGGTGGCCGGGTCACCGGAGTCGTCCAGGGCCGGGAACTGGATGTGCGCGGTCATGACCGAGTCGATGCCCGCCGCGATGGCCGACCGGAACGGCACCGCGTCCAGTTTCTCCCACAGCTCCCGGCTGTGCGTGATGACCGGGAAGCCGTAGTGGCTGTCGACGGCGGTGTCGCCGTGCCCCGGGAAGTGCTTGGCCGTGGCGGCGACGCGGGAGGACTGGTAGCCCTTCACCTCGGCCGCGACCAGCTCCGCGACGGCCGCCGGGTCGGCGCCGAAGGAGCGCACGCCGATGACCGGGTTGGCCGGGTTGACGTTCACGTCGGCGTCGGGCGAGTAGTCCTGGTTGATGCCGAGGGCGCGCAGTTCGGCGCCCGAGATACGGCCGAGGGTGCGGGCGTCGGCCGCGGAGCCGCCCGCGCCGATCGCCATGGCGCCCGGGAAGAGCGTGGCGGGCTCGCCCACCCGGCACACCGCGCCGTGCTCCTGGTCGGTGGCGATCAGCATCGGCAGCCCGCGCGGCTGCTCCAGGGACGCCTTCTGGATGCCGTTGGACAGGTCCGCGATCTGGTGCGGATTCCGGGTGTTGTGGGCCCAGGTGAAGTAGATGATCCCGCCGACCCGGTACTTCGCGATCAGTTCGGCCGCGGTGCGCACGCCCAGCTCGCCGAGGTTGGCGTCGATGTCGGCCTGGTCGGGGGCGGTGGCGGAGGCGCCGTAGACCCGCATCACGAAGAGCTGGCCGACCTTCTCCTCCAGCGACATCCCGGAGATCAGGGCCTTGAGGCGGCGCTCGTCCGGGGCGGCGGCGCGGGCGGTGGTGGGTACGGTCAGCGCGGCGGTGATGCCGGCGCCGGCGGCGAGGACCGTACGACGGGACAACCGGGTGCCGCCTCCACCCGCTGTGTTTCCTGTGCCTCTCTTGCTGGTGTCGCTTCCCGTGCTGCTGTCGGGCACGTGCGCTCCTTCCCAGAGGAGAACTGCTGAAGGAAACTTCCAAGGAGTCACCAATATCCGGGAAGTTTCTTTCCGTCAAGGGAACGCACAGAGGCCAGCGTGTCGGTGCAGCCGGTCGTTCAGCAGAGGATCCAGCCCGAGCTGACGGTGCTCCGGCCCACCGAGCCGCGGATCCACACGCAGCGGTGCCCGGCGTGCACGGTCACCGGCCCGGCGTGCTGGGTGTAGCGGCCGGCGTCCTCGGCCGGGCGGCTGCCCCGGGCCTGGACGCTGACCGACATCGCGCGGACGGGACCGGATCGGCGGGCGAGGGTCATGGCGCAGACGTAGTCGCCGTGCCGGTAGACGCGGGTGACGCCGGAGGCGAAGGGGAGGGTTCTGACCTGGGTCCCCGCGCAGCTGCTGGGCGCGGCCTGTGCGGTGCCCGCGGCCGCGAAGGCCAGCAGTCCGGCGGCAGCCAGCAGGACCGGGCCGAGCGAGAGACGCCGGCGTATCGCACCACTGTCCACGTGCTTGTCCTCCCCGAGAACGCGGCCGGGCCGTCCCCCGGCGGCCGTACGGATGTACGGACGCGGGGGTGTGACGGATGGTTGCACGGTCGTCAGCGACACGACCTGGCGCGGGCCCGTCAGGGATGGCCGGCGGGCCGGGGCCGCTCAGCGGACCGCGCCCACCGGCTCCCCCGGTTCGGCGTGCCCGGCGAAGGTCCGCCACAGCTCGGCGTACCGGCCGCCGAGGGCCAGCAGTTCCTCGTGCGTGCCGTCCTCGACGACCCGCCCGTGGTCCATGACCACCACCCGGTCGGCACGGGCGGCCGTGGTCAGCCGGTGGGCGACCACCAAGGTGGTGCGCGCGTAAGCGCTCGTCGAGGGGTGGTGGTCGGGCGAGGGGCCGGCCGTACGACGGCCCGCCAGCCGGTCGGTCGCCTGGTTGACCTGGGCCTCGGTGGCCAGGTCGAGCGCGGCCGTGGCCTCGTCCAGGAGCAGGATGTCGGGGTCGACCAGCTCGGCGCGGGCGAGCGCGATGAGCTGGCGCTGGCCCGCGGAGAGGTTGCGGCCGCGCTCGGCGACCTCGTGGAGGTAGCCGCCGTCGAGGGTGGCGATCATCTCGTGCGCCCCGACCGCCCGCGCGGCCGCCTCCACCTCGGCGTCGGTGGCGTCGGGGCGGCCGTAGGCGATGGCGTCGCGGACGGTGCCCGGGAAGAGGTACGCCTCCTGCGGGACGACGCCGAGCCGGTGCCGGTACGCGGTGAGGTCGAGGGCGCGCAGATCGGTGCCGTCGACCGTGACCCGCCCGGCGGTGGGGTCGTAGAACCGGGCCACCAGCTTGACCAGCGTGGACTTCCCGGCGCCGGTCTCGCCGACGAAGGCGACCGTCTGGCCCGCGGGGATCGTCAGCTCCACGTCCGCGAGGGCCTCCTCGCCGTCGCCGTACGCGAAGTGCACGTTCTCGAAGGCGATCTCGCCGCGCAGCGAGCGTACGTCCTGCGGCCGTTCGGCCGCCGCGGTGGACGTGGGCTCGCGCAGCAGTTCCTGGATGCGGCCGAGCGAGACGGTGGCCTGCTGGTAGCCGTCGAAGACCTGGGACAGCTGCTGGACGGGGGCGAAGAAGAGGTCGATGTAGAGGAGGTACGCGACCAGGGCGCCGGTGGTGAGGGTGGCGGACTCCACCCGGCCCGCGCCCGTGATCAGCACGGCGGCCGCGGCGGCGGAGGACAGCAGCTGGACGAAGGGGAAGTAGACCGATATCAGCCACTGGCCGCGCAGCCGGGCGGCGCGGTAGCCGTCGCTGCGCTCGGCGAACCGCCGCCCGCCGTCCCGCTCGCGCCGGAAGGCCTGCACGATCCGCAGCCCGGACACCGTCTCCTGGAGGTCGGCGTTGACCGACGAGACGCGCTCACGGGCGAGTTCGTACGCCTTCACGCTCGCCCGGCGGAAGAAGAAGGTGGCGAGGATCAGCGGGGGCAGCGTGGTGAAGACGACGAGGGCGAGCTGGACGTCGATCACCAGCAGGACGACCATGATGCCGAAGAAGGTGACGACCGACACGAACGCGGTGACCAGGCCGGTCTGGAGGAAGGTGCTCAACGCGTCGACGTCGGTGGTCATCCGGGTCATGATCCGGCCGGTCAGCTCGCGCTCGTAGTAGTCGAGGCCGAGCCGCTGGAGGTGCGCGAAGATCTTCAACCGGAGCGTGTAGAGGACGCGTTCGCCGGTACGGCCGGTCATCCGGGTCTCGCCGATCTGCGCGGCCCACTGCACCAGCACCACCAGCAGGGCGAGCAGCGAGGCCGACCAGACGGCGCCGATCGCCAGCTTGGTGACGCCCGCGTCGATGCCGTGCCGGATCAGCACCGGCAGCACCAGGCTCGCGCCCGCGTCCACCGCGACCAGGAGCAGGCTGACCAGCAGGGGCGGCCCGAAGCCGCGCAGCAGCCGGCGCAGGCCGTAGGAGTCCTCGGGCTGCACCGCCCTCTCCTCGTCGACGCCGGGGGTGTCGGTGGCCGGGGGCAGGGCGTCCACCTTGGCGAGGAGTTCGGGGGTGGCCGGGGTGCCGGACAGCGCCATGTCCCTGGGCGCGCGGTCGCCGGTCCACAGCCGGGGGGTGACACCGCGCTCGGCGTCGTACTCGGCGTCCAGCTCCTCGCGCAGGCTGTCGTCCTCGACCGGCTCGTCCGGCAGCGCGTGGCCGGGGGAGACGCCGCCCAGCTCGTCCGGGTCGGTCAGCAGACTGCGGTAGAGGGCGCAGCGCCGCTGGAGCTCCTCGTGGGTGCCGAGGTCGGCGAGCCGGCCGCGGTCGAGTACCGCGATGCGGTCGGCCAGGTTCAGGGTGGAGCGGCGGTGGGCGATCAGCAGGGTCGTACGGCCCCGCATGACCTGCTTGAGGGCCTCGTGGATCTCGTGCTCGACACGGGCGTCCACGGCGGAGGTGGCGTCGTCCAGGACCAGCAGGCGGGGGTCGGTGAGCAGGGCGCGGGCGAGCGCGACGCGCTGGCGCTGGCCGCCGGAGAGGGTGAGGCCGTGCTCGCCGACCTTGGTGTCGTAGCCCTCGGGCAGTTCCTGGATGAAGCGGTCCGCCTGGGCGGCGCGGGCGGCGGCCTCGATCTCCTCCTGGGTGGCGTCCGGGCGGCCGTAGGCGATGTTGGCGCGGACCGTGTCGGAGAAGAGGAAGGAGTCCTCCGGGACCAGTCCGATCGCGGCGCGCAGCGAGGAGAGGGTCAGCTCGCGGACGTCGTGGCCGCCGATCAGGACGGCGCCGTGGGTGACGTCGTAGAAGCGCGGCAGGAGCAGGGAGAGGGTGGACTTGCCGGAGCCGGAGGAGCCGACGACGGCCAGCGTCTCGCCCTGGCGTATCTCGAAGCTGAGCCCGTCCAGGACCTTGGCGTCGCCGCCGTACCCGAAGGACACGTCGTCGAACTCGACGCTCGCGGGCGCGTCCGCGGGCAGTTCCCTGGTGCCGTCCTCCATGCTCGGCTCGGTGTCGATCAGTTCCAGGACGCGCTCGGTTCCGGCACGGGCCTGCTGGCCGACGGTGAGGACCATGGCGAGCATGCGGACCGGGCCGACCAGCTGGGCGAGGTAGGTGGAGAAGGCGACGAAGGTGCCCAGCGTGATGTGGCCGCGCACCGCGAGCCAGCCGCCGAGGGCCAGCGTGGCGACCTGGCCGAGCGCCGGGACGGACTGGAGGGCGGGGGTGTACCTGCTGTTCAGGCGGATGGTGCGGAGCCGGCCCGCGAACAGCTTGCGGCCGACCGCGCGCAGCTTGCCGGTCTCCTGCGCCTCCTGCCCGAAGCCCTTGACCACGCGTACGCCGCTCACCGCGCCGTCGACCACGCCCGCGACGGCGGCGGCCTGGGCCTGGGCGTACCAGGTGGCCGGGTGCAGCCTGCTGCGGCTGCGCCGGGCGATCCAGCCGAGCGCGGGGGCGACGGCGAGGGCGACGAGGGTCAGCGGCGGCGACAGCCACGCCATGATCACCAGGGAGACCAGGAAGAGCAGGACGTTCCCGATGGTCATCGGGAGCATGAAGAGCAGGCTCTGGATCAGCTGGAGGTCGCTGGTGGCGCGGCCCACGACCTGCCCCGTCGACAGCTCGTCCTGGCGGCGGCCGTCGAGGCGGGTGATCGTGTCGTACATCTCCGTCCGCAGGTCGTGCTGGACGTCGAGGGCGAGCCGGCCGCCGTAGAAGCGGCGGATGAAGGTGAGGCCGTAGACGAGCAGGGCGGCGGCGACGAGGGCGCCGGCCCAGGGGGCCATGGAACGGGTGTGGGCGCCGATCACGTCATCGATGATCACCTTGGTGATCAGGGGGACGACGGCGGTGACGGCCATGCCGGCGAGCGAGGAGCCGAGGGCGAGGAGGACGTCCTTGGGGTAGCGCCAGGCGTAGCCCGCGAGTCGTCGTGCCCATGCCCGTTGTGGTTCCACGCGGTGCCTCCCGTTCGTCGTACTTTTCCGGAAGGCACCAACGCGGGCGGGAGCGGATTTCATCCCTCCGCAACAAACGGTCGTCAGACGCGTACCCGCAGGTAGTAGAAGCGGGTCGTCTGGACCGGGTTCTGGTTGTCGTCGCTGACCAGGAGGACCTTCAGGCGGCCGGTGTGGTCACGGCCGGTGACGGTCATGCCCTCGATGTTGTCGAGGAGGGGGTTGGGCTGGGGCTGCTTGGCGGTGGCGCCGAGGGAGGGGCAGGCGGCGATGTCGGCGAGGAGCGTCTTCCTGATCACGCGGACGCCGGGCTGCCCGGTGAGGTTCTCGATGCCGCTGGTGTCCGTGGCGTGGCGCGGGTCGGCCAGGTAGAGGCGGACGGTGTTGCCGACACCGGCGGTGAAGCCGCGCTCCAGGACGAGGAGCCGGCCGTCGGGCGTGGCCTGCACCTCGGGGACGCCGAGTCCGGTGTCGACGCGGTAGGCGTACTGCGCGGCGAGCCGGAAGTGGTCGCCCTCGGTCCGGGTCCAGGTCTGGAAGCGGACGAGGCCGGCGGCGTCACCCGCGATCGGGTCCTCCATGGACGCGAGGAGGGTGTGGCCGCCGGGCAGCAGGGTCAGGCCCTCGAAGGTCTGGTTGGGGGTGGCGCGGCCCGCGGGGGCGACGAGGAGGGAGGACGGCACGGGGAGCCGGTCGAGGATCTCGCCGTCGCGGGAGTAGCGGCGGATGGACGGCTCGACCTCGGAGGTGACGAGCAGGGTGCCGGTGGGGGTCCCCCCGCGCGAGCGAAGCCGAGCGTGGGGGAGGTCGATGACGAGACCTTCGGAGTCCAGGTCGGCGCCCTTCTCGTCGGCGAGGTGGACGGCGGACCGGGGCGCGAGGGTCTTCGCGTCCAGGTCGAAGAGGGAGGACCGGTCCTCCAGGGCGGCGAGCGAGCCGTCGCGGTCGACCGCGAGGGCGGAGAAGTTGCCGACGAAGGTGCCGTCGTACGTCGTCTTGTCGAGCGCGTCGGAGAAACGGCTGAGGGAGACGGTGGACGAACAGGCGTGGTCCGCCGGGGAGTCGGCGGGCCGGGCGACGGCGGGCCCGGCGGCGGTCAGCGTGGTGGCGGCCGCCAGGCCGGCGGTGACGGTGGCGATGACATGTCTCAGGCGCATGGTCGATCACGGTAGCGGTGAGTCAACGACGCGCGCGGGGCTTTGTGTCGGCTTCCTGCCGAATCGTCGAAGCGGTCGGATCGCGGTGGCGGCCGGACCGTTTCTACCGGTTGGAGGGCGTGGCGACGAACGCCTCGCTCGGCTTGCTGGTGGGGACGTAGAGCGTCGTCGAGGCGGTGGTCGGCACGAGGTCCTTGTGGATGGCCCTGGCGACGTTCTGGATGGTGGTGACGCCGTAGTCCATGGTGCTGTTGTCCTGGGTCAGCACGGACATCATGTAGTCGTGGCCGCCGCCGTTGAAGGTGCCGAGGCTGTGCACGCGCCAGCCGTGCGTGGAGCGTTGCAGCCAGCCGTTCTTGACGTGCACGGAGACGGTGGAGGGGGCGCCGGCGGGGGTGCCCCAGCGCTGGGAGGAGATGACCTGGCCCATCAACTTCAGGATGTACGCACGGGAGCTGTCGCTGAGCACGCTGTTCCTGGCGGTGACCAGCTGGAGCAGCTTCTGCTCGTCGGTGACGTTCTCCTGGGTCAGTCCCCAGTAACCGTTCGCGCCCGGCACGGTCTTGGTCATGTTGGCGGCGGCCAGGAAGCCCTTGATCTTCGTGAGGCCCAGCTGCTTCCACAGCTTGCTGGTGGCGTCGTTGTCCGACTGGGTGATCATGGCCGTGGCGAGCGACGACTCGGTGCTGGTCAGATACCGGTTGTGCTTCTTGGCGTCCCACAGCAGCGCGGCGAGCACGGTGACCTTGACGGTGCTGGCCGAGTCGTAGGCGGTGGTGGCGCGCAGGGTGCAGGTGGTCTTGGTGGCGCGGTCGTACAGACCGATGGCCACGGTGCCCTTGCGGTTCGCGAGCGCCGCGGTGATGTCCTTCGTCAGCTTGGCGGCGAGGCCGGCCTTGCCCGACGTACAGCTGACGGCGGGCGTGGTCGCGGCGGCCGGGGTGGCCGCCGCGAAGGCGGGTATGAGCAGCGCGGCACCGAGCGCCGCCGCCGACGCCTTGGCGCGCCGGCTGAAGCGGTGGGTCATGGAGGGGTCCCCCTGGGAACGACGTGTGAACGCACCCCTTGCGGGCACTTACGGCCCTTTGACTCGCAGAGGTGGTCGGAAGTTGCACACATGTTCTCAAGGTGAGTGTTCCAACTGACCAACGGCTGGCAATGCTTCGTCCATGCCGGAGCAGAACGAATCCCCCTACACCAGGTCGGGCCGCCTCTTCGCCGCCCTCGCCGTCCTGCGCCTCGCGGCGGGCACCGACACGACACCGGCCACCCCGGACGACCACTCCCCCAAGGACCACCCCCAGGGCCGCATAGACCGCCTCGCCCTCAAACCCGCGCCGTACGACCTCCTCACCAAGTCCCGCACCGGCGCCCATTGGCCCGCGGCGGCCGAGGCGTTCCGCCGCATCCCGGACTTCCTGGACGCGGGCCCGGCCGTCACGGGCCCCATGACGGAGAAGGGGCTGGTGGAGCACAGGGCGGGGTACGAGGCCCAAATGGCATTGTTCCGGGAGAAGTTCCCGGACCTGCCGATGTGACCGCCTGACCGGCTGCGGAGGGAAGCGGACCGGGAGTCGCGGCAGGCCCCTCGTCCTCGACGAGGCGTGGGTCCCGGTCGTCACGCCCGACGGGCCGGGGGTCCTCGTCCGGGAGAGCTCCGGCTAGCCCAGGTGCGTCGGTGCGAACATCCGCAGGACCGCCGGGAGTACGACCACCGAGGGGCCCGGGGTGGACAGGGCCCGGGTGAGGTCGGGTTCCAGGGTCTCGGGGGTCGTGAGGACACCGGGGACGCCGAAGGACTCCGCCAGGGCCACGTAGTCGGGGCGGGTCAGTTCCGTCGCCGTCGGCTCGCCGAAGGCGTCCGTCATGTACTCGCGGAGGATGCCGTAGCCGCCGTCGTCGATGATCAGCCAGGTGACCGGGAGGTCGTGCTGGCGGGCCGTGGCCAGCTCGGCGACGGAGTAGAGCGCGCCGCCGTCGCCCGAGACGGCCAGTACCGGCTGGGTGGGGTCGGCCGCCGCCGCGCCCAGGGCGGCCGGGAAGGCGTAGCCCAGGCCGCCGGCGCCCTGGGCCGAGTGCATCGCGTTCGCGCCCCGGGGGTCGAAGGCGGACCAGGCCCAGTAGGACAGGATCGTCATGTCCCAGAAGGAGGAGGCGCCGGAGGGGAGCGCACGGCGGACGGCGCCCAACACCTCCTGCTCCAGCGTGAGTTCCTGGGACGCGATGCGCTCCGCGACCCGGGACAGGACGTCCCGTACGCGTTCCGGCGCCGAAGGGTCCGTCCGCTCCTCCGCCGTCTCCAGCAGCGCCTGCAACGCCAGGCGGGCGTCCGCGTGGATGCCCAGGGCGGGGTGGTTCGACTCCAGCTTGCCGAGGTCCGCCTCGATCTGGATCACCCGGCCGCGGGGCTTGAACGTGTGGTAGTTCGAGGAGAGTTCGCCCAGGCCCGAGCCCACGACCAGCAGGACGTCCGCGTCCTCCAGGAAGTCGGTCGTGTACCTGTCCTCCAGCCAGGACCGGAGGGACAGCGGGTGCTCCCACGGGAACGCGCCCTTGCCGCCGAACGTCGTCACCACGGGCGCGTCCAGCAGCTCCGCCAGCCGGAGCAGCTTGCCCGAGGCGTCCGCGCGAACGACGCCGCCGCCCGCGATGATCGCCGGGCGGGCCGCGCCCGACAGCAACTCCGCCGCCACCGCCGTCAGTTCCGGCCGCGGCACCAGGTCGTCCGGCGTCGCGTCCAGCGCCGTCACCACCGGCAGCGACGTCGGGGCCAGCAGGACGTCCTGCGGGATCTCCACCCACACCGGGCCGTGCGGGGCCGTGAGGGCCGACTTCCAGGCCGCGGCGATCGCCGAGGGGATCTGGGACTGGGCGCGGACCGTGTGGACGGACTTCACCACACCACGGAACGACGCGGCCTGGTCCGGGAGTTCATGGAGGTAGCCGTGGCGGCCGCCGCCCAGGCCCGCCGTCGGGACCTGGCTGCCGACGGCCAGGACGGGGGCCGAGGCAGAGGCCGCTTCCTGCAACGCGGCCAGGGACATCAGCGCGCCCGGACCCGTCGAGAGGAACAGCGGGGCCGCCTCGCCCGTCATGCGGCCGTACGCGTCCGCCGCGAAGCCCGCGTTGTTCTCCATCCGCAGGCCCACGTAGCGGAGCGAGGAGCGCCGCAGCGCGTCGAACATGCCCAGCGCGTGCTGGCCGGGCAGGCCGAAGACGGTCGTCGCGCCCAGCCCGGCCAGGGTCTCCACGACCAGGTCCCCGCCGTTGCGGCCCGGGGGAGGACTGAGCGCGGCCTCCCGCTGGGCGGCGGTCGGGCGGAGCACCGGGTCGTGGTCGTGCGTCACCCCGGTTACGCGCCCTTCCGGGCCGCCGCGATCTGGCGGGACATGATGGTGGTCAGCTCGTAGGCCGTGTGGGAGGCCGCCACGGACGTGATCTCGGCGTGGTCGTACGCCGGGGCCACCTCCACCACGTCCGCCGAGACCAGGTTGCAGGACGCCAGCCCGCGCAGGATCTCCAGCAGCTCGCGCGAGGTCATGCCGCCCGCCTCGGGCGTGCCCGTGCCGGGGGCGTGCGCCGGGTCGAGGCAGTCGATGTCGATGGAGATGTACAGCGGGCGGTCGCCGATGCGCTGGCGGAGCTGGTCGGCCACCTCGTCCGCGCCCCGGCGGTAGACGTCCGCGGAGGTGACGATGCCGAAGCCCATCTTCTCGTCGTCCGTCAGGTCCTGCTTGCCGTACAGCGGGCCGCGCGTGCCCACGTGCGAGAGGGCGGAGGTGTCGAGGACGCCCTCCTCCACCGCGCGGCGGAACGGCGTGCCGTGGGTGTACTCGGCGCCGAAGTAGGTGTCCCAGGTGTCCAGGTGCGCGTCGAAGTGGAGCAGGGCGACGGGACCGTGCTTCTTCGCCACCGAGCGCAGCAGCGGCAGCGCGATGGTGTGGTCGCCGCCCAGCGTCATCAGCCGGGCGCCCGTGCCGAGCAGGTCGTCGGCCGCTGCCTCGATCGTCTCGACGGCCTCGTTGATGTTGAACGGGTTCACCGCGATGTCGCCGCCGTCCGCCACCTGCGCGAGCGCGAACGGCGACGCGTCCTGCGCGGGGTTGTAGGGGCGCAGCAGCCGGGACGCCTCGCGGATGGCGTTGCCGCCGAAGCGGGCGCCCGGCCGGTACGAGACGCCGGAGTCGAACGGCACGCCCACCACGGCGACGTCGGCGGTGCCGACCTCGTCCAGGCGGGGCAGCCGGGCGAAGGTCGCGGGACCGGCGTACCGCGGGACGCGGGAGGAGTCGACGGGGCCGCGGGGCGTCTCGTTGCTGCTCATTGCGTGTGCCTTCTTTCCTGCGTCCTGGCTGCCTCGTGGGGGGCGATGTCCCGGGATCGACCCTAGGTGGCCCGGCAGATACTTCGAAGTGTACGTTTCATCCATAGATGGGGTACGGAACGAAGGAAGTGCACACCATGGCGGAGACGGGCACCCCGATCGCGGACGCCCCGGCTTCGAACGCCCCCGTCCCCCCGACCCCGCCGGTCCCCCTCTCCGCCCTCCTCGCCCGCGACGACCTCGCCCTGCGCCAGATCGCCGGCCCCGCCGGCCCGGACGTCGTCATCCACTGGGCGCACACCTCGGAGATGGCCGATCCCTTCCCCTATCTCCTGGGCGGCGAGCTGCTGCTCACGGCCGGTGTGCAGATCCCCGACGCGTCGGCGCCCGGCGCCTTCTTCGACGCGTACGTCGCCCGGATCGTCGCGGCGGGCGGCGCGGCCCTCGGCTTCGGGCTGGCCCCGGTGCACGACACGGTGCCGGGCGCCCTGGTCACCGCCTGCGACACCCATGGGCTGCCCCTCCTGGAGGTCCCGCCGCAGACCACCTTCTCGGGTGTGGCGCGCGCGGTGTGGCAGCTGATGGCGCAGGCCCGGCTGGCCGAGCTGCGCCGGGTCACCGAGGCCCAGCAGAGCCTCGCCTCGGCCGCCGCCCGTCCCGACCCGGTCCCCTCCGTGCTGCGCCGGCTCGCCCAGCGGCTGACCGGCCACGCGGTCCTGTACGGCCCCGACGGCACGGAGATCGCGGCGGCCGGGCGGGAGCCGGCACCCGCCGCCGGAAAAGCCCTGCGGAGGCTGACCGAGGTCGTACGCCCGGCCGGGCCGGCCACGCCCGCCTCCGCCGCCGACACCGTCGACGGCACCCATCTGTCCGCCTACGCCCTCGGCTCCGGCGAGGGGTTCGTGCTCGGGATCGCCGCCGGGCGGCGCGCGGGCGGGGACCACACCATCGCCTCGGTGGGCGCGGTGCTGCTGTCGCTGCTCACCGGGGAGCAGCACAGCGGCACGGGGGCGGCGCGCTCCTCCGCGCTGGTACGGCTGCTGCTCGGGGCCTCGCCGCAAGAGGTCGCACCGCTGCTCGAAGACGGCGACGACGACGGCGCCGGCGCCGGCGACCGGATCGTCGTCCACGCACGGCCCGAACGGCGGGCGCCCGACCCCGTCGCCGCCTCCGCCCTCGGCGCCGCCCTGGGCTCACCCCTGGTCGACCTGGACGGCGAGGTCGTACGCGTCCTCGCGCCCGCCGGCCGGGAACCCGCCCCGGTGCCCGGCTGGACCCTCGGCGTCAGCGCGCCCGCGGGGCCCGGCGGATGGCCCGCCGCCGACGTCCAGGCGGCCCGCGCCCTGGCCCGCGCCCGCGCCACCCGCGCCCCGCTGGTCCGGCACGGCGCGCGGCCCGCGTTGTCCGAGCTGGTGCCCGAGGCGGAGGCGCGGGCGCACGCCCGTACCCTGCTCGCGCCGCTCGCCCCGCGGCCCGCCCTGGTGGAGACGCTGCGAACCTGGCTTTCCCTGCACGGCAGTTGGGACCGCACGGCGGTGGCGCTGGGTGTGCACCGCAACACCGTGCGCCAACGCGTCGCCCGCAGCGCCCAGCTGTTGGACGCCGACCTGGACGATCCGGACGTACGCATGGAGTTGTGGTTCGCGCTACGGCACTCCTGAGGCCGCCGAAGCGGAGGTGACGCCCGTCCCAGCGGGCGAAACCCCGGGGACGCCCGCGCCCGGCTGCTCCACAATGGGTGCCATGCCGATACCCGGGACACCCAGCCGCGCCCAGCTCGTCGACCACCTGGTGAGGACCCGTATCGCGGGGGACGTCGCCACGCCCCGCGAGAACAACCTCTCCCACTACCGCAGGCTGGCCAACGGCGACCGCAACTTCTGGCTCGGCCTGGAGCTGGGCGAGCGCTGGGCGGACGAGCAGGACGTGCTCGCGGTGATGGCCGAGCGGGTGGGCGTCAACGACGACCCGGAGTACCGGTACGGCCAGGACACCATCGACCCCGAGCTGACCGTGGACGGGCTCGACCGGCTCGCGGCACGGCTGCGCAAGGCGGCCGGGGGGCACGAGCGGGTGCTGTTCGCGACCGGGCACCCGGGTGGCCTGCTGGATGTGCACCGGGCCACGGCCGCCGCGCTGCGCGCCGCCGGCTGCGAGATCGTCGTCATCCCGGACGGGCTCCAGACGGAGGAGGGGTACGTCATGCAGTTCGCGGACGTGGCCGTCCTGGAGCACGGGGCGACGCTGTGGCACACCCACTCCGGGGCGCCGATGCGGGCCGTCCTCACCGGACTTGAGCAGGCCGGGCGCCCCCTGCCCGACCTGGTGGTCGCCGACCACGGCTGGGCCGGCTACGCGGCGCAGCACGGCCTGGACTCGGTCGGATACGCCGACTGCAACGACCCCGCGCTGTTCCTCGCCGAGTCGGAGGGCACCCTCCAGGTCGCGGTGCCGCTGGACGACCACGTGGTCAGCCCGCGTTTCTACGACCCCATGACCGCGTATCTGCTGGCCGAGGCCGGTCTGGACCAGTAGCCCAACCGGCCCCGGACACAGGGATGTGCGGCCCCGCGAACGGGACCGCACATCGAGTTCCGCCGGAATGCGGCTCAGCGGCCGTGGCCACCACCGTGTCCACCGTGACCGCCGTGTCCACCGTGACCGCCGTGACCGCCGTGGCCACCGTGGCCACCGTGACCGTAACCACCGTGGTCGTAACCGCCGTGGCCGTAACCACCGTGGTCGTAACCACCGTGGCCGTAACCACCGTGGTCGTAACCACCGCAGTCGTCGTTCCACCAGCCGTCGTCGCAGCCCCTGCTGTAGGAGCCGTGGTCGCTGTGGCCGTAGGTCGTCGCCGAGGCGGTGCCCGCGGCGCCGAGGGCGGCTCCACCGGCCAGCAGCATGCCGGCGGCGGACAGCGCGAAGAGACGCCTCGTGCGTTGTGCTCGCATAGAGATACCTTCCGTTCCATCGTCTCTCACGGCTCCCGGGCGGGAGTACGCGAGGCGGATGGCCGCCACCGCACACAGAAGACCTCGGTGCGGCGCGGTCTTCGGATGTCAGCCGCTTGGAACCATGTGCGGCACACCGATACGGCCGACGCCTGCGGTCCGTCCGGACGCTGGCGCGCCATCAGATACCGCGGCTGAGGTCAGAGGTGGTTTCCCCGAACCTCGTCGGCCGCGCATGCCGTGCACTCGCGGCTTTCACTCACTGAGCCTAGTACCGCACCCGTCACTTGGCACCTCAGGAAACCAATGCCGCAACAGGGCTAGCGGGGGACGCGGACCACGCCCTCCTGGATGACCGTGATGGCGAGCCGCCCGTCCTGGGTGTATATGCGGGCCTGACCGAGGCCGCGGCCGCCGTGCGCGGAGGGCGATTCCTGGTCGTACAGCAGCCATTCGTCGGCGCGGAACGGGCGGTGGAACCACATCGCGTGGTCCAGGGAGGCGCCCACCACGTCGCCGACCGCCCAGCCGCCGCGGCCGTGTGCGAGCAGCACGGAGTCGAGCAGGGTCATGTCGGAGACATAGGTGGCGAGGACGACGTGCAGCAGCGGGTCGTCGTCCAGCTTGCCGTTGGTGCGGAACCACACCTGGCTGTGCGGCTCGCGCGGCTCGCCGTAGCGGCCGTACGGCGGCTCGTCCACGTACCTGAGGTCGACCGCCTCGCGTGCCTCCAGGAAGCGTTCCACCACGTCGGGCGCGAGATGGCCGTAGCCGCGCAGCCGCTCCTGGGAGGTGGGCAGCGTCGCCGGGTCGGGCGCGGACGGCATCGGCGCCTGGTGTTCGAGCCCCTCCTCGTACGTCTGGAAGGACGCCGAGAGATGGAAGATCGGCTTGCCGTGCTGGACGGCGACCACGCGGCGGGTGGTGAAGGACCGGCCGTCGCGGATGCGGTCGACGGTGTAGACGATGGGCGCGCCGGGGTCGCCGGGGCGCAGGAAGTACGCGTGCAGGGAGTGGGCGGGCCGGTCCGCGGGGACCGTGCGCCCGGCGGCGACCAGCGCCTGCGCCGCGACCTGCCCGCCGAAGACGCGGGGCACGACGGCGGAGCGGGACTGGCCGCGGAAGATGTCCTCCTCGATCTGTTCGAGGTCGAGCAGATCGAGGAGTTCCTGGAGTGCCTGACTCATGACGTGTAGTTGTACCCGCCAGTGATTGCGGGGACCTTACAGACCCATGTCCTTGGCGATGATCGTCTTCATGATCTCGCTGGTGCCGCCGTAGATGCGGTTGACGCGGTTGTCCGCGTACAGGCGGGCGATCGGGTACTCGTTCATGTACCCGTAGCCGCCGTGCAGCTGGAGGCAGCGGTCGATGACGCGGTGGGCGACCTCGGTGCAGAACAGCTTGGCGGAGGCGGCCTCGGCGGGGGTCAGCTCGCCGGCGTCCAGGGCCTCGGTGGCGCGGTCGGCGACGGCCTCGGCGGCGTCCACCTCGGCCTGGCAGGCGGCCAGCTCGAACTTGGTGTTCTGGAAGTGCGCGACCGGCTTGCCGAAGACGGTGCGCTCCTGCACGTACTGCTTGGCGAACCGGACGGCGGCCTTGGCCTGCGCGTAGGCGCCGAAGGCGATGCCCCAGCGCTCGGAGGCCAGGTTGTGGCCGAGGTAGTAGAAGCCCTTGTTCTCCTCGCCCAGCAGGTCCTCGACGGGGACCTTGACGTCCACGAAGGCCAGCTCGGCGGTGTCGGAGGTCTTCAGGCCGAGCTTGTCCAGCTTGCGGCCGACGGAGTAGCCCTCGGACTTGGTGTCCACCGCGAACAGGGAGATGCCGTGGCGGCGGTCCTCGGCGGTGGGCGCGGCGGTGCGGGCGCACACGATCACGCGGTCGGCGTGCACGCCACCGGTGATGAAGGTCTTGGCGCCGTTGAGGACGTAGTGCGTGCCGTCCTCGCTGAGCTTGGCGGTGGACTTCATGCCCGCGAGGTCGGAACCGGTGCCCGGCTCCGTCATCGCGATGGCCCACATCTCCTCGCCGGTGACGAACTTCGGCAGGTAACGCTTCTTCTGCTCGTCCGTGGCCAGCATCTTGATGTACGGCAGGGCGAGCAGCACGTGCACGCCGGAGCCACCGAACTGGACGCCCGCGCGGGCGGTCTCCTCGTAGAGGACGGCCTCGAACTTGTGGCTCTCCAGGCCCGCGCCGCCGAACTCCTCCGGGACGTTGATGCCGAAGATGCCCAGCTCGCCGAGCTTGTAGTAGAAGTCGCGGGGCGCCTGGCCCGCCGCGAACCACTCGTCGTACACCGGTACGACCTCGGCCTCGATGAAGGCGCGCAGGGTCTCCCGGAACGCCTCGTGATCCTCGTTGAACACCGTACGGCGCACGCCGCCCACCTCCACGTACCTCGGCATGCCGGAAAAGTGCATGTCTAAGCGCTTGCTCATGCGAGCGTACCGGCGAGTAGGGAGCCCGTCCAGGGGTGGCCGGAGGTAACGCTCGTCACGCGGGGGGCGCGCCCGGCCGCGACGGGCGGCCGGGAGTGCCGGAGCCCGCGCGCCGGACTACGCGGAACCGGCCGCCGCGAACGCCCCCCGCGCCATCCGGTGCAGCAGCGCCGCCGTGGCCCCGCGGCCCGGGAGGGTGCCCGCGCGGCCCAGGTGCGGGGTGGAGTTGAGCAGGCCGAAGACCGAGTGGACGGCGGAGCGCGCGGTGGGCTCGGTCAGCGCCGGGTAGACCTCGCGGACCACCTCCACCCACAGCTCGACGTACTGCCGCTGGAGCTGGCGCACCAGCTTGCGGTCGCTGTCACGCAGCCGGTCCAGCTCACGGTCGTGCAGGGTGATCAGCGGCCGGTCGTCCAGGGCGAAGTCGATGTGGCCCTCGATGAGGGAGTCCAGGACCGCCGAGGCGCGGGCGTCCCCGTCGGCCTCCGCGAGCCGCCGCCTGGCGCCCGTGAGCAGCTGGCCGCTGATGCCCACCAGCAGCTCGGCGAGCATCGCGTCCTTGCCCGGGAAGTGCCGGTACAGGCCGGGGCCGCTGATGCCGACCGCCGCTCCTATCTCGTCCACGCCGACGCCGTGGAAGCCGCGCTCGGCGAAGAGGCGGGCGGCCTCCTTGAGGATCTGCTCGCGGCGGGTCGGGGCGTCGGTTCTGGCCATGAAGACGATTCTAGACAGCGAGGTTAGCGGTCGTTAACCTGAAGGAAATGGTTAACGCTCATTAACCGGTTCGAGCACCGGGTGAGGGGACCGCAGGATGCAGGAGGCACCGGAACTCCGGAGCGGTGGGGGCGCCCCCGCGCGAGTTCTTTCGAGCGTGGGGGAAGAGCCCGCGTCGGAGGCCTGGCGGGCCAATGAACAGGCCCATCTCGCGCTGGTCGAGGAGTTGCGCGGCAAGCTGGCCGCGGCGGCGCTCGGCGGCGGGGAGCGGGCGCGGGCCCGGCACACCGCGCGCGGCAAGCTGCTGCCGAGGGACCGGGTCGACACACTCCTCGATCCCGGCTCGCCCTTCCTGGAGCTGGCCCCGCTCGCGGCCGACGGGCTGTACGACGGGCAGGCGCCGGCCGCCGGGGTGATCGCCGGGATCGGCCGGGTCAGCGGGCGCGAGTGCGTGATCGTCGCGAACGACGCGACCGTCAAGGGCGGCACGTACTACCCGATGACCGTCAAGAAGCACCTGCGCGCCCAGGAGGTGGCCCTCGACAACCGGCTGCCCTGCCTCTACCTGGTCGACTCGGGCGGCGCCTTCCTGCCGATGCAGGACGAGGTGTTCCCGGACCGCGAGCACTTCGGGCGGATCTTCTACAACCAGGCCCGGATGTCCGGCGCCGGCATCCCGCAGATCGCGGCCGTCCTCGGCTCCTGCACGGCGGGCGGCGCGTACGTCCCGGCGATGAGCGACGAAGCGGTGATCGTCCGCAACCAGGGCACCATCTTCCTGGGCGGCCCCCCGCTGGTGAAGGCGGCCACCGGCGAGGTGGTCACCGCCGAGGAGCTGGGCGGCGGCGAGGTCCACTCCCGGACCTCCGGCGTCACCGACCACCTCGCGGAGGACGACGCGCACGCGCTGCGGATCGTGCGGAACATCGTCGCCACCCTGCCGGCCCGCCGGTCGCTGCC
This sequence comes from Streptomyces sp. NPDC001056, assembly GCF_053598955.1. Taxonomy (NCBI): domain Bacteria; kingdom Bacillati; phylum Actinomycetota; class Actinomycetes; order Kitasatosporales; family Streptomycetaceae; genus Streptomyces; species Streptomyces sp. NPDC001056. The sequence goes on along the minus strand of NZ_JBSFLI010000025.1, from coordinate 62,497 downwards.
CTGGGAGGTCGCGCCGGCCGTCGAGCCGAAGGTGGACCCCGCCGGGCTGTACGGCGCGGTGCCGGTCGACTCCCGCACCCCCTACGACGTCCGCGAGATCATCGCGCGCGTGGTCGACGGCTCCCGGTTCGCCGAGTTCAAGAGCGAGTACGGCCAGACGCTGGTCACCGGATTCGCGCGCGTCCACGGCCACCCGGTCGGCATCGTCGCCAACAACGGCATCCTCTTCTCGGAGTCCGCCCAGAAGGGCGCGCACTTCATCGAACTGTGCGACCAGCGCGGCATCCCGCTGGTGTTCCTCCAGAACATCTCCGGCTTCATGGTCGGCAGGGACTACGAGGCGGGCGGCATCGCCAAGCACGGCGCCAAGATGGTGACCGCGGTGGCCTGCACCCGCGTGCCCAAACTGACCGTCGTCGTCGGCGGCTCGTACGGCGCGGGCAACTACTCGATGTGCGGCCGGGCCTACTCCCCCCGCTTCCTGTGGATGTGGCCCAACGCCAAGATCTCCGTCATGGGCGGCGAGCAGGCCGCCAGCGTCCTCGCCACGGTCAAGCGCGACCAGCTGGAGGGCCGGGGCGAGACCTGGTCCGCCGAGGACGAGGAGACCTTCAAGGCGCCGATCCGCGCGCAGTACGAGACGCAGGGCAACGCCTACTACGCGACCGCCCGCCTCTGGGACGACGGCGTGATCGACCCGATGGAGACCCGTCAGGTGCTCGGACTCGCCCTGACGGCCTGCGCCAACGCGCCACTGGGAGAGCCCCAGTTCGGCGTCTTCCGGATGTGAGGAGGGGAACCGTGTTCGACACAGTGCTGGTCGCCAACCGCGGCGAGATCGCGGTACGGGTCATCCGTACGCTCCGCCGGCTGGGCGTGCGCTCGGTGGCGGTCTTCTCCGACGCCGACGCGGGCGCGCGGCACGTCCGGGAGGCCGACACGGCGGTCCGGATCGGCCCGGCCCCGGCGGCGGAGAGCTACCTCTCGGTGGAACGGCTGCTGGAGGCCGCCGCCCGTACGGGTGCGCAGGCCATCCACCCCGGCTACGGCTTCCTCGCCGAGAACGCCGCCTTCGCGCGCGCCTGCGAGGAGGCGGGCCTGGCCTTCGTCGGCCCCTCCGCGGACGCCATCGCGCTGATGGGCGACAAGATCCGCGCCAAGGAGACCGTGAAGGCGGCCGGGGTGCCGGTGGTCCCCGGCGGCCGTGACCCCGAACTGGCCGATGCCGCCCATGAGTTGGGTGCCCCGGTGCTGCTCAAGCCGTCGGCCGGCGGTGGCGGCAAGGGCATGCGCCTGGTGCGGGACCTCGCGGTCCTGGACGAGGAGATCGCCGCCGCCCGCCGCGAGGCCCGCGCCTCCTTCGGCGACGACACCCTGCTGGTGGAGCGGTGGATCGACCGCCCCCGGCACATCGAGATCCAGGTGCTGGCCGACGGCCACGGCAACGTGCTGCACCTCGGCGAGCGCGAGTGCTCGCTCCAGCGGCGGCACCAGAAGATCATCGAGGAGGCGCCGAGCGTCCTCCTCGACGAGGCCACGCGCGCGGCGATGGGCGAGGCGGCCGTGCAGGCGGCGCGCTCGTGCGGGTACCGGGGCGCGGGCACGGTGGAGTTCATCGTGCCGGGCGTCGACCCGTCGCAGTACTACTTCATGGAGATGAACACCCGTCTCCAGGTGGAGCACCCCGTCACCGAGTTGGTGACCGGGCTCGACCTGGTCGAGTGGCAGCTGCGGGTGGCCGCCGGTGAGCCGCTGGACTTCACGCAGGACGACGTGCGGCTGACCGGGCACGCGGTCGAGGCCCGTATCTGCGCCGAGGACCCGGCCCGCGGCTTCCTGCCCTCCGGCGGCACGGTGCTGCTGCTGGACGAGCCGCAGGGCGACGGCGTGCGCACCGACTCCGGGCTCAGCGAGGGCACCGAGGTCGGCAGCCTGTACGACCCGATGCTGTCCAAGGTGATCGCGTACGGCCCCGACCGCGCGACCGCGCTGCGGGGGCTCCGGGCGGCCCTGGCCGGGACGGTCACGCTGGGCGTGCAGACCAACGCGGGCTTCCTGCGCCGGCTGCTCGGCCATCCGGCCGTGGTGGCCGGTGAGTTGGACACCGGCCTGGTCGAGCGGGTCGTGGACGAACTGGTCGGCACGGACGTGCCGGAGGAGGTGTACGAGGCGGCGGCCGCCGTCCGCGCGCAGGCGCTGAAGCCTTCCGGCGACGGCTGGACCGACCCCTTCTCGGTGCCGAGCGGCTGGCGGCTCGGCGGCACCCCGAAGCCGCTCGCCTTCCACCTGCGGGTCCAGGAACCGGTGACGTACACCCCGCGCGGCACCGCGACCGTCACCGGCGACACCGTGGCCGTCACCCTCGACGGCGTCCGGCACACCTTCCGCCATGCCGGTGACTGGATCGGCCGGGACGGCGACGCCTGGCAGGTACGCGACCACGACCCGGTGGCCGACTCGCTGAGCCACGCGGCGCACGCGGGCGCCGACTCGCTGACCGCGCCGATGCCCGGCACGGTGACCGTGGTCAAGGTCGCCGTCGGGGACGAGGTCGCCGCCGGTCAGAGCCTGTTGGTGGTGGAGGCGATGAAGATGGAGCACGTCATCTCCGCCCCGCACGCGGGCACCGTCGCCGAGCTGGACGTGACGCCCGGTTCCACGGTCGCCATGGACCAGGTGCTGGCCGTCATCGCGCCGAAGGAGGAGACGGAGTGAGCACCGAGCGACTGCCCATGGTCGTACCGGCCTCGGGCCTGCCCGACCGGGTGCGGATCTACGAGGTCGGCGCGCGCGACGGGCTGCAGAACGAGAAGGGCGCCGTACCGACCGACGTGAAGGCGGAGTTCATCCGCCGCCTGGCCGAAGCGGGCCTCACGACCGTCGAGGCGACGAGCTTCGTGCACCCCAAGTGGGTCCCCCAGCTCGCCGACGCGGAGCAGCTGTTCCCGCAGGTGCGGGACCTGCCCGGGGTCGAGCTTCCCGTCCTCGTGCCCAACCAGCGCGGCCTGGACCGGGCGCTGGCCCTCGGCGCCGACCGGATCGCGGTGTTCGCCAGCGCCACGGAGTCCTTCGCCAAGGCCAACCTCAACCGCACGGTGGACGAGTCCCTCGCGGTGTTCGAGCCGGTGGTGCGCCAGGCCAGGGACGCGGGCGCGCGCGTGCGCGGCTATGTCTCCATGTGCTTCGGCGACCCGTGGGAAGGCGCGGTCCCGCTGCACCAGGTGGCCCGCGTCTGCACCGCCCTGCGGAACATGGGCTGCGACGAGCTGAGCCTCGGCGACACGATCGGCGTGGCCACCCCCGGGCACGTCCAGGAACTCCTGAACCTGCTCAACGAGGAGGGCGTGCCGACCGACGAGATCGGCGTGCACTTCCACGACACCTACGGCCAGGCGCTCGCGAACACCTACGCGGCCCTGGAGCACGGCGTGACGACGGTCGACGCGTCCGCCGGCGGGCTCGGCGGCTGCCCGTACGCCAAGTCCGCCACCGGCAACCTCGCCACCGAGGACCTGGTGTGGATGCTGCACGGCCTCGGCATCGAGACCGGCGTCGACCTCGACCGCCTCACCGCCACCAGTGTGTGGATGGCCGACCGTCTGGACCGGCCCAGCCCCTCCCGTACCGTCCGCGCTCTCTCCCACAAGGACCAGTGATCTGCATGGACCACCGCCTCAGCCCCGAGCTGGAGGAACTCCGCCGTACGGTGGAGGAGTTCGCGCACGATGTCGTGGCGCCGAAGATCGGCGACTTCTACGAGCGGCACGAGTTCCCCTACGAGATCGTCCGCGAGATGGGCCGCATGGGCCTGTTCGGGCTGCCGTTCCCGGAGGAGTACGGCGGCATGGGCGGTGACTACCTGGCGCTCGGCATCGCCCTTGAGGAACTGGCCCGGGTGGACTCCTCGGTGGCGATCACCCTGGAGGCCGGCGTCTCGCTCGGCGCGATGCCGATCCATCTGTTCGGCACCGAGGAGCAGAAGCGCGAGTGGCTGCCCCGGCTGTGCTCGGGCGAGATGCTCGGCGGCTTCGGCCTGACCGAGCCGGACTGCGGCTCGGACGCGGGCGGGACCCGTACGACGGCCCGTCTGGACCCGGACACGAACGAATGGGTGATCAACGGCTCGAAGTGCTTCATCACCAACTCCGGTACGGACATCACCGGGTTGGTCACGGTCACCGCGGTCACCGGCCGCAAGCCCGACGGCAGGCCGCTGATCTCCGCGATCATCGTGCCGTCCGGCACCCCGGGCTTCACGGTGGCGGCGCCGTACTCCAAGGTGGGCTGGAACGCCTCCGACACGCGTGAGCTGTCCTTCGTGGACGTCCGCGTCCCGGCCGCCAACCTGGTGGGCCAGGAGGGCCGCGGGTACGCCCAGTTCCTGCGCATCCTGGACGAGGGCCGCATCGCCATCGCCGCCCTCGCAACGGGTCTGGCGCAGGGCTGTGTGGACGAGTCGGTGAAGTACGCCAAGGAGCGGCACGCCTTCGGCCGGCCGATCGGCGCCAACCAGGCGATCCAGTTCAAGATCGCCGACATGGAGATGAAGGCCCACACGGCCCGCCTCGCCTGGCGCGACGCCGCCTACCGCCTGGTCGCCGGCGAGCCCTTCAAGAAGGAGGCGGCGATGGCCAAGCTGTACTCCTCCACCATCGCCGTCGACAACGCCCGCGAGGCCACGCAGATCCACGGCGGCTACGGCTTCATGAACGAGTACCCGGTGGCCCGAATGTGGCGCGACTCCAAGATCCTGGAGATCGGCGAGGGCACGAGCGAGGTCCAGCGGATGCTGATCGCACGGGAGCTGGGCCTGGCGGGCTGAGCCCTTCGAACCGCCGGGTGAGGGGGCACGTCCACCGGGACGTGCCCCCTCGCTCTGTCCGGTGTCCGGCTCAGCGCGCAGGCCAGAGCACCGCCTGTGCGACCACGACGCGTTCGCCGTCGAAGGTGACGGCCGGACCCTGGTGGAGTTCGTAGCCGAGGGCCAGGGCTTCGCTGACCCGGCGACAGAAGGCGGCGTCGTCGGGGCCGGTGAGGACGCGGTAGACGGGCAGGCCGTCGGGGGGTGTGCTCATGGGGGCAAGGATTCCAGCCGGACCCGCCGTCAGGACGAGGAGTCCCACAGTTCCACCCCGGCCGCGACCAGTTCCAGCACCGCGCGCCGCTCGTCGGGGGTCCAGTCGGCGCACTCGCCCGCGAACAGCTTCTCGTAGGCGCTGTCGTGCACCGCGCCCTGCCGGGGCAGCCGGTGGACCGCGCCGAGCCCCCGGGCCAGATCCTCGAAGAAGTTCCACGCCTCCAGCACCGCGCCCGCGGGGACGCGCCGGCGCAACGGGTCCGCCAGCCAGCGCTGCACACGGACGAGTTCCAGCGGGCCGCCCTCGGAAGCGGCCGGCCTCCACCCCCGCCGCCGCGCGTACGTCCGCGCCTGCCGAACCGTCACGAACACCGGCACCCGACAGCGCCCGGCTTCCGCCGAGGTCAGCACCCGATCGGGCTCGTCCCCCCGGCCCCCGGCCCACAGGACCACCCCGCTACGACCGGCCCCCCGCACCCGGTACGCATAGAGCCTGCCGCCGCCACCGCTGGTTCCGCCCGCTCCTTCCGCCTTCTCGCTCTCCACCACGCGCCCACACTCGCACCCCGACGCCCTGGACGGAAAGGAAGGTTAGGCTAACCTAAGATCGCACTTGTCCGGCGGGCGTCGCGCCCCGTTCGAAAGCGGTCGTACCCATGTCCCATGCCCGTGCCATCCAGCTCTCCCGCCGCGGTCTGCTCGCCGCGGGCGGTGCCGTAGGACTCGGCGTCGCCCTCGCGGCCTGCGGGGACGACCAGGGCAGAGCCCAGGGGGCCGGAGGCGGGTCGGCGGCGGCGCAGTCGGGGCCCTGGTCGTTCGAGGACGACCGCGGGAAGACCGTGAAGCTCGACAGGGTCCCCGCGAACATCGTCGCCTTCACCGGCGTCGGCGCCGCGCTCCACGACTACGGCGTCCGGGTCAAGGGCGTCTTCGGCCCCACGACCACCGCGGACGGCAAGCCCGACGTCCAGGCCGGCGACATGGACGTCAGCAAGGTGACCGTCCTCGGCAACACCTGGGGGCAGTTCAACGTCGAGAAATACGCCTCGCTCGCCCCCGACGTGCTGATCAGCACGATGTTCGACGACGCCGGAACCCTCTGGTACGTCCCCGAGCAGTCCGCGAAGCAGATCGCCGAACTCGCGCCCGGCGTCGGCATCTCCGTGTACGACCGGCAGCTCACCCAGCCGCTCCAGCGGATGTGGGACCTGGCCGCGTCGCTCGGCGCGGACATGGAGGCGGCCGAGGTCGTCGACGCGAAGAAGCGGTTCGAGGCGGCCGCGTCCCGGCTGCGGGCGGCGGCCAGGGCCAAGCCGCACCTCAAGGTGATGGCCGGCAGCGCGAGTGACCAGCTCTTCTACGTCTCCGGCACGGACCTCTCCATCGACCTTGAGTACTTCAAGGCCCTCGGAGTGAACTTCGTGGAGCCGCCGGAGAGCGCGAAGAAGCAGGGCGGCGGCTGGTACGAGTCGCTGAGCTGGGAGAACGTCGACAAGTACCGGGCCGACATCATCATGATGGACGACCGGTCCTCGGCGATCCAGCCCGCGGACATCGCCAAGCCGACGTGGAAGAAGCTCCCCGCGGTCAGGGCGGGGCAGGTCATCGCGCGCTCGCCCGAGCCGATTCTGTCGTACGACAAGTGCGTGCCGCTGCTGACGACGCTCGCGGAGGCGCTGGAGAAGGCGAGGAAGGTCGGCTAGGCGCCCCCTTCGGACAGTCCCTCCGCTTCCCCCAGGAGCCCCCATGACCACGGCCGCCGTCGTCCCCTTCACGTTCTTCGCCCTGCGGGTCGTGCGCACGCGAAGACTCGGGCCGTCCCTCGTGCGCGTCACCTTCGGCGGAAGCGATCTGCGCGACCTCCACTCCGACGGGCGCGACCAGTCCCTCTCCCTGTTCCTGCCGCACCCCGGGCAGAAGGAGCCCGTCGTGCCGCTCGACCTCGGGGACGGCTGGTGGCGCAAGTGGCGCGAACTGCCGGACGGCGTACGGGCCGTGATGCGGTCGTACACCCTGCGGGAGCTGCGGCGCGAGCCGGACGAGATCGACATCGACTTCGCCCTGCACGGGGTCGGGCCCGGGGCGGCCACTCCCGCCGGGCCCGCCTCCCGGTGGGCCGCGCGGGCCGTCCCCGGGGACCGGGTGCTCGTGCTCGGGCCCGCGCTCGCCGACAACCGGGCCATCAGGTTCCGGCCACCCGAGGACACCGACCTCGTGGTGATGTGGGGCGACGAGACCGCCGTACCCGCCGCGACCGCGATCCTCGAATCCCTTCCGGCGGACACCCGCGTCCGCGCCTGGCTCCAGGTGCCGCACGCCGGTGACATCCAGGACGTGCGCACGGACGCCGCCGCGGAGATCACCTGGCTGGTGCGCGGGGAGGGCGATCCCGCTCCCCTCGACGCCGTACGGGGCGCCCGGCTTCCCGGCGCCGCCCGCCCCTACGTCTGGATCGCCGGCGAGTGCGGCCAGGTGAAGGAGCTACGGCGGCACTTCGTCCGGGAGCGCGGGGTCGACCGGCGCCGGGTGACCTTCGTCGGGTACTGGCGGCGGGGACTGACCGAGGAACAGCTCCGGGCGACCGGCGAGTAGGCACCCCCTCCCCCCTGAAAGCCGCACCCTCCGCACACGCATGCCTTGATCCAAAAAACTTAGGTTAGGCTAACCTAAATTTGAAGAGACGGACTTCCCATGGACTTCCCCCCCGGAGGACCCCCCATGCGCTCCCACCTGCTCAATGGCCTCACGACGGAGCACTACCGCCGCTCCGTGACCGAAGGAGTCGAGCGGGTGGCAGCCAAACTCGCCGCCACCGAGCGCCCCTTCACCGGCGTCACGGTGGACGGCCTCGCCCCCCGCGTCGACGCCATCGACCTGGACCGGCCGCTCGGCGACACCGCCGCCGTCCTGGACGAGCTGGAGGACGTCTACCTGAGGGACGCCGTCTACTTCCACCACCCCCGCTACCTCGCCCACCTCAACTGCCCGGTCGTCATCCCGGCGGTGCTCGGGGAGGCCGTGCTGTCCGCGGTCAACTCCTCGCTGGACACCTGGGACCAGTCGGCCGGCGCCACGCTCATCGAGCGCAAGCTGATCGACTGGACGACCGGGCGGCTCGGCCTCGGCCCGGCCGCGGACGGCGTGTTCACCTCCGGGGGCAGCCAGTCCAACCTCCAGGCGCTGCTGCTGGCACGGGAGGAGGCCAAGAGCGACGACCTGGCGGGACTGCGCGTCCTCGCCTCCGCGACCAGCCACTTCAGCGTGCGGAAGTCGGCGAAACTGCTCGGGCTCGGCCCGGACGCGGTCGTCACCGTCCCCGTGGACCGCGACAAGCGCATGCGGACCGTCGCCCTCGCCCACGAGCTGGAGCGCTGCCGCGCCGAGGGCCTGGTGCCCATGGCGGTCGTCGCCACCGCGGGCACCACCGACTTCGGCTCCATCGACCCGCTGCCCGAGATCGCCGGGCTGTGCGCCCGGTACGGCACGTGGCTGCACGTGGACGCGGCCTACGGCTGCGGGCTGCTCGCCTCGCGCAAGTACCGGCACCGCATCGACGGCATCGAGCGCGCCGACTCGGTCACCGTCGACTACCACAAGTCCTTCTTCCAGCCGGTCAGTTCGTCGGCCGTGCTGGTGCGCGACGGAGCCACCCTGCGGCACGCCACCTACCACGCCGACTACCTCAACCCGCGCCGCATGGTGCGCGAGCGCATCCCCAACCAGGTCGACAAGTCCTTGCAGACCACCCGCCGTTTCGACGCCCTCAAGCTGTGGCTGACCCTGCGCACCATGGGCGCCGACGGCATCGGCGAACTCTTCGACGAGGTCGTGGACCTGGCGGTCGAGGGGTGGGGCCTGCTCGCCGCCGACCCCCGGTTCGACGTGGTGGTCGAGCCGGCCCTGTCCACCCTCGTCTTCCGCTGCGTCCCGGCCGCCGTCACCGACCCGGCCGAGATCGACCGCGCGAACCTGTACGCCCGCCAGGCCCTGTCCGCCGCCGGCGACGCCGTGGTCGCGGGCACCACGGTGGGGGGCCGCCACTATCTGAAGTTCACCCTGCTCAACCCCGAGACGAGGCCGGCCGACATCGCCGCCGTCCTCGATCTGATCGCCGGCCACGCCGAGCAGTACCTGGGAGAGTCCCTTGACCGCGCTTCCTGAAGCCAGCCGCGTCCACGACCTCGTGGGGATCGGGCTCGGCCCCTTCAACCTGGGCCTCGCCTGCCTGACCGAGCCGATCGCCGCACTGGACGCCGTCTTCCTGGAGTCCAAGCCCGACTTCGAGTGGCACGCCGGGATGTTCCTGGACGGCGCCCACCTCCAGACCCCGTTCCTGTCGGACCTGGTCACCCTCGCCGACCCCACCTCGCCGTACTCCTTCCTCAACTACCTGAAGGAGAAGGGCAGGCTGTACTCCTTCTACATCCGCGAGAACTTCTACCCGCTGCGGGTGGAGTACGACGACTACTGCCGCTGGGCCGCCGGCAGGCTGACCAGCGTCCGGTTCGGCGCGACGGTCACCGAGGTGGCGTACGCGGACGGCGTCCACGTCGTGCGCACCGCCGCCGGGGACACCTACCGCGCCCGGCACCTCGTCCTCGGCACGGGCACGGTGCCGCACGTCCCGGAGTCCTGCCGGGACCTCGCCGGGGACTTCCTGCACACCTCCCAGTACATGCACCGCAAGGCGGAGTTGCGGCGCAAGAAGTCCATCACGGTGGTCGGCAGCGGGCAGAGCGCGGCCGAGATCTACTACGAACTGCTGTCCGAGATCGACGTCCACGGCTACCAGCTCAACTGGGTCACCCGGTCCCCGCGGTTCTTCCCGCTGGAGTACACCAAGCTGACCCTGGAGATGACCTCCCCGGACTACATCGACTACTTCCGCGCGCTGCCCGAGGAGACCCGGTACCGGCTGGAGAAGCAGCAGAAGGGGCTGTTCAAGGGCATCGACTCGGACCTCGTCGACGCGATCTTCGACCTGCTGTACCAGAAGGACGTGGAAAGCGGGGACCGGCCCGTGCCCACCCGGCTGCTCACCAACTCCTCGCTGAGCAGCGCCCGTCACGACGGCGGCGCCTACACCCTGGGCTTCCGCCAGGAGGAGCAGGGCAAGGACTTCGAGATCCGCACCGAGGGCCTGGTGCTGGCCACCGGCTACCGCTACGCGCCCCCGGCCTTCCTCGCCCCGCTGCGCGAGCGGCTGCGCTTCGACGGCCACGGCCGCTTCGACGTGGCCCGCAACTACGCCATCGACGTCACCGGGCGCGGTGTCTTCCTGCAGAACGCCGGCGTCCACACCCACAGCATCACCAGCCCCGACCTGGGCATGGGCCCGTACCGCAACGCCTGCATCATCCGCGAGCTGCTCGGCACCGAGTACTACCCGGTCGAGAAGTCCATCGCCTTCCAGGAGTTCGCCGCATGACCGACATCACGTTCGACTTCCGGCCCGTCGACCCGCTCGGGGACGCCGAGCTGCTGCACTCCTGGGTCACCCACCCGAAGGCCGCCTTCTGGATGATGCGGGACGCCGGACGCGAGGACGTCGAGCGGGCGTACACGGAGATCGCGGCCGACCCGCACCATCACGCTCTCCTCGGGCTGCGGGACGGCCGTGCCGCCTTCCTCATGGAGAAGTACGACCCCGCGCACCGGGAACTGGTGGGCCTCTACGAGCCGCGGCCCGGCGATGTCGGCATGCACTTCCTGACCCCGGCCACCGACACCCCCGAGCACGGGTTCACCAGGGCCGTCATCACCGCCGTCATGGCCCACCTCTTCGAGGACCCGGCGGTACGGCGCGTCGTCGTGGAGCCGGACGTGCGCAACAAGGCCGTGCACGCGCTGAACGCGGCCGTCGGGTTCGTGGCCGAGCGCGAGATACGCAAGCCCGAGAAATCCGCCCTGCTGAGCTTCTGCACGCGGGAGCGGTTCACGAAGGCGGTGGCCGCGTGACGCCCGCCGAGTCCGTCGCCCACCTCTCCCCCGAGCGCTGGGCGCAGGCCAATCGGCTGCTGATCCGCAAGGCGCTCGCGGAGTTCGCGCACGAGCGTCTGATCACGCCCGAAGAGGACGGCGAGGGGTACGTCGTCCGCAGCGACGACGGTCGCACCGCCTACCGGTTCACCGCCGTGCGCCGCGCCCTCGACCACTGGCAGGTCGACGCCGGCTCCCTCACCCGGGAGCGCGAGGGGCGCGAACTCCCGCTCGCCGCACTGGACTTCGTCATCGACCTGAGGGAGTCGCTGGGGCTCGGCGATGCCGTCCTGCCGGTCTACCTGGAGGAGATCTCCGCCACCCTCTCCGGCACCTGCTACAAGCTCGCCAGACACCGGGTCACCTCCGCCGAGCTGGCGTCGAGCGGCTTCCAGGCGATCGAGACCGGAATGACCGAGGGCCATCCCTGCTTCGTCGCGAACAACGGGCGGCTCGGGTTCGGGATCCACGAGTACCTGTCGTACGCCCCGGAGACCGCGCACCCCGTCCGCCTGGTGTGGCTGGCCGCGCACCGGTCGCGGGCCGCGTTCACGGCGGGCGCGGGGATCGAGTACGAGGGCTTCGTCCGGGCCGAGTTGGGCGAGCGGACCGTCGAGCGGTTCGGGCGGACACTGACCGCGCAGGGACTCGACCCGGCCGACTACCTCCTCATCCCGGTCCACCCCTGGCAGTGGTGGAACAAGCTGTCCGTCACCTTCGCCGCGGAAGTGGCCCGGCGCCACCTGGTCCCGCTCGGCGAGGGCGACGACGAGTACCTCGCCCAGCAGTCCGTCCGGACCCTCTTCAACACCAGCGCCCCGCACAAGCACTATGTGAAGACGGCCCTGTCCGTCCTCAACATGGGCTTCATGCGCGGACTCTCGGCCGCCTACATGGAGGCCACCCCGGCCATCAACGACTGGCTCGCCCGACTCGTCGACGACGACCCGGTGCTGAAGGGGACCGGCCTGACGATCATCCGCGAGCGGGCGGCCGTCGGCTACCGGCACCTGGAGTACGAGCGGGCCACCGACCGCTCCTCCCCCTACCGCAGGATGCTGGCCGCGCTGTGGCGGGAGAGCCCGGTGCCCTCCCTGGCGGACGGCGAGTCGCTCGCCACCATGGCCTCCCTGCTGCACGTCGACCACGACGGCGCGTCCTTCGCGGGCGCCCTGATCGAGCGCTCGGGGCTCGGGCCCGCCGAGTGGCTGCGGCGGTACCTGCGGGCGTACTACGTCCCGCTGCTGCACAGCTTCTACGCCTACGGCCTGGCGTTCATGCCGCACGGCGAGAACACCGTCCTGGTGCTGCGGGACGCGGTGGTGCGGCGGGCCGTGTACAAGGACATCGCCGAGGAGATCGTGGTGATGGACCCGGACACCGTGCTGCCGCCGGAGGTGGCCCGGGTCCGCGCCGAGGTCCCCGAGGACAGGAAGCTGCTGTCGATCTTCACCGACGTCTTCGACTGCTTCTTCCGCTTCCTCGCCGCGAACCTGGCCGCCGAAGGCATCCTCGCGGAGGACGGGTTCTGGCGGACGGTCGCGGAGATCAGCCGGGAGTACCAGGAGGCGAACCCCCGGCTCGCCGACCGGTTCCGGCGGTACGACCTCTTCGCGCCCGAGTTCGCGCTGTCCTGCCTCAACCGGCTCCAGCTGCGCGACAACCGGCAGATGGTGGACCTCGCGGACCCGTCCGGGGCGCTCCAGCTGGTGGGCACGCTGCGCAATCCGCTGGCCGGACACTGACGGACCGGCGCCCCGGAGTACGGTCCTCCGGGGCGCCGGTCCACCTCCCTGTCAGCCGTGGGGCCACGGCACCTGCGGCGACCGGTAGTACCCGATCCCGAGGGCGTCCCACCGCGGGCCCTGCGCGGCCAGCCGTACCCTGTAGCGGTTCCAGTCGTGGGTGGCCGCCGGCGACCAGCCCAGCTCGGCCGCGCCCGGCAGCCGCGGGAAGGCCATGTACTCGATGTCGGCGGAGGTCTTCAGCGTCTCCGACCACAGGGGCGCCTCCACCCCCTTGATCGCCGACGCGGGCGCCCCCGGCAGATAGGCGCCCGGGTCCCAGTCGTAGGACCGCCGCACCTCGACCAGGCCCGCCCAGGTCAGCCCGAGCCGGGTGTCCTTGGTGTACTTCATGTCGAGGTAGACCCGGTCGGCCGGGGACAGGATCAGCCCCGTGCCCGCGCGTGCGGCCCGCACGACCTGGTCCTTCTCGGCGGCACCGGTGCCGTCCAGGCCCCAGTACTGGGCGAGCGCGCCCTCGGCCGGGTGGGCTCCGGTGAGCTGGTGCCAGCCGATGACCGTCTTGCCGTACCTGGCGACGATCGGCTGCACGCGGTCCATGAAGGTCACGTAGTCGGCGTGGCTGGTGGAGTGCGCCTCGTCGCCGCCGATGTGCAGGTAGCGGCCCGGCGTGAGCGCGGCCAGCTCCCTGACGACGTCGTTCACGAAGGTGTACGTGACGTCCTTGGAGACGCACAGCGAGCTGAAGCCGACCTCGGTACCGGTGTAGCGCGGGGGTGCCACGCCGTCGCAGTTGAGCCGGGCGTAGGAGGCGAGGGCCGCGTTCGTGTGGCCGGGCATGTCGATCTCGGGCACGACCTCCACATAGCGGGAGGCCGCGTAGGAGACGATCCGCCGGTAGTCGGCCTGGGTGTAGGAGCCGCCCTTGCCGCCGCCGACCTCGGTGGCGCCGCCGTAATCGGCCAGGCGGGGCCAGGACGTGATGGCGATGCGCCAGCCCTGGTCGTCACTGAGGTGCAGATGCAGTTCGTTGACCTTGTAGAGGGCGAGCTGGTCGATGTACCGCTCGACCTGGGCGACGGTGAAGAAGTGCCGGGAGACGTCCAGCATGGCGCCGCGGTAGGCGTAGCGGGGGTGGTCCTCGATGGTGCCGCCGGCGATCTCCCAGCCCTGGTGCTGGACCGTCTTCTTCTCGACGGCGGCCGGGAGCAGCTGACGCAGCGTCTGCACACCGTGGAAGAGCCCCGCGGGGGTGCTCGCGGTGAGCGTGACGCCGGAGGGGGCGCTGCGCAGCCGGTAGCCCTCGGCGCCGTGGTCGCCCTTCTCCAGGTGGAGGCGGATGCCGCCGCTGCCACGGTCGGTGAGCGGCAGCGGGTAGCCGGTGGAGGGCCGCAGGATGCCGGCGAGGTAGGCGCCGACGCGGCGGACCTCGGCCGAGCCGTCGACGCGGACGGCGGTGGCGCGGGTGATGCGGTACGACGCTCCGCCCGGGGTGACGGAGGCGGGGGCCGGGACCACCCGGTCCAGGGGGACGGTGGCGGTCCTGGGCGGGGCGGGGGCGGCGCCGATGGTGAAGGCGCCGGCCGCCGCGACGAGCAGCAGCGAACCAAGGACGCGGGCGGTGCGGGGAGTCGTACGGCGATTCCGTCTCACATGCGCTCCCTTCGGGTCTGGTCGAGACCACTCTCCCGCAGATCCGGTGAAACAATCCCGCTCTGGCGGAAATCCTCCGGAAGGGCGACACTTGGGTCCTCGACGGTGACGCCCCGCGGCTCACGCCGGGCCGGGACAAGGGCGTCGGGCCGCTACGCCGGAAACGAGGGTGACTCCTCGTGCCGTTGGGCGCGCCGACAGCCCCGACCACCTGCCCCGCACGAAGGACAGGGACGCCGACGGCTGCCGGGCGCGGCTGCCGCATCCGGCGGGGCCGCGGGCGGACGGCCCGCCCGTGCCGCGGGGGACGCCCGCGCCGGAGCAGGCACCCGTGGGCGGTCCTGGGCCGGCCGCGAGCGCTGAAGTGACGAAGAACACAGCCGCGAACGCGAGTTCACCGCGCCACCCACCCCGGCACTGCCCGATATCGGGCAGGATTCTTGCGAAACCGGCGCCGGTACCCGAGGATCTACGGGTGCACGACGAACTCGTAGATCATCTGACGCGGTCCACGCCCCTCGGCCGGGGCGAGGCGCTGCGGGTGATCCAGGACGTGCTCGCCTATTTCGACGAGTCGACGGAGGATTTCGTCCGTCGCCGCCACCGCGAGCTCCAGGCCCAGGGCCTGGTGAACGCGGAGATCTTCGAACGGATCGGGGCGGACCTCAGATATCGAGCGGTGGCACCGCCCGAGCTGACGCTCAGGCAGCTGCGCCGCATCGTCTACGGCTAGGAATACCTGTATATGTGCGGAATTGTCGGTTACATCGGGAAGCGTGACGTGGCTCCCCTCCTCCTGGAGGGCCTGCAGCGGCTGGAGTACCGCGGGTACGACTCCGCGGGCGTCGTGATCACCTCCCCGAAGGCGCCCGGCCTGAAGATGGTCAAGGCCAAGGGCCGGGTGCGCGACCTGGAGGCGAAGGTCCCGGCGCGCTTCAAGGGCACCACCGGCATCGCCCACACCCGCTGGGCCACCCACGGCGCCCCCTCCGACGTGAACGCCCACCCGCACATGTCGGCCGACAACAAGGTCGCCGTCGTCCACAACGGCATCATCGACAACGCGGCCGACCTGCGCCGCAAGCTGGAGGCGGACGGCGTCGAGTTCCTCTCCGAGACCGACACCGAGGTCCTCACCCACCTCATCGCCCGCTCGACCGCCGAGAAGCTGGAGGACAAGGTCCGCCAGGCGGTCCGGCTGATCGAGGGCACGTACGGCATCGCCGTGCTGCACGCCGACTTCCCGGACCGGATCGTGGTGGCCCGCAACGGCTCCCCGGTCGTCCTCGGCATCGGCGAGAAGGAGATGTTCGTCGCCTCGGACATCGCCGCCCTCGTCATGCACACGCGCCAGATAGTGACGCTGGACGACGGCGAGATGGCCACCCTCAAGGCCGACGACTTCCGCACCTACACCACCGAGGGCACGCGCACCACCGCCGAGCCCACCACGGTGGAGTGGGAGGCCGAGTCGTACGACATGGGCGGCCACGACACCTACATGCACAAGGAGATCTTCGAGCAGGCCGACGCGGTCGACCGGGTGCTGCGCGGCCGGATCGACGACCGGTTCTCCACCGTTCACCTCGGCGGGCTCAACCTGGACGCCCGCGAGGCGCGGCAGATCCGCCGCGTGAAGATCCTCGGCTGCGGCACCTCGTACCACGCGGGCATGATCGGCGCCCAGATGATCGAGGAGCTGGCCCGCATCCCCGCGGACGCCGAACCGGCCTCCGAGTTCCGCTACCGCAACGCGGTCGTGGACCCCGACACGCTGTACGTCGCGGTCTCCCAGTCCGGTGAGACGTACGACGTCCTCGCCGCCGTGCAGGAGCTGAAGCGCAAGGGCGCGCGGGTCTTCGGCGTCGTCAACGTGGTGGGTTCGGCGATCGCCCGTGAGGCGGACGCCGGGATCTACGTCCACGCCGGCCCCGAGGTCTGCGTCGTCTCGACCAAGTGCTTCACCAACACCACGGTCGCCTTCGCGCTCCTCGCGCTGCACCTGGGCCGCACGCGTGACCTCTCGGTGCGCGACGGCAAGCGGATCATCGAGGGCCTGCGCAGGCTGCCCGACCAGATCACCGAGATCCTCAAGCAGGAGGAGCAGATCAAGGAGCTGGCCGAGCTGTACGCCGACGCCCGCTCGATGCTCTTCATCGGCCGCGTCCGGGGCTACCCGGTCGCCCGCGAGGCCTCCCTCAAGCTCAAGGAGGTCTCGTACATCCACGCCGAGGCCTACCCCGCCTCCGAGCTGAAGCACGGCCCGCTGGCCCTGATCGAGCCGGCCCTGCCGACGGTCGCGATCGTCCCCGACGACGACCTGCTGGAGAAGAACCGCGCGGCCCTGGAGGAGATCAAGGCCCGCGAGGGCAAGATCCTCGCCGTGGCCCACCAGCACCAGGAGAAGGCCGACCAGACCATCGTCGTCCCGAAGAACGAGGACGAACTGGACCCGATCCTGATGGGCATCCCGCTCCAGCTCCTCGCCTACCACACGGCGCAGGCGCTGGGCCGGGACATCGACAAGCCGAGGAACCTCGCCAAGTCGGTGACGGTCGAGTAGGAGACCGGACGTCCGGACGAACCCCCGTGCGCGGCGCACGGGGGTTCTGCCGTCTCAGGGGATCACGATGACCGGCCGCCGCGCCCGCCGCGCGAGCCGCCCCGCGACGGAGCCGAAGATGCGGCCCACGATCCCGTGCGTGGAGCCGACGACGATCGCGTCCGCCTCGTACTCCCGCCCCACCTCTTCGAGTTCGTGGCAGATGTCCCCGCCCCGCTCGACGAGGATCCAGGGCACCTCGGACAGATAGTCCGCGCAGGCGAGTTCGAGGCCGAGCACCTCCGTGCGGTGGTCCGGCACGTCCACGAAGACCGGCGGCTCGCAGCCCGCCCACACCGTGGTGGGCAGCCGGTTGGCGACATGCACGATGATCAGCCCGGAGTGGGAACGGTGCGCCATGCCTATCGCGTACGCGAGGGCGCGCTCACTGGAGGTGGAGCCGTCGAAGCCGACGACGACTCCGTGCCGGAAGGCGGGGTCGCAGGAATGACATGACTCTTCCGCCGCCAGGGGATCGGCCGCCGTGGGGTCGGCGACCGGCCGCTTGCGGTCCGCGGGTTCGAAGAATTCGTGACCGGCCATGGCTGTCTCGGCGTTGTGATCCTTTATGGGACGGGACGACAGTGTGCAGCGGAGCTGTGTCCGGGATTCATCTTCCCCACCCCATACCCCCAAGGGTACGGCGGCACGCCTCCCGAGCCCAGTTGCCTTGCACGCTCCGTAAGCGGCCCCCCGACATCCGTAGGGGTTCCCCGGAGCATGCACGAGCGGCGCCCGTTACGCAATGCCCGTTGTCACGTACAGGCGCTTTGCACGGGATTCGCGGACGCACGGTCGGTGACCGACCGGTCGGACGGGCGTTGAACGGGGTGAGCCACCGCCACAGGGAGCCACACGGAGCCACAGGCCGACACAGCTCGCCACAGGGAGTACGAGATGCCCGGACCCCGGTCCAGCCACGAGGAGCCCGGCGCTCAGGACAGCACGGGCGAGCTGATCCGCTGGGCGGCCTTCAGCTGCGTCCTCGTCCCCGTGGTCCTGGTCTGGTACGGCACCTCGCTCGCCGGCGCCACGGGCACCGCGCTGGGACTGGCCGCCGTCACCGCCGTCTGCCGGCTTCTGCTGCGCCGGTCGGAGCGCGCGGCGCGGCGGGGCGCGCGCCGGAGCCGCGGGCGCGGTGCGCGGCGCGGCGGGGCGCGGGGCACGGGGCGGGGCACGGGTCCGGGGAACGGCCGGGGTGCCGGGCGTTGCGGCGTGCAAAGAGGCGGACGTCACACCCGGGAGAAGACACCGGTCGACTGACCGGTTTCCACGCTTCCAAGCGCTTCTTTTCAGCCAACTTCTGGATATCGCCCCAGGGTGGTCCGGACCACCCCTCAACCCCCGTTCCACCTGCACGGAAAGGGTCTGCGGAGCGCTGTGCACCCTACGCGGTTTGGCCACTGCTCCGAGGCGCACTTCCCTGCACGGCCCGCGAGTGCAACCCTTCGTGATCGAATGCTTCACGCCAAGTTGTCATGTCGACAATGTGCCGCATTTGGAACTGGTCACCGTGCGTCCGCGGGACCCAGTAGATTCGATCTTGACTGTCTTTACGGCGGGGGACTCGTGCAGGACCGAGGGGAAACGTGCAGGAGCGACACAACCGAGGAGCCGCGACCACCGAGGGGGGCTTAGCAGTATGAGCCACGACTCCACTGCCGCGCCGGAAGCCGCTGTCCGGAAACTGTCCGGACGCCGCCGCAAGGAGATCGTCGCGGTGCTGCTGTTCAGCGGCGGCCCCATCTTCGAGAGTTCCATACCGCTGTCGGTGTTCGGCATCGACCGCCAGGACGCCGGAGTGCCGCGCTACCGACTGCTGGTGTGCGGCGGCGAGGAGGGTCCGCTGCGGACCACGGGGGGTCTCGAACTCAGCGCCCCACACGGGCTGGAGGCGATCTCCCGCGCCGGTACGGTCGTCGTACCGGCCTGGCGCTCGATCACCGCGCCGCCGCCCGAAGAAGCGCTCGACGCGCTGCGCCGGGCACACGAGGAGGGCGCCCGCATCGTCGGGCTGTGCACCGGCGCGTTCGTGCTCGCGGCCGCCGGACTGCTCGACGGCCGCCCGGCGACCACCCACTGGATGTACGCGCCGACGCTGGCCAAGCGCTATCCGTCGGTGCACGTCGACCCGCGGGAGCTGTTCGTCGACGACGGCGACGTGCTCACCTCCGCGGGTACGGCGGCCGGAATCGATCTCTGTCTGCACATCGTGCGGACGGACCACGGCAACGAGGCGGCCGGCGCGCTGGCCCGCCGCCTGGTCGTCCCGCCGCGCCGCTCGGGCGGTCAGGAGCGCTACCTCGACCGGTCTTTACCCGAGGAGATCGGCGCCGACCCGCTCGCCGAGGTCGTCGCCTGGG
The DNA here is from genome assembly GCF_053598955.1 of Streptomyces sp. NPDC001056. Classification (NCBI taxonomy): domain Bacteria; kingdom Bacillati; phylum Actinomycetota; class Actinomycetes; order Kitasatosporales; family Streptomycetaceae; genus Streptomyces; species Streptomyces sp. NPDC001056. Next base: position 43,078 of record NZ_JBSFLI010000025.1, on the reverse strand, counting down.
CGCTGGAGCACCTCCACGAACAGTTCGACGTGGAGACGCTGGCGGCGCGGGCGTACATGAGCCGCCGTACGTTCGACCGCAGGTTCCGTTCGCTCACCGGGAGCGCGCCGCTGCAGTGGCTGATCACCCAGCGGGTGCTCCAGGCGCAGCGGCTGCTGGAGACGTCGGACTACTCGGTGGACGAGGTGGCCGGCCGGTGCGGGTTCCGCTCGCCGGTCGCGCTGCGCGGGCACTTCCGCCGCCAGCTCGGCTCCTCCCCCGCCGCGTACCGGGCCGCGTACCGGGCCCGCCGGCCGGGGGCCGAGAAGCCGGGTGAGGCGGAGACCGCGCCGCAACCGCCCTCCGGGCAGCCGCTGCCGCCCGCGGGGCTGCCGGGTCCGGGCCCGATGGGCACCATGCCGTCGGTGCTGCACGCGGAGCGGGACAGCGGAGTGCCGATGCAGAGCAGGCGCACGGCGGGCGCCGGGGCGGTGACGCTGCTTCCGGGGCCGCGCGCCGGGAGCTGACCGGGAAGCGGCGAAGGGGACGAAAGAGAAGGGGTGCGGGGCCGGGCTCCGCACCCCTTCCCCTGTCCGCCGATGTCTCCGCTCACTTCCCGGCCGACGCGGGGCATCCAAAAGGGGAGGTCCGCCTTAGGGTGGTCGCATGAACGATCGCATGGTGTGGATCGACTGCGAGATGACCGGCCTCTCGCTGTCCGACGACGCTCTCATCGAGGTGGCCGCCCTCGTCACCGACTCCGAGCTGAACGTACTCGGCGAGGGGGTGGACATCGTCATCCGCCCGCCGGAGCGGGCGCTGGAGACGATGCCGGAGGTGGTCCGTCAGATGCACACCGCGTCCGGGCTGCTCGCCGAGCTCCCGAACGGCACGACGCTCAAGGACGCCGAGGAGCAGGTCCTGGCGTATGTGAAGGAGCACGTGAAGGAGCCCGGCAAGGCCCCGCTGTGCGGGAACTCCGTGGGCACCGACCGGGGCTTCCTGCTACGGGACATGCCGACGCTGGAGGACTGGCTGCACTACCGGATCGTGGACGTCTCCTCGGTCAAGGAGCTGGCCCGCCGCTGGTACCCGCGGGCGTACTTCAACAGCCCGGAGAAGAACGGCAACCACCGGGCCCTCGCCGACATCCGCGAGTCCATCGCCGAGCTGCGCTACTACCGCGAGGCCGTCTTCGTCCCGCAGCCGGGCCCGGACTCGGAGACGGCCCGGACGATCGCGGCGAAGCACGTGCTGCCCGCGGCGAAGTAGGCCGGTCAGGGTCCGCTCGGGGGGCCTCGCGAAAACGTGTGCGCGAGCACCCCCTCGGACCCTGTAGACTTCTTCTCGGCCGGTCGGGGAAGCGACAAGTTTCCAAGCACCGGTCATGGTGGGTGTAGCTCAGCTGGTAGAGCACCTGGTTGTGGTCCAGGATGCCGCGGGTTCGAGTCCCGTCACTCACCCCACCAGGGAAGCCCCTGATCAGCGGAGACGCCGATCAGGGGCTTCTTCGTCATCCGCGCGCGCCGTCGCCGGGGCGGCGGGACGGACGGGCCCCGCGCGGGCCGCGACCGCGGCCCACACGGCGCTACGACGACGCCCGCACCACCAGCTCCGTGGGCAGCACCGCGTGCCGCCGTTCCCCCCGCCCCGGGCCCGCGGGGCGGCGGTCGGAGATTTCCGTCAGGAGAAGGTCGATCATGGCGCGGCCCATCTGCTCGATGGGCTGGCGGACGCTGGTGAGGGGCGGGTCCATGTGGCGGGCGATGACGGAGTCGTCGTAGCCGACGAGCGAGACGTCCTCGGGGATGCGGCGGCCCTGCTCGCGCAGCACCTGGCGGGCGCCGGCCGCGGTGACGTCCGAACCGGCGAACACCGCGTCCAGGTCCGGGCGGCGGGCGAGCAGGGCGGACATCGCGCGGCGACCGCCTTCCTCGGTGAAGTCGCCGCTTTCCACGAGGAGTTCGTCCACCTCGTGGCCTGCGGCGCGCAGGGCGTCGCGGTAGCCGTCGATGCGGCGCCGGGCGCCGTAGACGTCCGGGCGGCCGGTGATGTGGGCGATGCGGGTGCGGCCGCGGGAAAGGAGGTGCTCCACGGCCGCACGGGCGCCGCCGTAGTTGTCCGCGTCCACGGAGGGGAGCGGCTCCGTGTCCGAGCGCGGTCCGCTGACCACCGCGGGGATCTCCAGCTCGGCCAGCAGGTCGGGCAGCGGGTCGTCGGCGTGCACCGAGACCAGGAGGACGCCGTCCACCCGGTGGGCCGCCAGGTAGTGCGCCAGCCGCTCCCGCTCGCGGTCACTGCCCGCGAAGGTCAGGATCAACTGCATCTGCGTGTCGGCCAGTTGGGCGCCGACCCCGCGCAGCATGTCCGAGAAGTACGGCTCCGTGAAGAACCGGGTCTCGGGCTCGGGGACGACGAGGGCGATGGCGTCCGTACGGTTGGCGGCCAGCGCGCGGGCCGCCGTATTGGGGACGTAGCCCAGTTCGGCGACCGCCGCCTCCACGGCGGCGCGGGTCGCGTCGCTGACCCGGGGCGAGCCGTTGATCACGCGCGAGACCGTGCCCCGGCCGACCCCGGCCCGAGCGGCGACCTCCTCCAGGGTGGGCCGCCGTCCGCCCCGGCCCCGCCCGTCGTTGACCGCCATGGTCGCCGCCTTCCGTTCGCAGCTGTCAGGCCAGGAATCTAACAGCAGGTATCCCCCCGCCCCCGCGCGCCGTCGTACCCCGCCGAGCCGGTTCCCTCGCCCCTCGGGCCGCCCGGGACGCGACGGGGCGAGGCCGCCGGTGGCCTCGCCCCCCGGACCTGACGGTCACTCCCGCGCCCCGCTCACCGGGCGGCCGGCAGGGCGTTGCCGCGGATCACCTCGCTGTACCAGTGGGCGCTCGCCTTGGGGATGCGGCGCTGGGTGGAGTAGTCGACGTAGACGGCGCCGAAACGCTTGGAGTAGCCGTAGGACCATTCGAAGTTGTCCAGCAGGGACCACAGGAAGTAGCCGCGGACGTCCGCCCCGTCGGCGATGGCGCGGCGGACCGCGTCCAGGTGGCCGTGCAGGTAGGCGATCCGCTGCGGGTCGTCGACCCGGCCCTCGGGGGAGATGTAGTCGTCGAAGGCGGCGCCGTTCTCGGTGACCATCAGCGGCAGCCGCGGGTACGCGGACGCCAGACCGGTGAGCAGCGTGTGCAGCCCGTCGGCGTCGATGGCCCAGTTCATCGCGGTCAGCTCGTCGTTGGCGAGGTGGAAGGCCACGTCCTTGCAGCCGGTCCACGGCGAGTGGTCGCTGGCGCCGTGGCCGTCGTTCCTGGTGGTGCCGGAGCCGTCGGCGGCCCGGGAGACCACGGTCGGCGAGTAGTAGTTGACACCGAGCACGTCGATGGGCCGGGAGATCTCCGCCAGGTCGCCGTCGTGCACCAGCCGGCCCCAGTCGACGAGGTGCGCGGTGTCGGCGAGCAGGTCCTCGGGGTAGGCGCCGTCCAGGACGGGCCCGGTGAAGATCCGGTTGCCGACCGCGTCGATGCGGCGCGCGGCCTCGGCGTCGGCCGTGCTGTCGGTCAGCGGGCGCACCTGGTGCAGGTTGAGGGTGAGGGAGATCTGCGCGGACGTCGGCAGGACCGAACGCAGTGCCCCGACGGCCCGCCCGTGCGCGAGGTTGAGGTGGTGGGCGGCGCGCAGGGTGGCGGACGGGTCGGTGCGGCCGGGCGCGTGCACACCGGACCCGTAGCCGAGGAAGGCGCTGCACCAGGGCTCGTTGAGCGTGGTCCACACGCCGACCCGGTCGCCGAGGGCGCGGGCCATGATGTCGGCGTACTCGGCGAAACGGTGCGCGGTGTCGCGGTGCGGCCAGCCGCCGACGTCCTCCAACTCCTGGGGCAGGTCCCAGTGGTAGAGGGTGGCGACCGGGGTGATGCCCGCCTTGAGCAGCTCGTCGGTGAGCCTGCGGTAGAAGTCCAGGCCGCGCTCGACGGCGGGCCCGCGGCCGGTGGGCTGGACCCGGGACCAGGAGACGGAGAACCGGTACGCCTTGAGGCCGAGGTCCTTCATCAGCGCGACGTCGTCGCGGTACCGGTGGTAGTGGTCGGCGGCGATGTCACCGCTGTCACCGTTGCGGACCTTGCCGGGGGTGTGGCTGAAGGTGTCCCAGATGGAAGGGGTGCGGCCGTCCTCTGCGGCGGCACCCTCCACCTGGTAGGCGGCGGTGGCGGCGCCCCAGACGAAGCCCGGCGGGAAGGAGGTGCCCGCTGCGTGCTGGGCGCTGGCCTCGGGTCGTACGGCGGTCATGGTGAGAACGCTCCCAAAGTGGCGTGAGAAGAGGACGGACGGCGGTCCGGCGGTGCCGGACGGGGCGGGGCGGTGGGTGCCCGGCCCGGTACGGCCCGCGTGCGGGGCGGGCCGTACGGTGCGGGTCGTACCGGACGGGCCGTACGGGGTGCGGGGGCGCGGTGGGCACGGGGGCCGGGACGGGCCGCGGCAGACGGGCCCGCGGTCTCAGCCCTTGACGGCGCCCGCCATGATCCCGCCGACGATCTGCTTGCCGAAGATGACGAAGACCACCAGCAGCGGCAGGGTGCTGATCAGCGCCCCGGCCATGACGATGCTCTGGTCGGGCGTGTAGGAGGCGCTGAGCTGGCCGAGCGCGACCTGGATGGTGGGGTTCTCCTGGTTCAGCGCGAGGAAGGGCCAGAAGAAGTCGTTCCACGCCTGCACGAAGGTGAGCATGCCGAGCACCATCATCGCGGGCCTGGCCGCGGGCAGGACGACGTTCCAGACGATGCGGATGTTGCTCGCCCCGTCCACCTTGGCCGCCTCGATCAGCTCGTAGGGCAGCGCCTCCAGGAGGTACTGGCGCATGAAGAAGACACCGAAGGCGCCGACCAGGGTCGGGAAGATCACCGACTCCAGTTTGCCGCCCCATCCGATGTCGGACATCAGCATGAACAGCGGGACCACACTGAGCTGCGGCGGGATGGTCAGGGTCGCGATGACCGCCGTCATCAGCACACCCCGGCCGCGGAAACGCATCTTGGCGAAGGCATAGCCGGCGAGGGTGCAGAAGAACAGGGTGGCGACGGTGATGGAACCCGCCACGAGGACGCTGTTGACGATGGCCTTGCCCAGGTGGGCCTGGTCCCAGGCCGCCTGGAGGTTGCTCCAGAGCCTGCCGCCCGGCACCAGCGGCGGCGGGGTGTCCAGGACGCGCTGCTGGTCGTGCGAGGCCGCCACCAGCGTCCAGTACAGCGGGAGGATCGAGCCCACGCCGACGACGACGAGCGCGATATAGGTGAACGGGCCGCCCTTGAGTTGCTGGCCGGCGCCGATCCTGAAGCGCGGACGGCCGGTGTCCGCGCGGGCGACGAGGTCCGGCACGGCGGTGTTGGTGGGACTGGTCGTGGTCATCGATATCGCTCCCGTCAGGCCGCGCTCTTGCGCACGAACCGGCCGACGATCCAGTTGATCAGGGCGATGAGCAGCAGCAGGACGAGCATCGCCCAGGCCACGGCCGCGGCCGGACCCAGATGGCCGAGCTTCCAGCCGTAGTTGTAGAGGTAGATGCTGAGCGTCTCGTACTGGTGCTCGCTGCCGCCGACGGCGCCGAGCGTGCCGCCCTGCAACAGCAGCGGCTCACCGAACAGTTGCATGGAGCCGATCGTCGAGATGACGATGGTGAACAGGATCGTCGGCCGCAGCGAGGGGATCGTCACCTTGCGGAACTGCTGCCACCGCGACGCCCCGTCGATCGAGGCCGCCTCGTACAGGTCGCTGGGCACCGCCTGCATGGCTGCGAGGTAGATCAGGGCGTTGTAGCCGGTCCAGCGCCAGATCACGATGACCGAGATGGCGATCTTGGAGGTCCACTCCCCGTTGCCCCAGTCGGTGTTGCCCGCGCCGAAGAAGTGCAGCACCCAGTTGAGGACGCCGCCGTCGGCCCGGAAGACCAGGGCGAAGACCAGGGCGGCGGTGGCCACCGAGGTGGCGTACGGGGTGAGGATGACCGTCCGCCAGAACGTGCTGGCGCGCAGCTTGTAGTTGAGCAGGTGGGCCAGGCCGAGCGCGACGAGCAGCTGCGGGACGGTGGATATGACGCCGATGACGAAGGTGTTGAAGACGGCCGTCCAGAACTCCGAGTCCTGGAGGATCTTGGTGAAGTTGTCGAAGCCGACCCACTGGGACTGGTCCAGGCCCGTCATCTCCACCCGGTGCAGGGCGATCCAGCCGGTGTAGAGGAGCGGGTAGAGCCCGAAGGCGCCGAAGACGAGGAAGAAGGGGGCGATGTAGGCGTACGGCGACGCGATGTCGTCGAGGCGCCACAGCCGGGTACGCCACCTGCCGCGTCCGTTCGGCGCGGTGCCGGAGCCGCCGGCGGGCGGAGTGCCGGCGCCCCGTACGGGGGTTGTCGTTGCCACGAGGGAGTCCTTCCCTGAAGGTTTGGGCCGGGTGCGGGCGAGAGTCGCGTTCGGGGGCGGGGCGCCCGTCCCGCGGCTCCCCCGTACGGACGGGCCGGTGCCGAGCGGCCCGCGCCGCGGCCTGACGTGCGTGTGGGGCCGGTCCCGGCCACCGGATACCGCGTCCGGTCGGCCGGGCACCGGCCTTCGGCCTGGTGCCTGCCCGTCCGGTGGCTCCCGCCGGACGTGGCGGGCCTGGCGAGAGTCGCCGGTCGGGTGGTGGTCCGGTGAAGCGCGGCCGGGCCGGCCCGGGTCCCGTGCTTCAGGAACCCGGGCCCGGCCCGCCCCGCTCGACGGCCCCGCTGCCGGAGCCGTCGCAGGGCTCCGCCCGGGGGCTCGGGGCGGGCGGCCGCCGGGGCCGCCCGCACCCGGCGGTCGTCAGCCGATCGCCTTGTCGATCGTGTCGGTCGCGTCCTTCCAGGCCTTGTCGGGCGCGGTGCCCCGCTGCTCCATGTTGTTGATCTGGGTGGAGATCGTGTCCTTGATCACGCCGTCCTTCTCGCCGAGCACGGCATCGGGGATGGACTTGGCCTCGTCCGCGTAGATCTGGCCGATCGGGGCGTCGCTGAAGTACGGGAGCTTGGCGTCCTTCACGCTGGCGAGCTGGTAGGCGCCCGTGTTGGACGGGAACACACCGGCGGCCTTGAACACGGCGGCCTGCTGCTCGGCGGAGGTCAGCCACTTGACGAGGTCGATGGCCTCCTTGACGTGCTTGCCGCTCTTGGGCACGGCCAGGAAGGAGCCGCCCCAGGCGGACGCCGTGGTGCCGGGGGCGTGGGAGATGTCCCACTTGCCCTTGAAGGAGTCACCGGAGTAGGTCGAGATCTGGGCGGCCATCCAGGCGGGGCACACCACGGTGGCCACGTTGCCCTTGCGCAGCGCCGTCTGCCACGGGACCTGGAACTGGGCCAGACCCGCGCTGAGCTTCTTCGACGCGGCCTCGGCGGCCAGGTCCCAGCCCTGCTTGACGGCCGGGTTGTCCTTGTAGATCGGCTTGCCGTCGGCGTCGTAGTACTGCTTCGCCGACGAACTGACGACCGCGTTGTACATGGCGCTCGCGGAGTCCATGAAGTGGGTGCCTGCGGGCGCGTTCTTCTGGTACTGCTCGCCGAGCTTGAGGTAGTCCTCCCAGCCGCCCGAGACCGCCTTCGCCACCGCGTCGCGGTCGGCCGGCAGACCCGCCTTCTGGAACAGGTCCTTGCGGTAGCACAGGGACATCGGGCCGATGTCGGTGCCGGCGCCGATCACCGTGCCGTCCTGCGCGGTGGCCTGCTTCTCCTTCCAGGACAACCAGTCGCTCACGTTGATCGACTTGCTCAGGTCGGCGAACTTGCCCGCCTGGGTGTCGACGACCTCCTTGATACGGCCGACCTCGATGCCCGTGATGTCACCGAGACCGCTGCCCGAGTTCAGCTGCTGAAGCAGCTTCGGGTAGTAGTCCTGCTCGTTGGCCGTCGTCTCTTCCTTGACCGTGATGTTCGGGTGCAGCTTGTGGTACTGGGCGAACAGGCCCGCTTCCTTGTAGCCGAACTGGCCGTAGTCGGACAGGGTGAGGGTGATGTTCCCGCTGGAGTCCGCGGCGTTCGAGTCGCCGTCGCTGCTGCAGCCGGTCAGCAACAGGGCCGAGGCCGCCAGGACCGTCGTGGCCACGGCCGCTGCTCTGCGGCCGCGGCGGCCGCCGGTACGGGTGATACGCATTCCACTACTCCTTGTTCCAGTGGGGAACGGGACCTCAGGAATCCGACCGCCGACGTGCGACGGTCCGGACCTGCCCTCTCGGTTCGAGCAGCGGCCAGCCCACAGCACTCGGCAAGCGATGAAAAGGTGCTGGTCAACGGCGTGGCAACGGGTACAGAGGGAAGGCCCTTCGGTGGTTTTCCGGCCACACGGGAGAGAACCCCGGTGAACCGTGGGACCGCTCCCACGCGGCATGCCGGAAGACTCGTTGCTGCCGGGCCACGTGTCAAGACTTGAAAACGGCGTTGTTGCCCAAGCGTGTTCAGCGCGTCACGCGAATGTTTCGCGTGACGGGGCGTCAGAAGCCCTCCGGCGCCGCCCAGTCCTTGCGATCCGCGCAGATCACAGGGGGGTCGGCGACAGGGGCGACGCCCGCTCGCGAGGGACCGGGCCGGTGGCCGGATTTTTCTGGGTCAGAATGAAGCGGCCCCGCACCAAGCGCCGGAAGGTGAACGATGAGCTCTGCCGAACCGCCGCAGCCGCACAGGACCGCGGACGTCCGGCGCCCGACTCTGAACGCCGTCGCCGCCCGGGCCGGGGTCGGCCGCGGCACGGTCTCCCGGGTGATCAACGGCTCCCCCAAGGTCAGCGCCCGGTCGCGCGCGGTGGTCGAGCGGGCGATCGCCGAACTCGGCTACGTCCCCAACCGCGCCGCCCGCTCCCTGGTCACCCGGCGCACCGACTCGGTGGCCCTGGTCGTGCCCGACGCCGAGACCCGGCTCTTCTCCGAGCCGTACTTCTCGGAGATCATCCGCGGCGTCTCCGCCGGACTCGCCGGTGCCGGGATGCAGTTGCTCCTGGTGCTGGCGCGGGACGAGACCGAGTACGCGCGCCTGGCGGCCTATCTGTCCGCGCAGCGGGTGGACGGAGTGCTGATGATGGCCGTCCACAGCGACGACACCCTGCCCGACCGACTGGACGAGCTCGCCGTGCCGACCGTGCTGGCCGGGCGGCGGCGCGAGGCCGAGCCGCTCGGACACGTGCGCGCGGACAACCGGGGCGGCGCCCGGGTCGCGGTCGAGCATCTGCTGGCGGCCGGCCGCCTGGTCATCGGCACGATCACGGGCCCGATGGACATGGACGTGGCCCGGGAGCGGCTCGACGGCTACCGCGAGGCGCTGAAGCGCGCGGGCGTCGCCGTCGACGAGGAACTCGTCGCCTCCGGCGACTTCACGGAGGAGGGCGGCCGCGCCGCCATGCGCGAACTCCTGCGCCGGCGCCCCGGCCTCGACGCCGTCTTCGCCGCCTCCGACGTGATGGCCTCGGGCGCGGTGCTGGAACTGCGCGCCGCGGGCCGGCGGATGCCGCGGGACGTGGCCCTCGTCGGTTTCGACGACTCGATCGTGGCCCGGCACATCGATCCCCCGCTGACCAGCGTCCGCCAGCCGCTGGAGGAAATGGGACGCGCCATGGCGAGCCTGCTCCTGGACGAGATCGCCCACCGCGGCACGGGTCGGCGGGAAGTGGTCCTGCCGACGGAACTGGTGGTGCGGGAGTCGGCTTGAGGCCCGTTCGGCCGACGCGGCCGGGCGGGACCCCCGAAACGCCTCTTGAGCACGGCGGAACCGTGCGCCGCACGCCTTCGCGGGCATGACCCGTTCTCTATGGGAGCGCTCCCATGCATAATGGTCGCACTCAACTCGTGGGAGCGATTCCATGCCCGAACCGATGTCCGAGTCCTTCCCGCCTGCCTTCCTCTGGGGGTCGGCGACGTCCGCGTACCAGATCGAGGGCGCGGTGCGGGAGGGCGGCCGTACCCCCTCGATCTGGGACACTTTCAGCCACCAGCCCGGCAGGACGGCCGGCGGCGACCACGGCGACACCGCTGTCGACCACTACCACCGCTACCGCGACGACGTGGCGCTGATGGCGCGGCTCGGCCTGAACGCCTACCGCTTCTCGGTCTCCTGGCCACGAGTGCGGCCCACCGGCCGGGGTCCCGCCGCGCAGGCGGGCCTGGACTTCTACCGCCGGCTGGTCGACGAGCTGCTGTCCCACGGGATCAAACCGGCGGTCACCCTCTACCACTGGGACCTGCCGCAGGAGTTGGAGGACGCGGGCGGCTGGCCGGAGCGGGACACCGCGCTGCGCTTCGCGGAGTACGCGCAGCTCGTGGGCGAGGCGCTCGGTGACCGTGTGGAGCAGTGGATCACGCTCAACGAGCCGTGGTGCAGCGCCTTCCTGGGCTACGGCTCCGGGGTGCACGCGCCCGGCCGGACCGAGCCGTCGGCCGCGCTGCGTGCGGCCCACCATCTGAACCTGGGGCACGGGCTGGCCACGCAGGCGCTGCGCTCGGTGCTGCCCGCCCATCGCTCGATCGCCGTCAGCCTCAACTCCCAGGTGATCCGGCCGCTGTCGCAGAACCCCGCGGACCTGGACGCGGCGCGGCGGATCGACGACCTCGCCAACGGCGTCTTCCACGGCCCCCTCCTCAAGGGCGCCTACCCGGCCACCCTGCTGGAGGCCACCTCGTCGGTCACCGACTGGTCGTTCGTCCGCGAGGGGGACCTGACGGACATCCGGCAGCCCTTGGACGCGCTGGGCCTCAACTACTACACGCCGGCGCTGGTCTCCTCGGCCGAGAACGCGCCCAAGGGGCCTCGGGCGGACGGGCACGGCGCGAGCGCGCACTCACCGTGGCCGGGCTCGGACGACGTGGCGTTCCACCAGACGCCGGGCGACCGCACCGAGATGGGCTGGACCATCGACCCGACCGGCCTGTACGAGCTGATCATGCGCTACTCCCGCAAGGCCCCGGGGCTCGCGCTGTACGTGACGGAGAACGGCGCGGCCTACGACGACAAGCCCGACCCCGACGGCCGGGTGCACGACCCCGAGCGCATCGCCTACCTGCGCGCCCACCTCGCCGAGGTGCGGCACGCCATCGCCGACGGGGCCGATGTGCGCGGCTACTACCTGTGGTCCCTGATGGACAACTTCGAGTGGGCGTACGGCTACGGCAAGCGGTTCGGCGCCGTGTACGTGGACTACTCGTCGCTGGAGCGCACCCCGAAGTCGAGCGCCCACTGGTATGCGCGGGCGGCGCGGACCGGGCAGCTGCCGCCGGTGGACGCCGTGTGACGTGAGGGGGGCGGGGCACCGCGGTGCCCCGCCCCCCTCACGTGCCCGTCACGTCAGCCGAAGGCCGCGAACGCCTTCGAGAACGCGTACGTGTCCTGGGCGACGGAGCTGCACGTGGGGTCGGCGGAGGGCTTGGGGCCGCCGGGGCACTGCTGGTCGCGGGCGGCGGACCACATGGACAGTCCACCGAGGCCCTTGGACGTGGCGAAGCCCGCCAGCCGGGTGGCGTCGTCGACCGTGAAGACCTCGGAGGAGACGTCGTTGACGCCGATCATCGGGGTGACGGCGACGGTCTTCCAGGCGTCCGTGTCGGACAGCCCGAGCACGCTCTTGACCTGGGCCTGGGTGGCGGTGGCGGCCTGCTCGGCAGAGCCGCCCATGTCGCCGCTGTAGGAGGAGCCGTAGTCCATCGCCATGACGTTGACGGTGCCGATCCTGACGCCGTCGGCCTTGGCGTCCGACAGCAGGTTCACGCTGTCCTGGGTGAGACCCTCGGGCATCACCGGGAGGGTGAAGGAGACGTCCAGGCCGGGGTGCTGGGCCTGGAGCTTGGCGATGGCCTGGGCGCGGCGCGTGTTGGCGGCCGTGTTCGGCAGCGCGCCGCCCTCCACGTCGAAGTCGACCTTGGTCAGCACACTTGCCATGCGCCGCACCGTACGCCATGCGCCAGCACCCGGTGCCGGCCTGTGGACAACTCCCCGGCTGTGGACAACCGGTGCCGACCTGTGTGACCGGTGGGGCAGGATGGGCGTGATGCGCAGAGGACTCGTACACGTACTGGCGTGGCTGCTCACGACGGGCGCCGCGGTCACACTGTCGTGGTGGGGCGTGCACACGGTGATGGCCAGGACGGCGTACGACCCGCCGCGCGCGCTGCCGGTCGTGGGCGCGACGGCCCAGGGGGCGCCGTCCGCCGCACGCCCGTCGGCGCCCCGGACCTCCGGATCTCCCCGGCCCTCCCGCGCGAAGGCCGCCCCGCCGAGCGCGTCCGCGTCCCCGTCCTCCGCGCGCACCACCCCCCGCTCACCGGGTCCGTCCCCCTTGGAGTTCACCCGGGGCACGGACCGGGTGTCGGTGTTCTGCACCTGGCACGACGGTCCGCCGCACGTGGAGATCGGCGACTACTGACGCGGGCCGCCGGGGCTCAGCGGAACACCGAGGGCGGCGGCGCCGGGGAGTCCACGGCCGCCGCGTCCGTGACGGGCAGGGCCCCGCCGGTGAAGTCGGTGAGCGCGCGGCCGTGTTCGACCCGCGCCGGATGCGGGTCGGAGGCGGCGCGGCGGGTCAGCTCGGGCAGCGGCAGAGGCAGGTCGGAGGCGACCAGGACCGCGTTGCCGAAGCGCTTGCCGCGCAGCACGGCCGCGTCGGCGACCAGGGCGAGTTCCCCGAACCGGGCGGCCGCGGTCGCGATCTGGCCGCGCAGATGGGCGAGCGGCGGGCCGTCGGCGAGATTGGCGGCGTAGACCCCGGACGGCTTCAGGGCGCGCCGGACCTCGTCCAGGAACTCGGTGGAGGTGAGGTGCGCGGGGGTGCGGGCGCCGCTGAAGACATCGGCGATGACGAGGTCGGCCCAGCCGTCGGGCACCTTGCCGAGTCCCGCACGGGCGTCCGTCGACCGCACGCGTATCCGGGCGTTCGGGTCCAACGGCAGCTCGCGCCGTACCAGTTGCACCAGGCTCGCGTCCCGCTCCACGACCTGCTGGGTGGACCGGGGCCGGGTGGCGGCGACGTACCGCGCGAGGGTGAGGGCGCCGCCGCCGAGGTGCACGGCGTGCACGGGCTTGCCGGGCGGGGCGGCGAGGTCGATGACATGGCCGAGGCGGCGCTGGTACTCGAAGGAGAGGTACGCGGGGTCGTCCAGGTCGACGTGCGACTGGGGCGCCCCGTCGATCAGCAGCGTCCAGGCCCGGCCGCGGTCCGGGTCGGGGAGGAGCTGCGCGAGTCCGCCGTCGACGGCCTCCTCGACGGCGCTGACGGCGGCCGCCGCGCGCCGCGGGTTCCTGGATCTGCCCATCCGGTCATTTTCCCAGGTTTCCGCGGTAAACGTTTCAGCGGCAGTTGTCGGCGGCCTCGATCAGCCGCGCCGCCTCGCCGAGGGCCTCGCGCAGGACGGCCGGGTCGGTGGCGAGACCGGCGTCGTCGCCGGGCGGCAGGAGCCAGTCGGAGCCGGCGACCGGGGGCTCGGGGGCGAGGCGCAGTCCGCGCCCGTTGGTCTCCGTGCAGGTGCTCCCCGGTACGTCCCAGCCGGCGGCGGTGCCCGCGGGCACCAGGAAGCCGAGGGTGTCGCGGTCGTCGTCGTGCAGCACCGGTCCGACCGCGTCCGCGGCGCCGCGCCGCAGGATGTCGACGGCCTCCAAACCCTGCCGGGCCGGTACGGTCACCAGGTCGCACACCGTGTCGCCCGACGCGGGCGACAGCGGTGATGTGCACGGTTCGTTGCTGGTCTGCATGCCCGCCTCCACCACACAGCACTGTCGCGGTCCACCCGTTCCAACGCGCGGCCGCGTCAACGGCTACGGCGCAAGTGCGCCGCAAAGGATGGCACTTCATGGCAGATCGCGGATGAGATATCCGCTTTTGTGGCCAAACCCAGCGTGGCGGGCCCCTCACAGCCGGTACGTTCTTGCTCGCCGGAACCAGGGCGTCCCTCGGGTCACGCGTCCCGAACCCGCCCCGGCACCGGCATGGTTCGACGGTTCGCACGAGAGGACCCGGCCATGGCGTCGTCTACCGTGACCTCGTCACAGCCCGAGCGGCCACCCCGGCCGAATCTCGCCTTCCGGCGGCTGCGCGGCCGGCGCTCACCGGCCGAGTTCGCGGCGCTGGTACGGCGGGCCGCGCGGGAGATCGGTGAGCGGGTGAGCTGTGACGCGCGCTACGTCGGGCGCGTCGAGGCGGGTGAGATCCGCTGCCCCAACTACGCCTACGAGCGGGTGTTCCTGCACATGTTCCCCGGTCGGTCACTCACCGACCTCGGCTTCGCGCCCCGCTCGTCCGTCCGCGGCCGCGCGGCGCGCACGGCCACTTCGGCGCTCACGGGGAAGGAGACCGTGGCCGTGGGAACGGGCGAGGCGTTCGAGCCGCAGGACCGGCAGAACTCGTATGACCTGTATGACCCGCACGAGGAGTACGACCCCCAGGGGCCGTACCCGTACGACCACCCGAACCACGAGGAGAGCGACGTGCTGCGTCGCGCATTCATGACCGGCGGGGGCGCCACCGTGGCCGCCACCGCGCTGGGCCCGCTGCGGCTCACCCCGGCGACCGTGCCCGCGCCCCGGCGCCCGCGCAGGCCCGGGAGCACGGAGGCGACCGCCCTGGAGGAGGCGGTCCGCCGGATCCGGCTGCTCGACGACCGGCACGGCGCGGACGGCCTCTACCGGCGCGCTGCGGCTCCCCTGCGCGCGGCGTACGCGCTGCTGGACGCCGGCGCGACCCGGCAGACCACCGTCGAGCGGCTGCACGCGGGCGCGGGTGAACTCGCCATCTCCGTGGGCTGGCTGGCCCACGACTCCGGGCGCTTCGACGACGCGCGCTCCCATTACGCGGAGGCGCTGGCCACGGCCCGGATGACCGGGGACGAGGCGCTGGAGGCGCACGCCTTCTGCAACACCGCGTTCCTGGCGCGGGACGCCGGGCGGCCCCGGGAGGCGGTACGGGCCGCGCAGGCCGCGCAGCGGGCGGCCCGGCCCCTGGGCTCCGACCGGCTGAACTCCCTGCTCGCGCTGCGGGAGGCGGGGGGCTGGGCGGGACTCGCCGACGGCACCGGCTGCGCGCGGGCGCTCGCGCGGGCGCAGGCCCTGTTCGCGCGGGGGCGCTCCGACGCGGACCCCGAGTGGATGAGCTTCTACGGCGAGGCCGAGCTGGAGGGGCAGGAGGCCCAGTGCTGGTCCATGCTGGGCGACTGGCGCCGGGCGTCCCTCCACGCCCGGCGGGCGGCGGACCTTCAGGACCCCCACTTCACGCGGAACCTCGCCCTCTACACGGCGGAACTCGCGGACGACCTCGCGCGTGACGGCCGTCCCGACGAGGCGGCGGAGGCGGGGGTGCGGGTGCTGTCGCTGCTGGACCAGGTGCAGTCGTCCCGTATCCAGACGATGCTGGCGGGGACGGCGCGGGTCCTGCTGCCCCATCGGAGGGCCGCGGGCGTTTCGGACTTCCTCGACCGGCACAAGGCGTATCCGAGGGTGGCGGGGGCGTAGCGCGTGCGCGGAGCCGCCCGGCGGCGGGGGCGGGCGGGTTCCGCCGTCGCCGGGCCGCGGGTGCGTCCGTGGTGGCTCGCCTGGTTCCCCGCGCCCCCGGCGCACCACGGGGCCGGCGGCCGCATGGCGCCGTCGGCGCCCCGGCCGGCCGCGGCTCAGCCCGCCAGGTGGCCGACGTCGTTCCAGCTCTCCAGCGCCGGTTCGCCGTACGCCCAGCCCAGGGTCGACAGCGACGTCGGGTTGAGACGGATGCGGGCGGCGAAGTCCAGCGGGAAGCCCAGCCAACGCGCGGCCAAGGAGCGCAGGATGTGGCCGTGGGCGAAGAGGAGGACGTCACGGTCGGCGGAGCGGGCCCAGGAGATCACCTCGTCCGCGCGGGCGGTGACCTCGGCGATCGTCTCCCCTTCGGGGACGCCGTCGCGCCAGATGAGCCAGCCGGGGCGGACGGCCTGGATCTCCGCCGGGGTCAGGCCCTCGTACGCGCCGTAGTCCCACTCCATCAGCGCGTCCCAGGGCTCGGCCCGCTCCCCGAACCCGGCCAGCGCGCAGGTCTCCGAGGCCCGCGCCAGCGGACTGGTGCGCACGGCCACGCCGGGCAGCCCGTCCAGCGGCGCCCGGTGCAGGCGTTCGCCGAGCAGCTTCGCGCCGTGCCGGCCCTCCGCCAGGAGGGGCACATCGGTCCTGCCGGTGTGTCTGCCGGACAGCGACCAGGCCGTCTGTCCGTGCCGGGCCAGCAGGATGCGCGGTGCCATGGGGGACCTTTCCGGGGGGCGGACGCCGAAAAGACGCCACAGGAACAACAGGAGTCGGTCCCTCCATCATCGCTCACCCCTTCGGGGGCAACCCCGCGCCCGGTCCCGGCGTCTTTGTGGGCCGGAGCCGACCGCACCGGACGGCTCCGAAGGACCCGCACGGGCCACGAACGGACACCGTAAAGTGGCACGGTCGCCCACCGGGCGGACGTACCGCGGACAGGGGGAGGGCGATCGGATGGCGCAGACCGAGACACCGGGCACCGAGGTGCCCCGCACCCGGCTGCGCTGGTGGACCGAACTGCCGCTGCTCCTGCTGGTCTACGGCTGTTACTCGGCCGGCCGTCTCCTCGTACGCGGCGACGTGGACGACGCCGTGGAGCACGGACTGACCCTGCTGCGCGCCGAGAAGCTGCTCCACCTGAACGCCGAGCACCCCCTCAACCGCCTGTTCACCCGCGAACCCTGGCTCGGGATACCCGCGGACTTCTGGTACGCCTCACTGCACTACCTGGTCACGCCCGCGATCCTCGTCTGGATGTTCCGGGCCCGCGCCGAGCAGTACCGGCGGGCCCGCACCTGGCTGATGACGTCCACGTTCATCGGACTGATCGGTTTCACCCTGGTGCCGACCTGCCCGCCCCGGCTGCTCTCGGCGAGCCACGGCTTCGTGGACACCATGGCCCACTACAGCTCGTACGGCTGGTGGGGCGGCGACGCCAGCGCGCCGCGGGGTCTGGGCGGAATGACCAACCAGTACGCGGCGATGCCGAGCCTGCACGTCGGCTGGGCGCTGTGGTGCGGGGTGATGCTCTGGTGGTACGGCGGCAACCGGCTCACCAAGGTCCTGGGGGTGCTCTATCCGCTGGGCACCGCGCTGGTCGTCATGGGCACCGCCAACCACTACCTCCTGGACGCGCTCGCCGGGATCGCCGTGATGGGCGTCGGCCACCTGCTCGCGCCGTGGGTGACGCGGACCGTCGACCGGGTCCGGGCCAGGCTCTTCCCGGCCCTCGCGAAGGCCGGGGGTCCCCCGATTGTCAGTGGCGGATGCCAGACTTCCGCGGGTGAGCGAATTCCACGGCAGCGCGGGTCGCGGCCCGGCGCCGGAGCCGAGCCGGACCCCTCCCCCACGGACGCGGGCGACGGGGCTCCGGCACCGGCTCGCTGAGCTGCGCGGCCCGGACGTACCGGCGAAGGCCCTGGACGCGCGCGCCCTCGCGGCGCTGGCCGCGAACCCCGGGTGCCGCAGACGGGCGATCCTGGACGGCGCCGGGGTGGACAAGGCCCGGCTGGCGAGCGCGCTCGGCGCGCCCTCCGGCTTCGGCCAGTCGCAGTTCGCGCTGACCCGGGGCAACGCGTTCGAGGCGAAGGTGAAGGCGGACGGCGGCGCCGAGCTGCTGCGCCTCGCGCACGCCCGCCTCGACCCGGGCGCCGAGGCCCCGCGGGCGGCCGCGGTGCCCGACCTGACCGCGCAGGGCCCCGAGGGCCGTACGGCGCGTACGGCCCTCGCGCTGCGGGAGGCCACCCGCGCGGGCGGCTGGACGCTGCTCGACCACCCGATGCTCGCCCTGGACGTGGCGGGCTCGCTCGCGTTCCTGGAGCCGGACGCTGTGGTGGTGCACCCGGACGGCGACTGGTCCGTGGTGGAGATCAAGTCCTTCCCGATGCTGGACGGCTCGGCGGACCCGGCGAAGGTGGGCGCCGCCGCCCGGCAGGCGGCGGTGTACGTGCTCGCCCTGGAGGACGTCGCCGCCCGGCTCGACCCCGCACCACGGGTGCGCCACCGGGTGCTGCTGGTGTGTCCCAAGGACTTCTCGAACCTGCCGGCCGGTTCCGCCGTCGACGTGCGCAAGCAGCGGGCGGTCACCGCGCGCCAGCTCGCCCGGCTCACCCGCGTCGAGGAGATCGCCGACTCGCTGCCCGAGGGCACCTGCTTCGCGCCCGACCGTGACGCCGAGGAGCTGACGGCCGCGGTGGCCGCGGTCCCGGCGGCGTACGCGCCCGAGTGCCTGTCCGCCTGCGAACTGGCCTTCCACTGCCGGGAGCGGGCCCGTGCGGCCGACGCGGTCACCCGCCTCGGCCGGCCGCTGCGCGCCGAACTGGGCGGCCTGACCACGGTCGAGGACGTCCTCGCGGCGGCCCACGGCGAACTGGGCGACCCGGACGATCCTGCGGTCGCGGCGCTGCGCCGGGCGGCGGCCCTGCGCGCGGAGGCGCTCCGGGAGGCCCGGGACCGGGAGGTGGCGGCCGTATGTCGCTGATCGACACGCTCGCCCGCCTGGAGGCCGTCGGCAGCGGGCGGGCGCAGGCCGCCGCGACCGTACGGCACCGGCATCTCTCCGTCCGTCCGCTGGTGTTCGTGCCGCTCACCACCGCGGGCGAGGCCGGTGCCCCGCTCGGCGCGCTGGTCGGCACCGACCGGGACGCGCCCCGGCTGCTGGTCGTGCCGCAGCCCCGCGACCGCGACCTGCGCTTCACGTTCCTCGCCGAGCTGGCCGACCTGGTCCTGCCGTACATCGACTCCTACGCCGGCTCCGTGGAGGCCGCCGAGCGCACCGACACCGACCCGGAGACCGGCAAGCGGATCAAGGTCGAGGTGGAGCTGTGCACGGACGCGCCCCAGCTGATCGTGCCGAGCCGCACGGGGCTGGAGTACGTCCGGCTGCTCGGGCGCTCCATGCGGTTCCGCCGCACCGCCGAGCAGGACCCGGAGGCGCCCTACCCGGCACCGCCCCGGGTGCCGCTGCTCGGCCGCTGGCTCACCCACTACGGGGAGCGGTCCCGGGTCCCCGGCTCCGCACTGCTGCTCGCCCTCACCGATGTGCTGTCCCGGCACTGGGCGACCGGCCAGTCGGGACTTGAGGACCAGCACCTGGGCGCGCTGCTGGCGTGGATCGATCCACCGGAGGGCATGAGCGGCGCCGAGGCCGCGCGGGAGGCCGAGCTGGCCCGGGACGCGGCC
Organism: Streptomyces sp. NPDC001056; assembly: GCF_053598955.1. Taxonomy (NCBI): domain Bacteria; kingdom Bacillati; phylum Actinomycetota; class Actinomycetes; order Kitasatosporales; family Streptomycetaceae; genus Streptomyces; species Streptomyces sp. NPDC001056. Next base: position 23,925 of record NZ_JBSFLI010000025.1, on the reverse strand, counting down.
GGGCAGCTGCGGTGCCCGCCGGCCGGGCCCGCCACCGACCCGGCGTTCGACAACAAGCTGCTGGCCCCGGCGATCGAGCGGTACGACCGCGCGCGCACCGCCCTCGCCGCCGCCGAGGACCCGCTGGACGCCGACGACCGGCTGGCCGCGCTCACCCGGGCCGAGCGGGAGATCCGCGAGCTGATCGAGGGCCAGGCCCGGCCCACCTGGGACGCGGTGTGGCGGGGCCTGGACCTGCTGCGGGCGCTGCCGGAGGGCGGGCATGCCGAGGAGCGCTGGACGCGGGACCGCTGGTCGTTCACCGGGCACCGGGACCGGGTGCTGGCCGGGGAGCCCCCGCAGCCGCGCCGGGACGACGCGGTGACGGCGGCGAACAAGCTGGCCACGCGCGAGCGTGAGCAGGCCCGCCTGGAGGCACAGGAGGCGCTGGACGATCCGCTGGTGATGGCGGGGCGGCGGCTGGCCGGTGAGGCGTTCGCGGGTGAGGTGACCGAGGTCGTCATGGCGTACGGCGAGGGCAGGCGGCCGAGCCCGCGCCCGCTGGTGACGGTCCGCACCGAGGACCTGCCGCACCTGGCGGAGCGCGCGAAGGTGTACCGCTCGCTGGCGGGCCGCCCCCAGTCGGCGGAGTTCGTCGAGCGGACGGCCCCGGACGCGGTCGTGCTGCGGCTCCTGGACAAGATGGGCCGGGGCAGGGAGCCGGAGCCCGGTTCGGTGCCGGAAAAGGGCGACCGGGTCTGCTTCACCCTCTTCGAGCACGAGCAGCGCGGCGGGGCGAAGCTGCCCGCCCCGGAGGAGACCCCGTGGACACACGGCGGGCCGCCCGGCGAGGCCGTGGCGGAGGCCGCCGATCCGATCACCGAGGAGGACGTGCTGTGACGACCGTCGACGCGGACCCCGGGGCCGCCGCCGCCCGCGCCACCGACGCGATCCTCCACGACACGCTGCACGGCACCGAGCGGGGCGTGGTGGTCGACTCACCGCCGGGCGCGGGCAAGTCCACGCTCGTGGTGCGGGCGGCGCTGGAACTCGCGGACGCGGGGCGTCCCTTGATGGTGGTGGCGCAGACCAACGCCCAGGTGGACGACCTCGTGCTGCGGCTCGCCGAGAAGAACCCCGACCTGCCCGTGGGCCGGCTGCACAGCAGCGACGCCGACGCGTACGACACGGCGCTGGACGGGCTGCCGGGCGTGCGTACGTCGGCGAAGGCGGCCGACCTCGCCGGGCTGCCGGTGGTGCTGTCCACCGCCGCGAAGTGGGCGCATGTGAAGGTGGACGAGCCCTGGCGGCACGCGATCGTGGACGAGGCGTACCAGATGCGCTCGGACTCCCTGCTCGCCGTCGCCGGTCTGTTCGAGCGGGCGCTGTTCGTGGGCGACCCCGGCCAGCTGGACCCGTTCGCGATCGTCGGCAGCGAGCAGTGGGCGGGGCTGTCGTACGACCCCTCGGCCTCCGCCGTCACCACGCTGCTCGCCCACAACCCGGGTCTGCCGCAGCACCGGCTGCCGGTCTCGTGGCGGCTGCCCGCGTCCGCGGCACCCCTGGTCTCGGACGCGTTCTACCCGTACACCCCGTTCCGCAGCGGCACCGGGCCGGGCGACCGCCGGCTCGCCTTCGCCGTGCCCTCCGACGGCTCGGCCCCCGACCGGGTGATCGACGAGGCCGCCGCCTCCGGCTGGGGCCTGCTGGAGCTGCCCGCCCGGCACACGCCGCGCACGGACCCGGAGGCGGTGCGGGCGGTGGCGGCGGTGGTGCGGCGCCTGCTGGACCGCGGCGGCGCCGCGGTCTCGGCGGAGCGCTCACCGGACCCGACCCCGCTCACGGCCGCCCGGATCGCCGTCGGCACGGCTCACCGCGACCAGGCCGCAGCGGTCCGCTCCGCACTCGCCGACCTGGGCATCGCGGAGGTGACGGTCGACACGGCGAACCGGCTCCAGGGCCGCGAGTACGACGTCACGGTCGTCCTGCACCCGCTCTCCGGCCGCCCCGACGCCACCGCCTTCCACCTGGAGACCGGCCGCCTGTGCGTCCTCGCCTCCCGGCACCGCCACGCCTGCGTCGTGGTCTGCCGCGCCGGCGTCGGCGACCTGCTGGACGACTACCCGTCCACGGAGCCGGTCCAACTGGGCACGCTGGTCAGGTTTCCCGACGGCTGGGAGGCGAACCACGCGGTACTGGCGCACCTGGCCGAGCACCGGGTGAGCTGGCGGCCCTGACCGAGCCCACCGCCACCTCGCCGGCCCCTTGCGTCCACGCGGGACAATGGACGGTGGCCCACCAGACAGGCGGTGCCCAGCGAACCGTACGAAGGCCGTACGAGGAGGAGAGAAGACATGGCGGAGCCCACGCCGCGTCGGAACGAACCGCGGCTACGCCCCGCGCCCCTGATCTTCGAGCCCGCGGAAGCGGCCGCCGATCCCGAGCACTTCTTCCAGCTGGAGTCCATCGACGACCCGCGGGCGCTGCTGGCCCGGGCGACGGAGCTGACCCAGGCGTTCCGCGCGGCAGCCGACCGGGCCGTGGAGTTCCAGGCCATCGCCGCGGCCCAGCTCGCCGACCCGCGCCGGTTCGACCGGCTGACCGCCGCCGACATCGCCGAGCGCGCGGAGTGGACGGAGGACTATGCCAAGAAGATGGTCGAGTTCGGCCGGGATCTGATGCGCGGGAACAGCGAGGGCCGGACCACCGCCGATCCCGTGTGACCCGCCCCGTGCGGCCCGCGTGACCCGCGCCTGGCATATGCCAGGCGGGCAAGATACTCCCCTCCCCCTCCCCCTGTCCCGGTTTTCCGCAACTGTGGAGAACCGGTTGCTCACCGCCGGTAGATCTGGACGGCATGAGCGGTACACCGAACGTCACCCGAGTCACCTCCGACGGCGCCGCCTGGCTCGCCTCGGCCGGGGCGTACCCGCCGCACGCGCCCGCCCCGGCCGTCCTGCCCTGCGGCACCGTCTTCGACGTGGTGAGCGCCCCGGCGGTCTTCGGGCGCCGGATGCTGGACCGGCTGTGGGACGACGGCCCCGGCTCGGGCCCGGTCGCGATGTCCCGTGGCCGGATGCTGCTGTTCTGCGCCCCCGGCACCGCCCATCGGCTGCCCTCGCTGCTGGCCTGGGAGGAGTGGGGCACGCACCGCGCGGCGGCCGTACCGCCCCTGCTCTGCCACGGCACGGGAGACGCGGTGACCGTCCCGCCCCCGGACGGCGACTCCTCGGCCGACCCCCGCTGGCTCGTCGCCCCGGACGCGCGTCACCCCTGGTTACCGGGCCCGGAGGTGCTGCTGTGGGCGGCGGTGCGGGCGGCACGGGCGGCAGTGCGGATATCGATTTTTCCTCCCACCAGTCCGGATGCTAAGGTCTACGACGTCAGCAGGCGCCGCTAGCTCAGTTGGTTAGAGCAGCTGACTCTTAATCAGCGGGTCCGGGGTTCGAGTCCCTGGCGGCGCACGCGAGAGCGATGGCGAGATCTGACCGCAGAAAGTGCGGTCGGACTCGCCATCGCTGTTTTCGCGAGGCCTCGCCGCGCACCGTGGGGGCTCCGCCGTCCGCACCCCCGCCCGTCGGCCCAGCGGCCGTCGGCCGAGACGTCACCCTCTGACCCGCTGCGTGATCTTCACCGTCCACGCCCCCGAGGCCGTCCGGTCCTCCACGTCGATCTTCACGCCCTCGCCGGGGACGGTGAAGCTCTCCCCCAGGGCGACCGGCGCATCGGCGAGCGGCGGGTAGACCGAGTCGTCCGGGCACGCCTCCGTACGCGGATGGGCGTCGACGACCTCGATGGGACCGCCGCCGGACTCGGCGCCGCTGTGCACCCGGTAGACGAGGATGCCCTCGCGGCAGGTGGCGCGGTCGTTGCCGGCGGCGGTGCGGGCCTCGAAGGCCAGCGCGCTGTCCGGACCGGTGCGCACCACGGCCAGCTTCACCCCGTCGCCGAGGCCGAACGCGGGCGCCCCGCCTGCGCCCTGCACCGGGATGCCGGGCCCGGCAGCGAGGGGTTCCAGGGTGAGGCGGGTCGGGCCCGCGCCCCGTACGCACACCACCTGGCGCGGGTCCATCCAGCCGAGCCGCCACTTGTGCCAGGCGAACAGGTCGGGCGAGAGACCGAACTGGCTGCCCATCAGGTCCCAGTCGCCGACGTACGTGTCCCAGTCACCCTTGCCGTCGGCCGGCCGGTGGTAGAGGTCGGGCAGATCGAAGACATGGCCGGTCTCATGGGCGAGAACCAGCCGATCCGGCGGATGCTTCTCGAACACCGTGACGACCCGTCGCACATCCGTGTCGTCCACATGGAGGGGTGTGTCGAGGTTGACGACCTTGGTGGCGTCGGAGTCCACGCCGGGCGCGTCCGGGTCGGCGACGAGATACACCACCGGGTAGCGGGAGAAGTCGACCTCCTTGTCGGCCACCTTGAAAGCGTCGTTCAGGTACGCGGCCCGGTCCTCGGCGGCCCAGTCGCGCCGTACGGCGTACGCCGTGGAGGGACGGGGCATACGCAGCCAGTGGGCCAGCGGATGCGGGCGCAGGGTGAATCTGCCGTAGGAGGCCCGCTCGAAGTAGCGGCTGGTCTCGGGGAAGTGGTCGGCGACCAGTTCGGCCGGGGTGGTGCGAGGAACGGCGTCCGGGAAGGACAGGAAGACCATCACCGCGTCCAGCACCCGGGTGGGCCGGGCGTAGCCGGAGTCCCAGGAGTCGGCCCCCTCGGAGTGGTGGGCATCGGTGCGGTGCAGGGCGCAGGGGGCGGTGGAGAAGGGCTCGGCGACCGACGGGCCGGTGATGATCGAGGTCGCGGCCAGCGCCGACAGCGTGGTGCACACGGCGGCGGTGCTGCGCAGCAGGGGCACGGACATGACCTCCGGACGCGGTTCGACAGACCCGCACCCAGGTTGCTGCGATTCGCCACTCCATGTCTTGTTTGTCTGCACCAGGAGAGTGAACGCTCCCCATTTGGGCGCCGGCGCACTACGGCGCTCGGCGCCCCCGATTCACTCACGGAACGTCACAACTGGTCGACGGCCTCAATAACCCGTCCAGGTGCGGGCAGAAACGATCTGTCAGAAAGTCCGTACGGTCCGGGACACTGGACGGTGGCTGGAAGGGCCCGGGGCCAGCCTCTATGATCGGCACACTTTCCGGCACGGACAGAGATCGAGTGCACTGCGGGAGCGAGCGGTGAGCGGAACGTCCGAAGGGCCGACGCCCGCGGCAGACCTCGACCGGTCAGCCGTCACAGACAGTGATCACATCACCTACGACCGTGTCTTCGGGGCGGCGCCACTCGCCATGGCCGTCGTGGACCGCGAGGGACTCGTCCTGCGCGCGAACCCCGCCTTCGGCGAGCTGATCGGCGCCGACTGCGACACTCTCACCGGCCGGGCCGCCGCCGATCTGGTGGACCTGACCGCCGACGCCCGTTCCTGGCACGCCTACCGGGAGGTGCTGTGCGGGCGGCAGGCCCGGCTGCGCTGCACCCGCCGGCTGAAGCACCCCGAGGGGAACTCGGTGTGGGTGCAGCTCACCGTGGCCCCGCTGGCGGACGGCGGGGCGAACGTGCTGCTGTCCGTCGCCGACATCAGCGCCCGCCGTGAACTCCAGGCACGGCTGAGGCACTTGCAGATGCACGACCCGGTGACCCGGCTGCCCAACCGCACCCTGTTCTTCGAGCGCCTGTCGGCGGCGCTGGAGGCGGAGTCGTACGAGCACAGGGGCACCGGCCGGATCGGGCTGTGCTACCTGGATCTCGACGGGTTCAAGGCGGTCAACGACACCCTCGGCCACCGCGTCGGCGACCGGCTGCTGGCGGCCGTGGCCGAGCGCCTGACCAGGGTCGCCGACGAGGCCGGGTACGCCCGCGCCGCGACTCCCCTGGTGGCCCGGCTCGGCGGGGACGAGTTCGCGCTGCTGGTGGAGGACTCCACCGGCACCGAACAGCTGGCCGACCTCGCCGAGTCCGCGCTCGCGGCCCTCCAGGAGCCCTACGACCTGGCCGGGCAGCGGCTGTCGCTGACGGCGTCCATCGGCGTCGTGGAGCGCCATGCGGCGGGCACCACGGCGACCGGTCTGATGCAGGCGGCGGACACGACGCTCTACTGGGCGAAGGCCGACGGCAAGGGCCGCTGGACGCTGTTCGACCCCGAGCGCAACGCGCACCGGATGACCCGCCAGGCGCTGTCCTCCACCCTGCGGCCCGCCATCGAGCGGGGCGAATTCGCCCTGGAGTACCAGCCGTTGGTGGGCATGGAGGACGGCCGGCTGTCCGGGGTCGAGGCGCTGGTGCGCTGGCACCACCCGCAGTTCGGCACGCTGACGCCGAATCGGTTCATCGGGCTGGCCGAGGAGGACGGCTCGATCGTGCAGCTCGGCCGCTGGGCGCTGGTCACCGCCTGCCGGCAGGCCCGCCGCTGGCAGCTGGACCACCCCGGCGAGCCGCCGATCTTCGTCAGCGTGAACGTGGCCGTGCGCCAGGTGTGGGACTCGGACCTGGTGGCCGACGTGGCGGAGACCCTCGCGGACACCGGACTGGCCCCGCATCTGCTCCAGTTGGAGCTGACCGAGTCCGCGGTGATGGGCTCGGCGGGCCGCCCGCTCCAGGCGCTCCAGGCCCTCAGCGACATGGGGGTGCGCATCGCCATCGACGACTTCGGCACCGGCTACTCCAACCTCGCCTATCTCAGCCGGCTGCCGGTCTCGACGCTGAAGCTGGACGGTTCCTTCGTCCGCGGCTTCCAGTACGAGGAGGCGCCCAAGGGGGTCGCGCCCAACCCCGCCGACGAGGTCATCGTGGAGGCGATGATCCAGCTGGCCCACCGGCTGGGCCTCACCGTCACCGCCGAGTGCGTGGAGACCTCGGCCCAGGCCACCCGGCTGCGCCGGATCGGCTGCGACACCGGACAGGGCTGGCTGTACTCCCGCCCGGTGCCGCCGGACCGCATCTCCGAGCTGCTGGGGGCGCGGGCCTACACCGCGACCACGTGAGGACCGCGCGGCCCTCGCCGCGCGGGCTACGCGATCGTCGGCAACGCGTAGGCGTCCGCGATGAGTTCGTACGAGCGCACCCGCACCTCACCGCGATGGGCGTGCGTGGTGATCATCAACTCGTCGGCGCCGGTGCGCTTCTGGAGGTCGTCGAGGCCGGAGCGCACCTCGTCGGCGGTGCCGTGCACCACGTTGGACGACCAGGAGGCGATGAACTCCTCCTCCATCGCCCCGAGTTCCTGCCTCTCGGCCTCCTCCGGGTCGGGGAAGAGCCCGGGACGGCCGGTGCGCAGGCGGAGCATGTTGAGGGCCATCGCCCGGGTCTGGCGGCGGGCCTCGCGCTCGTCGTCGGTGGCGAGCGCGGAGACGCCGATGAGGGCGTACGGCTCGGCGAGCACCGCGGAGGGGCGGAAGGTCCCCCGGTACAGGTCGAGCGCCGGGACGGTGTTCTGCGCCGAGAAGTGGTGCGCGAAGGCGAACGGCAGGCCGAGCATTCCGGCCAGCCGGGCGCTGAAGCCGGAGGAGCCGAGCAGCCAGACGGGCGGGCGGTGCGGGGACTGGACGCCGCCCGGGGTGCTGCCCTGCACCGGGCCGGGGATCGCGTGGATACGCCGGTAGGGGTGGCCGTCGGGGAAGTCGTCGTCCAGGAAGCGGATCAGCTCGGCGAGCTGCTCGGGGAAGTCGTCGGCGCCCTCGTTCAGGGTGTCGGAGCGGCGCAGGGCGGCGGCCGTGGCGCCGTCGGTGCCGGGGGCCCGGCCGAGGCCGAGGTCGATCCGGCCCGGTGCCAGCGCCTCCAGCGTGCCGAACTGCTCGGCGATCACCAGCGGGGCGTGGTTGGGCAGCATGACGCCCCCGGAGCCGAGCCGGATGCGGTCGGTGTGGGCGGCGAGATGGGCGAGGATCACGGCCGGCGAGGAGGAGGCGACGCCCGGCATGGAGTGGTGCTCGGCGACCCAGTACCGGTGGAAGCCGCGGGCCTGCGTGAGCCGGGACAGCTCGACGCTGGTGCGCAGCGCGTCGGTGGCGGTGCGGCCCGCGCCGACGGTGACCAGGTCCAGGACGGAGAGGGGGACGGGCGCGCTCCCGAGCGCCGTACCGCGGATCTCGTCAGCGCGGTCTGCCTTGCCTGCCTCGTCTGCCGACACGGTGGGGCCTCCTGTTTTCCCGGCGTGAGCTGTGCCGGAGTGTCGTAACAGGAGACGGCCCCCGCCTATTCCGGTCCTCGGACCCGGACGCCGTCCGGGTCCTCAGACCTGGACGATCGGCTCCCGCGTGAACAACGCCCCCAGCTCCGGCGCGTTCACCCGCCGGTCGGCGAGCCGCAGCCCCTCCCAGACCGTGACCTGGTTCGCCGTGAGGACCGGCTTGGACAGGGACTTCTCCAGGAGGCCCAGGTGCGCGACCGTGTGCAGGGCGGTGTCCGGCAGCAGCACCGCCTCCGCGCCGGCGTCGTCCGCGGCCCGCGCCAGCGTCAGCACGTCCTCCTCGCCCCAGGTGCCGGCCTCGGCGGCCGTGAGAATCCCCGAGGAGCGCACCGAGGTCACCTCCAGGCCCCCGGCCCGCAGGAACTCCGCGAACAGCGCGGTGACGTCCTCGGGATAGGTGGCGCCGACGGCGACCCGGCGTACCCCCAGCTCGCGGGCCGCGTGCACGAAGGCGAAGGACGTCGAGGAGGCCGGCATCCCGGCCAGCCGGGCCAGCGTGCGCACCTGGTCCTGGGCGCCCTGCCAGCCGTGCACGAAGCCGCCGCTGGTGCACGCCCACACCACCGTCTCGGCACCGGCGAGCCGCAGCCGCTCCATGCCCGCGCCGAGCCGCTCGGCCGAGCCCATCTCGCGCAGCGCCGCGACCCGGTGCGCGTCCTCGCCGATCTCGGTGTGGACCAGGTCCACCCGGATGTCGCTGCCCAGAAGCTGCTCGATGCGCGGATAGTCGTCCTCGGCGGAGTGGCCCGGGTAGAGGAATCCGAGTGCGGTCATGTCCAGCCTTCCTGCGTCGGGTCGGGCAGTACGGGGCGTCCGCGCGCCGCCTCGTCCAGCAGTGCCTGATACCGCCCCACGGCCCGGGTACCCAGCCTCCGCAGCGCCGCCCACATCGTGACCTGGTTGGCCGAGAGCACCGGCATCCGCAGCTCGGCCTCCAGCTGGGGGAGCACGTCGTACGTCGGCAGATTGGTGCAGGAGAGGAAGTGCGCGTCGGCGGTGCCGGGCCGTGCCACCCGCCGGGCGAGGGCGACGACCTCCCGGTACGGCACCTGCCAGATGCGCCGGGTCAGCCCCATGAAGGCGCAGCCGGTGACCCGCACCCCGGCCTGGCCGAGGTACTCCTCCAGCGCCCGTGTCACGGAGACCGTGTACGGCGTGACCAGCGCGATCCGCTCGGTGCCCAGCTCGGTGAGGGCCTCCAGGAGGGCGCCCGAGGTGGTCACGGAGGGCCGGGCGCCGGCCCGGCTCATCGCGGCGCGCATCGCCCGCTCCCCGGCGATCCCGCCGACGAAGCTGCCGGAGGCGCACGCGTAGACCACCACGTCCGGATCCACGGCGGTCAGCGCGCGGACCGCCCCGGCGAGCGTCTGGTGCTCGCTGACCAGCCGCGCCAGGTCGAGGCCGACCTCGACCGGGACGTAGGGGGTGCGGGTGAGGTGCAGCGAGACCTCGTCCGGCACCCAGCGCCACAGCTCGCGGTCGAGGGCGAAGTCGAAGGGGGCCACCACCCCGACACCGCGCTGGTGGCGCGGGCCGCCGAGAAAGGAGACGTCCATGGCCGGTACCGGCCTCACGCTCGGAGGCGGGGACAACGGATCGCGAGTACGCCCGTGTTGACGACGGTAGGTTGGGGTGCGAGCGTGGTCAATCCGTGCATCTCAGGCGGTCGCGGGAGCACCCCCGGGGCGCCCGTGGGAGCCCCGCCGCACTGCCACCCCCTGCCACCCCCTGTCACCCCCCTACGGACGCCGGGAGCCGCACATGTCGGACGTCGGGAGCCGTCCCGTATGACGAGTGTCCCCACCCTGCTCGTGCTGGACGCCGAGCCGCCGCCCCGGCTGGGCCGGCTGACCGGGCGCGCCCGCGTCGTGCACACGGACGCCGCGCACCTGGCCGAGCGGCTGCCGGCGGCGGACGCGCTGCTGGTCTGGGACTTCACCTCGCACGCGGTGCGCGAGGCATGGCCCGGAGCGGGGCCCCGGCCGCGCTGGGTGCACACGGCGAGCGCGGGCGTGGACCATCTGCTGTGCCCGGAGCTGGCCGCGTCCGGCACGGTCGTCACCAACGCGCGCGGGATCTTCGACCAGCCGATCGCCGAGTACGTGGCGGCGCTGGTGCTGGCGGTGGCCAAGGATCTGCCACGCACCCTGGAGCAGCAGCGGGCGCGCGAGTGGCGGCACCGGGAGAGCCGGCGCGTGGCGGGTACCCGTGCCTGTGTGGTCGGTACGGGTCCCATCGGTCGGGCGATCGTCCGGATGCTGAAAGCCCTCGGGATGACGACGGCGCTGGTCGGGCGGGCGCCGCGAACCGGCGTGTACGGCCCGGCCGACCTGGACCGGCTGATCTCCCGCGCGGACTGGGTGATCGCGGCGGCGCCGCTGACCGAGCAGACGTACCGGATGTTCGACGCCCACCGGTTCGGGGTGATGCAGCCCTCGGCGTTCTTCGTCAACGTGGGCCGCGGCCCGCTCGTCGACGAGGACGCCCTCGCCCACGCCCTGGCCCGGCGCTGGATCGCGGGCGCCGCGCTGGACGTGTTCGCCACCGAGCCGCTGCCCGCCGACAGCCCGCTGTGGGAGCTGCCGGGGCTGATCGTGTCCCCGCACATGAGCGGGGACACGGTCGGATGGCGGGATGAACTCGGTCGGCAGTTCGTAGAGTTGTACGAGCGCTGGGCGGCGGGCAAACCCCTGGTGAACGTGGTCGACAAGACGCGCGGCTACGTGCCCGGCCACTGACCCGATGGAGGGTGCATGCAGCTCACCGACCTCACCGCACGCCGGCTCCTGGACGGCTACCGCACGGGCGAGTTCTCTCCCGTGGAGGCGGTCGAGCAGGCGCTGGCGGCGGCCCGGCGCGCCGAGCCGGCGGTGAACGCGTTCGTGCGGTTCACCGAGGACGAGGCGCTGACGCGGGCCCGGGAGTCGGCGGAGCGCTGGCGGCGCGGGGAGCCGGCGGGGCTGCTGGACGGGGTGCCGGTGACCGTGAAGGACCTCCTGCTGATGCGCGGGCACCCGACGCTGCGCGGCTCGCGGACCGTGTCCGAGCAGGGCGTCTTCGACGAGGACGCGCCCTCGGTGGCCCGGCTGCGGGAGCAGGGCGCGGTGTTCCTCGGCAAGACGACGACGCCCGAGTTCGGCTGGAAGGGGGTCACGGACTCGCCGCTGACCGGGGTCACGCGCAATCCGTACGACACCTCGCGCACCGCCGGCGGCTCCAGCGGGGGCAGCGCGGCGGCGGTGGCGCTCGGCGCGGGGCCGCTGTCGCTGGGCACGGACGGCGGGGGCAGCATCCGGATCCCGGCCGCGTTCTGCGGGATCTTCGGGCTGAAGCCGACGTACGGCAGGGTGCCGCTGTATCCGGCGAGCCCCTTCGGCACCCTGTCCCACGTGGGGCCGATGACCCGGGACGCGGCCGACGCGGCGCTGATGCTCGACGTCATCGCCGGTCCCGACGTCCGCGACTGGTCGGCGCTGCCGCCCGCGGGCTCCTTCACACAGGCGCTGACAGGGGGTGTCCGCGGGCTGCGGGTCGCGTACTCGCCCTCGCTGGGCGGGCAGGTGGCGGTCCAGCCGGCGGTCGCCGCGGCGGTGCGGCGTACCGTGGCCGCGCTCGCCGGCCTCGGCGCGTACGTCGAGGAGACCGACCCCGATTTCAGCGAGCCGCTGGAGGCCTTCCACACCCTGTGGTTCACCGGCGCGGCCCGCATCACCCAGCGGTTCTCCCCGCACCGGCGGGGTCTGCTCGATCCGGGGCTGCGGGAGATCTGCGCGCAGGGCGCCCGGATGAGCGCGCTGGACTATCTGGCGGCGGTGGACGCCCGCACGGACCTCGGCCGCCGCATGGGACGCTTCCACGAGCGGTACGACCTGCTGGTGACCCCGACGCTGCCGCTGACGGCGTTCGAGGCGGGCGCGGAGGTGCCGAGGGGCTCCGCCCACCGGCGCTGGACCGGCTGGACCCCCTTCACCTACCCCTTCAACCTGACCCAGCAGCCGGCCGCGACGGTGCCGGTCGGCAGGGACGGGGCGGGCCTGCCGATCGGCATGCAGATCGTCGCCGCCCGGCACCGGGACGACCTCGTGCTGCGGGCGGCGCACGCGTTGTACGAGGCGGACGTCGTCGCCCCCGAGGTGGTCACGCCCGCCGGAACGTGAGCCGTTCCCCCTCGGCGCCCCTGCGCCACAGGTCGTTGCACGCCCGCGCCATCTCCGCCAGCCCCTCCACCACCTGGCCCCACACGATCCCCGGCACCCACCCCACGTCCCCGTTCAGCAGCAGGTTGTTGCGCTCGTAGAACAGGGCGAGGTCGACCAGGGCGGCGCCGGGGGCGACCTCGCGGTCGTAGCCGTAGGACGTCGTCGCCAGCTCCGTGCCCGCGAAGGAGAAGTAACAGAGGTCGCCGGGAATCGGGGTGACCGTCGGGTTCTCCAGTGGGGGTTCCGTGGAGGCGAACGGCGGGAAGAGGGCGTAGATCTCGTTGCGCGCGTACTTGGCGTGGTACACGTCGCCGCTGAGCGGCAGCGCGTTCCACACGGCCGCGCAGGTCAGGGGCGCGGCGTCGTCCAGCAGCCGCGCCCGGCAGTGCACGTCCCGCGCGTCCAGCGAGACGGTGACGCATCGTTCGGCCATGAAACCAGGGTGCATACCCCGGATCGGCTTGGGTAGCCGCGCCGCCATGGCTCCACCACATGGGAACGACGTACACACTTGCCGGTCGGAACACAGACCCGGTCGGCGCACACTGCTCGGCTCGATGGCGGCGCTCGGGCTCCTGGGCGCCGCGGGCTGTGCCCGGGTAGCGGCCGCGGGCGGGAACGGCGGCGAACTGCTCGACCGGCTCCGCGCGCAGGGCGTCGTACGGCTCGGGATCGCGGGTGAGATCCCGTTCGGATACATCGGCAAGGACGGCCATCTCACGGGTGAGGCACCGGAGTTGGCGAAGGTGGTGTTCAAGCGGCTCGGGGTCGACCGGGTGCAGCCGGTGCCGACCGAGTTCGGCTCGCTGATACCCGGCCTGAACTCGCAGCAGTTCGACGTCGTCGCGGCCGGGATGTACGTCAACGCCGACCGCTGCGAGCAGGTGATCTTCGCGGACCCCGATTACCAGATGCTGGATTCGTTCATCGTCCGCAAGGGGAACCCGAAGGGGTTGCACTCCTACAAGGACGTCGTCGCGAAGAAGGCGAGGTTCGCGACCGGCACCGGGTACGCCGAGATCCAGTACGCGGTCGAGGCGGGCTACCGGCAGAGCGACATCCTGATCGTGCCGGACCAGGTGGCCGGGCTGAACGCGGTGGAGGCGGGCCGGGTCGACGTCTTCGCCGGTACGGCGCTCACCACGCGCGAGGTGGTGAAGAAGTCGGGCAAGGCGGAGGCGACCGCGCCGTTCGCGCCGCTGGTCGGGGGCAAGCCCCATGTGGACGGCGGGGCGTTCGCGTTCCGGCCGACCGAGACCCGGCTGCGGGACGCCTTCAACCGGGAGCTGCGGGAGCTGAAGCGCACCGGTGAGCTGTTCCGGATCCTGCGGCCGTTCGGCTTCACCAGGGCCGAGATGACGGACCTGACGGCGAAGGAGCTGTGCGGGCAATGACCTCGGGCCTGTGGGAACTGGTGCTCAAGGGCGTCTGGACCACCGTCCAGCTGCTGGTGTTCAGTGCGCTGCTGGCCGCCGCGGTGTCCTTCGTGGTCGGCATGGCGCGCACCCACCGGCGGTGGATCGTGCGCTTCGTGGCCGGCGTCTACACCGAGGTCTTCCGCGGCACCTCGGCGCTGGTGATGATCTTCTGGGTGTTCTTCGTGCTGCCGATCGCGTTCGGCTGGCAGCTGGTGCCGATGTGGGCGGGCACGCTGGCGCTCGGCCTGACGTACGGCGCGTACGGCTCGGAGATCGTGCGCGGCGCGCTGAACTCGGTCGACCCGGCGCAGAAGGAGGGCGCGATCGCGCTGAGCTTCACGCCGGCGCAGCGGATGCGGCTGGTCGTGCTGCCGCAGGCGGTGCCGGAGATGATCCCCTCCTTCTGCAACCTGCTGATCGAGCTGCTCAAGGGCACCGCGCTGGTGTCGGTCATGGGCATGGGCGATCTGACGTTCAGCGCCGACCTGGTGCGCCTGGCGCTCCAGCAGAGCGCGGAGATCTACACGTACGTGCTGGTCATCTACTTCGTGATCGCCTTCGTGCTGACCCGGCTGATGCGCGGCCTGGAGAAGCGGCTGAAGGCCGGGACCGGCCGGGACGCCGGCACGGGGGCGGCGGCACGTGAGCCGAAGCGGGCACGGACGACCGGGGTGGGCGGTGGTGTCGTATGAAGTGGGACTGGCACGCGGTGGGCGAGTTCATGCCGCACTTCCGGGACGGGCTCCTGGTCACCCTCCAGGCGCTGGTGCTGGGTTCGCTGCTGTCCTTCACCCTCGGCCTGGTGTGGACGCTGCTGATGCGGACGCCGACCCGGTGGGTGCGCTGGCCCGTCGGGGTGGTCACGGAGTTCGTCCGCGACACCCCGCTGCTGGTGCAGCTGTTCTTCCTCTTCTACGTGCTGCCGGAGTGGGGCCTGACCTTCTCCGCGCTGTCCACCGGCGTCTTCGCGCTCGGGCTGCACTACTCGACGTACACCATGCAGGTCTACCGGGCCGGCATCGAGGCGGTGCCCGTCGGCCAGTGGGAGGCGGCGACCGCGCTGAACCTGCCCAGGCGGCGGACGTGGACCGCGGTGATCCTGCCGCAGGCGATCCGCCGCGTGGTGCCGGCGCTCGGCAACTACGTGATCTCCATGCTCAAGGACACACCGATGCTGATGGTGATCACCGTGCTGGAGATGCTGGGCCAGGCCCGGCTCTTCTCCCAGCAGCGCTTCCAGTTCACCGAGCCGCTCACCGTGATCGGCGTGGCCTTCATCCTCATCTCCTACCTGGCCTCCCTTCTCCTGCGAGCCCTGGAGCGACGCCTTGTCCGTTGAGACCCGTACCCAGCCCTCCCCCACCGCGGCCCAGCCCGCCGACCTGATCCGTCTGGAGCAGGTCACCAAGCGCTTCGGCGCCCACACCGTGCTCGACCGCCTCGACTTCGCGGTCCGCCCCGGCAGGCACGTGACCCTGATCGGACCCTCCGGCTCCGGCAAGACCACGATCCTCAGACTCCTGATGACCCTCACCAAGCCGGACGAGGGGACCATCACCGTCGACGGCGAACGGCTCTTCCCGGCGGCGGAGAAGCAGGTCCGGGAGGTGCGCAAGAAGATCGGGATGGTCTTCCAGCACTTCAACCTGTTCCCGAACATGTCCGTGCTGCGCAATCTCACCGAGGCGCCGGTGCAGGTCCTCGGCCTGTCCAAGGACGAGGCGGAGGAACGGGCGCGGGAGCTGCTGGAGCTGGTGGGCCTCGCCGACAAGTGCGGGGCGCGCCCGGCCCAGCTGTCCGGCGGGCAGCAGCAGCGGGTGGCGATCGCACGGGCGCTGGCGATGCGGCCGCGGGTGCTGCTGCTGGACGAGGTGACCTCCGCGCTCGACCCCGAGCTGGTCGCGGGCGTGCTCGACCTGCTGCGGGACATCGCGCGCAGCACCGACATCACGATGCTGTGCGTGACCCACGAGATGGGCTTCGCCCGGGACATCTCCGATCAGGTACTGATGTTCGACGGCGGCCGGGTGATCGAGTCGGGCTCCCCGGAGAAGATCTTCAGCGAGCCGGAGCAGGACCGCACCCGGGAATTCCTC
The DNA here is from genome assembly GCF_053598955.1 of Streptomyces sp. NPDC001056. NCBI lineage: Bacteria > Bacillati > Actinomycetota > Actinomycetes > Kitasatosporales > Streptomycetaceae > Streptomyces > Streptomyces sp. NPDC001056. Next base: position 8,039 of record NZ_JBSFLI010000025.1, on the reverse strand, counting down.
AGCGCGGTTCTGTGAGCACGATGGGCAACGGTCGAGGTCCGGCCACTGGGACATGACCATGGCATATGCCAAAGGGTCTTCACCGCAGTTGGGACCGCCGTCGGGCCGGGGCAGAAGGGCCTAAATCTTGTCAACGCCCTCTCCCTGGCGGCCGTTTGCCCGTTATCGTGGTATCGCCGCACCGTCCGGAAACCACGGCCCAGCAAGCGAGCGCAGGGGGGACCCACCGTGGCGCTGAAGCACGAGCCGACCGCCCCGTACCACTCCGCCCAGGACGCACTGCGCGTACTGGAGACCGTGGCACGCGCCGCCGTCGGGGTCACCGAGGCCGAGCTGGCCCGGCACACCGGCCTCGGCCCCGAGCGGCTCACCCTGCTGCTGCGGATGCTGCGCCGCGAGGGGTACGTGGAACAGATCGGCGGCGGGGCGTACGTCACCGGCGACACGCTGCGCCGGCTGACCTCGGCCCAGGACCGCGAGCGGGCCCTCGCCGACAAGCTCCAGCGCATCCTGGACCGGCTGCGCGACTCGGTCGGCGCGGCGGTCTACATCAGCCGGTACGTGGACGGCGAGGTCAAGGTCACCCAGTACGCGGCCGGACCCGCCGCCCCGGCGGTCAACGAATGGGTGGACTTCCGCTACTCGGCCCACGCCACCGCGGTCGGCAAGAGCCTCCTGACCCAGCTGGACCACAACGCGCGCCGCGATCACCTCGCCCGGCACAAGATGGCCCGCCTCACCTCGCGCACCATCACCAGCGACAAGCTGCTCCTGTCCCGCCTGGAGTCCCAGCCGCCGACGGTTCCGGTGCTCGACCTCCAGGAGTACGCGGTGGGCACGGTCTGCGCGGCCGTCCCGATCACCGCCGGCGCCTCGGTGGGCTGTCTGGCCGTGTCCCTCCCGGTGGAGCACGCCCACCGGCTGAAACAGGCCGCGGACACCCTGAACCGGAACGCGGCGCCGGTCCTGCTGTCGCTGGCCCTCTAGGTGGTCACGAGCACCCCTCGGGACCAGGTAGTATTTTCTTCGTCGCCGGCCGCGGAAAGCGGAAGGCGGGAGTCATGCGCCGCTAGCTCAGTTGGTTAGAGCAGCTGACTCTTAATCAGCGGGTCCGGGGTTCGAGTCCCTGGCGGCGCACAGAAGAAGGGCCCCTCGCACGCGAGGGGCCCTTCGGCGTGCCTCAGAAATCGACGTCCGAGCAGGCGTAGAACGCGTTGCCCGTGTCGGCGATCGTCCACACCGCGAGGATGACGTGATGCCCGGACAGGCCGGTCGGCAGGGTGCCGCTGTGACTCAGCGTCGCCGGCGGCTGCTGACCGTTGTAGGGCACCGTCAGGAACGGCGTGAGGACGAGGTCCGAGCGGGACAGCGGATGGCTCTGGTCCCAGCCCTGCTTGGTGACGTAGTACCTGAAGTCCGTCGTGGCGTGCCGGGCGGTGAACTGCCAGCGGAAGGTGTACGACTGCCCGCCGGTCACCCGGGTGGTGGGCCAGGCGGTACCGGACGGGGTGGTCGGCGAGCTGAGCTGGGCGAAGCGGTCCACGCCGCCGTCGCAGAGCCGGCCGTCGGCGGGCCCGGCGGCCGGGAAGCCCTTGGGACCCTCGACGCTCTGCGGCTCGTACTGGATGTCGCCGCAGCCCGTGACCGTGCCGTTGGCGCAGAGCTTCTGCCTGCTGACGGGGAGGTCGGTGTAGCCGTGCCCGCTGGCGCCGCCCGTGGAGAGCGCGAACGCTCCGGCGGTCACCGCCCCGAGCACGACGGCGGACAGTCTGGTCTGGGTGCGCATGCTGCCGCTCCTGGAGAACGTGGGGAGTTCGGTGAGCCGTGCATGAGGAAGGTCTAGACCAAGCCTCAGATTATTGCCGTCACTTGAGCATGTCCATACCAGTGGCGGAGGCGGCCGCGCCCGGCTGCGCCCGCTCCCCGCGGCCCGCGCAGAACGCCACCGTGAGGTCCCGTACCAGCGCCTTGCGCTCGTAGTCGTCGAGATCGACCAGGCCGCGCCTGGTCAGCCGGGTCACCGTGTCCTCCACGGAGTCCACCACCGAGCTGAGCAGACCGGCCCGCTCCCGGGCGTCCAGCGCGGCGATCCGGCGGCGCTCCATCGCGGCCGCGACCTCCGGGGCGTACTCCACCCGCAACGGCCGCACGGAGAACACCTCCAGGCCGGCCGGCGCGGTCTCCGCCGTCACCAGCCGGGTCAGCGCCTCCCCCGCCGCCGCGGGGCCGCCCCGGCCGCCGCCCGCCGGCTGCACCGGCACCCGGGCCAGCGCCGCCTCCACGCACTCGCGCAGGTACCGCTCGTGGTCCTCCAGTCCGAGCACCGCCCGCGCGGTGTCCCGCACCCGCCACACCACCAGCACCACCACCCGCAGCGGGGTGCCGCCCGGATCGGCGGCCGGGATCACCTCGCTGCGCCAGTGCCGCAGCCGTACGTCGACCCGCCGACGGCGCAGCAGCGGGTTGACCCAGAGCAGCCCGGTGCGCCGTACCGTCCCCCGGTAACGCCCGAACAGGCCCACGACCCAGGCCCGTCCGGTGCGGCCCCGGGCCAGCCCGCCGAACCCGGCCGTGCCGAGCAGCCCGGCCCCGGCGTACGCCGCCCATTGCGCGGGGCCCAGCCCCGCGCCCGCGGGCTCCGGCAGGCGCAGCGCCTGGGCGGCGAGCGGCGGCAGCACCCCGGCCCACCAGGAGGCGGCCAGGCAGCCGGTCACCCCGCAGGCCCCGGCGAGCACCCCGGCCGCCCCCGGCAGCACCCGCGCCGGACGTTCCGTCAGCTCCGGGTCGATCCAGGGCAGCGGGCGCCGCCCCGGCGCCGGGCGGTTCGCGCGCGGCAGCTCGCCGGTGCCCTGCCGGCGCCCGACGACGGCGGGCTTGGGCGGCATCCGCACCGGATCGCGGCCGCCGGGGCCGTCCCGGCCGTCGGGGTCGCCGGGGTCGTCACGGAAGAGCAGGTGGACCGGGATCTCGGTGGTGGACTCGTTCTGGATCAGCCGGGCCGGGCGGGTGCCGGTGGCCGTGGCCGCCTGGGGTCGCCCCTCGGATTCGGACGGTGTGTGCGAGGTGGTCGTACTCATGCGTGCCTCCAGCCTCCGCGCCAGATGCGTCATGAACGTGAACAGGTGTGAGGTGTACGGCGGTCGGGTCGGCGGCTAGGCGAACAGACGCCGCCAGGTCTCCGGGCCCGGCGAGCCGTCGGCCGCGCCGCCCCGCCAGCCCTGGCTGCGCTGGAAGGCCGCCACGGCCCGCCGGTCCGCCTCGCCCCACCGCGGCCCGGGTCCGTCGCCGTAGAACCGGCCGAACCCCTTTCGCACCAGCTGGGCGCCCAGCCGGGCGATGTGGTCGTTGCTCTGTCCCGGGCGGAAGTAGCCCTTGCCGGGGTAGCCGGGCACCCCGTGCGAGGCGGGGCCGTCCCCGCCCGGGGCGATGTCCCGGCCCCCGCCGGAGGCGAGCAGTTCCCAGGTGCGCGGACCCGGCCGCCCGTCGGCCTCCTCGGGGCCCCAGCCCTGGGCCCGCTGGAACGCCTCGGTGGCCCGCCGGTCCGCCTCGCTCCAGGCCGGCCCCGGACCCTCGGGGTAGTACGCTCCCGCTCCCCGCGCCACCAGCATCCGGCCCAGCTCGGTGACATACGCGTTGACCGCTCCGGGCCCGAAGGAGTGCGCGCCCGGGAAGGCGGTCGAGGTCTTGCCGCCCGACGCCCCGGCGCCCGCGTTGCCGTCGGCCAGCCCCTTGTAGCGGTAGGGGACGTACTTGCCGGCGTGGCTCCAGTAGGGGTAGGGCGTGGTCTGGCTGCGGGCGTGCGGGGGTGTCTGCTCGTAGACCGTGTAGGAGGTGTGCGTGTGGTCCGTCCAGCCGCCGAAGATCACCACATGGGAGCCGTTCTGGGGGTTGGCGGTGTTGTGGTACAGCAGGATGTCGCCGGGCTGGAGCTGGGACTTGGTGATCTTCACACCGTACTTGGCGAGGCTGCCCGTCCACTGGTTGCTGCCCAGGCCCCAGGCCATGGAGACGTAGCCCGAGCAGTCCTGCCGGTAGCCGTCGGTCCAGTAACGGCTCATGCTGTACGGCACCTTCGCCGTCACCCAGGACCTGGCCCGCTTGATGATGGCGCTGCGGGTGATGCGCGGGGCGGGGGCGCCGCCGGGTTCGGCGGGTTTGCCGCCGGGGCCGTGCAGCGGGGCCTCGGCGCCCTGGGGGGTGTCGGGCTCGCCGTCGCCGGGCACGGCCTGGCGGTGGGGGGAGGGGCCGCCGGGGAGGGCGGCCGCCGGGGTCGTCACCGCGCCGAGGGCGGCGGACACGGCGGCCACGACGGCCATCCCCCGGGTCGCGGGGAGGTGGGCGAGGCGGCCGGACAGCGGGCGGCGGCGGGTGCGCCGCAGGTGGACACAGCCGGGGCAGTCGCAGTCGCGCGCGGGTTCGAACTCCTCGAACGCCGGAGCGGCCATGCGATCTGCCTCACATTCGTGGTGGTTCTGTCCGCTTGTGTGCACGTTGATCAGTTTCACAACTGTCCACGGAACGCGCACTTTGACGGTCCGAACGATGTACGGGCCCCCACGGACCCCCTCCCGGTGGTTCGGAGCACCCCCACAGGTCAGGTAGAGTTCTCTTGTCAGCAGGCGCCGCTAGCTCAGTTGGTTAGAGCAGCTGACTCTTAATCAGCGGGTCCGGGGTTCGAGTCCCTGGCGGCGCACTAGCGATCAACACCCGAAGGGCGTTCTCGGTATCCGAGAACGCCCTTCGGTGTTTGCACCTCCCTGCCGTTTCCGCGGCGGCGTCACCGGTCCCGGCCGGAGCCGGCCGGGACCGGTGACGCCTGATCACATGACGGTGTGGACGTCCACGGGCGAGGTGGATGTGGTGTAGGAGGAGCTACCGGCGTACGTGGCGGTCAGCGAGTGCGTCCCGAGGGTGAGAGCGGACGTGCTGAACGTGGCCACGCCCCCGCTGAGCGTGCCCGTACCCAGCAGCGTCGCACCGTCGAAGAAGCTCACCACACCGGTGGGTGTCCCACCGCCCGGCGCCACCACGGTGACCGTCGCCGTCAGCAGCACGAGCTGTCCCACGGTCGACGGGTTGGGCGCGGAGGACAGAGCCGTCGCGGTAGTGGCCTTGGTCACCGTGGTGTTGACGGTCGGCGACGTGGAGCTGTTGAAGTTCGCGTCGCCGTTGTACGCCGCACGGACCGAGCGCACGCCTACGGGGAGCGTCGACGTGGTCAGGGTCGCCACGCCGCCGACGAGCGGCACCGGCGCCTGCGGGATGCCCCCGATGAAGAACGTCACCGTCCCCGTGGGCGTACCCGACGCCGGCGCGACCGCCGAGACCGTCGCCGTCAGCGTCTTCGCCTGACCGAACACCGAGGGTTCCGGCGCCGTACTCACCGCCGTCGAACTCGACCCCTTCACCACCGACTGACTGTCCACCGGCGAGGTGGAGCCCGTGAACTCGGTGTCCCCGCCGTAGACGGCGGTCAACGCGTGGGCGCCGACCGCGAGGGCGGACGTGCTGAGCGTCGCCACCCCACCGCTGAGCGTGCCCGTACCCAGCAGCGTCGCACCGTCGAAGAAGCTGACGGTCCCGGTCGGAGTGCCCGCCCCGGGAGCCACCGCGGTAACGGTCGCGGTCAGGGTCTTGGCCTGGCCGAACACGGAGGGATCGGGCGCCGAGGTGAGGGCGGTGGCACTCGCCGCCTGGGTGACGGTCTGGTTGTCCACCGGCGAGGTGGAGCCCGTGAACTCGGTGTCCCCGCCGTAGACGGCGGTCAACGAGTGGGCGCCGACCGCGAGGACGGACGTGGTGAGCGTCGCCACCCCACCGCTGAGCGTGCCCGTACCCAGCAGCGTCGCACCGTCGAAGAAGCTGACGGTCCCGGTCGGGATGCCCGCCCCGGGAGCCACCGCGGTAACGGTCGCGGTCAGGGTCTTGGCCTGGCCGAACACGGAGGGATCGGGCGCCGAGGTGAGGGCGGTGGCACTCGCCGCCTGGGTGACGGTCTGGTTGTCCACCGGCGAGGTCGACGTCAGGTAGCTGCCGCTCCCCCCGTAGACGGCGGTCAACGCATGGCCCCCCACCGCCAGACTCGAAACCGAGAGCGTCGCCACCCCGCCGCTGAGCGTGCCCGTGCCCAGCAGCGTCGCACCGTCGAAGAAACTCACCGTACCGGTCGGCGTGCCGCCGCCCGGCGCCACCACGGACACCGTCGCGGTCAAGGTCTTCGCCTCACCGAACACCGACGGATCGGGCGCCGAGGTGAGGGCGGTGCTCGTAGCGGCCTTGGTCACGACGGCATTGACGATCGGCGACATGGAGCCGTTGAAGTTCGCGTCGCCGTTGTACGCCGCACGGACCGAGCGCACGCCTACGGGGAGCGTCGACGTGGTCAGGGTCGCCACGCCGCCGACGAGCGGCACCGGCGCCTGCGGGATGCCCCCGATGTAGAACGTCACCGTCCCCGTGGGCGTACCCGCCGCCGGCGCGACCGCCGAGACCGTCGCGGTCAGCGTCTTCGCCTGACCGAACACCGACGGATTCGGCGCCACACTCACCACCGTCGAACTCGACCCCTTCACCACCGACTGACTGTCCACCGGCGAGGTGGAGCCCGTGAACTCGGTGTCCCCGCTGTAGACGGCGGTCAACGCGTGGGGGCCGACACTCAGAGCGGTCGTCGTGAGGGTGGCGGTGCCGCCGGCGAGAGTGCCGGTGCCCAGGAAGGTGGCGCCGTCGAAGAAGTCGACGGTGCCGGTGGGTGTGCCGGCTCCCGGCGGTACGGCGGTGACGGTGGCGGTGAGCGTCTTCGCCTGGCCGAAGACGGAGGGATCGGGTGCGGAGGTGAGGGTGGTGGCGCTCGCCGCCTGGGTGACGGTCTGGGTGTCCACGGGTGAGGTGGAGCCCGTGAAGTCGGCGTCGCCGCTGTAGACGGCCGTGAGGGAATGGCTGCCGACCGCGAGGCTGGACGTGGTGAGGGTGGCGGTACCGCCCACGAGGGTGCCGGTGCCCAGCAGCGTGGCGCCGTCGAAGAAGCCGACCGTCCCCGTCGGCGTACCAGAACCCGGCGGTACGGCGGTGACGGTGGCCGTGAGGGTCTTCGCCTGGCCGAAGACGGAAGGGTCGGGCGCGGAGGTGAGAGTGGTGGCGCTCGCCGCCTGGGTGACGGTCTGGATGTCCACGGGTGAGGTGGACCCGGTGAAGTCGGCGTCGCCGCTGTAGACGGCGGTGAGGGGATGCGATCCGACCGCGAGGGCGGACGTGGTGAGGGTGGCGGTACCGCCCACGAGGGTGCCGGTGCCCAGCAGCGTGGCGCCGTCGAAGAAGTCGACCGTACCCGTCGGCGTACCAGAACCCGGCGGTACGGCGGTGACGGTGGCCGTGAGCGTCTTCGCCTCACCGAAGGCAGAGGGATCGGGTGCCGAGGTGAGACCGGTGGTCGTCGCCGCCTGCGTCACCGTCTGGACATCCACGGGCGAGGTGGACCCGGTGAAGTCGGTGTCCCCGCTGTAGACAGCCGTCAGGGAGTGCGACCCGACCGCGAGAGCGGACGTGGTGAAGGTGGCGGTACCGCCGCTCAGGGGTGCGGTGCCCAGGAGGGTGGCGCCGTCGAAGAAATCGACCGTGCCGGTGGGGGTGCCCGCTCCGGGTGGTACGGCGGTGACGGTGGCCGTGAGCGTCTTCGCCTCACCGAAGACAGAAGGATCGGGCGCCGAGGTGAGACCGGTGGTCGTCGCCGCCTGCGTCACCGTCTGGACATCCGCCGGAGACGTCGACCCGCTGAAGTCGGTGTCCCCGCTGTAGACGGCCGTCAGGGAATGACTCCCGACCCCGAGGGCGGAGGTGGTGAGGGTGGCGGTACCGCCCACGAGCGTGCCCGTACCCAGCAGCGTGGCGCCGTCGAAGAAGTCGACCGTACCCGTGGGGGTGCCCGCTCCCGGCGGCACGACGGTCACCGTCGCCGTCAGCGTCTTCGCCTCACCGAAGACGGAAGGATCGGGCGCGGAGGTGAGACCGGTGGTCGTCGCCGCCTGCGTCACCGTCTGGAC
>NZ_JBSFLI010000024.1:0-123373 GCF_053598955.1 Streptomyces sp. NPDC001056 | reverse complement strand
CGCGACGACTCCCGGCCGTCCTACCGTCGTGACGACGACCGCGGTGACCGTGGCGGCTTCCGTCGTGACGACCGTCGTGACGACAATCGCGGTGGCGGTTACGGCCGTCGGGACGACCGCCGTGACGACCGTCCCACCCACCGTCGCGACGACGACCGCGGTGACCGCGGTGGTTTCCGTCGTGACGACCGTCGTGACGACAACCGTGGTGGCGGTTACGGCCGTCGGGACGACCGTCGTGAGGGCGAGCGCTCCTCGCGTCCGTCGTTCCAGCGGGACGACCGTGGCCCGCGCCGTGACGACCGCGGTGGGCGGCCCGGTGGCTTCCGTGGGCGGGACGGCCGGGGCGACGACCGCCGTGGTGGCGGCCGGTTCCGTGACGAGCGGGACCGCGACCGGGACCGTCACCACGACCGGGAGCCGATCAAGCGGCTGCCGATCCCGGACGACGTCACCGGCGAGGAGATCGACAAGGACGTCCGGCAGGAGCTTCAGAGCCTGCCCAAGACGCTCGCCGAGGACGTCGCCCGCAACCTGGTGATGGTCGCGCGGCTCATCGACGAGGACCCCGAGGGCGCCTACGGCTACTCCAAGGTGGCCCTGCGCCTGGCGTCCCGCGTGGCCGCCGTACGCGAGGCCGGCGGTTTCGCGGCGTACGCGAACCAGAAGTACAGCGAGGCCCTCGCGGAGTTCCGCGCCGCCCGCCGGATGACCGGCAGCGTGGAGCTGTGGCCGGTGATGGCCGACTGCGAGCGCGGGCTCGGCAGGCCGGAGAAGGCGCTCGACATGGCCGGCGCCCCCGAGGTGCACAAGCTGGACAAGGCCGGTCAGGTCGAGATGCGGCTCGTCGCGGCCGGTGCCCGGCGTGACATGGGTCAGCTGGACGCGGCCATCGTGACCCTGCAGAGCCCCGAGCTGGCCTCCAACTCCGTCCAGCCGTGGACCGCGCGGCTGCGCTACGCCTACGCCGACGCCCTGCTCGCGGCCGGCCGGGAGAGCGAGGCGCGGGAGTGGTTCGCGAAGGCCGTCGAGGCCGACCGGGACGGCAGCACCGACGCCTCCGACCGGCTTGCCGAGCTGGACGGCGTGGAGTTCGTGGACGCCTTGGACGAGAGCGAGGGTGACTCCGCCGGTGCCGACGAGCTGGACGGCGACGCCGACCACGAGCGCGACGCCGAGGGTGACGCGGACAAGGACTGACGCGGATCGGTGAGCGAAGGGGGCGGGTTCCCGACGGAACCCGCCCCCTTTCGCGTGCCCGAACTCCCGTATGCCCGGGAGGTCTCCCGAAGGCTCAGATCTCCAGCGCCCGCAGCACCAGCCCCGATGCCGGCTTCGGCCCGAACGACGTCGACTTGCGCGGCATCATGACGCCTTGGCGGGCCAGGTCGCGCACGACCTCCTCGTGCACCGGGTGCATCAGCACGGCCGTACCGCCGTCGCGTTCCGCCTTTTCCACGGTCGCGGCCGTGTCGTGGATGTAGGCGATGTGCGCGGGGGAGTCCTCGGGGATGTGCCAGACGTGTTCCAGCAGGGCGGCGTGCAGGACCGTGGCGTCCAGGGAGCGCCAGGCGGCCGGGCGGTCGGCCGGGACAGTGCGGGCCAGCAGCGCGGGGTCGGGGCGGTCGAGCAGGTGGAAGTCGCCGTCGCCGGCCAGCAGGAAGGCGTTGCCCGCGCAGGACGCGTCCGCCAGCGCCGCCAGGGCCTGGGCCAGCGGTACCCGGAGGTGCCGTACCCGGAACAGGCCCTCCACCGCGGCCAGCGCGTCCGCCACCGGCAGGCCGTGCAGCAGCCGGTGGATGGCGCGCACGCGCAGCGGGTAGCGGGCCGTGTCGACCAGCAGGACCAGGCCGTAGTCCCACGGGCCGGGCGCGGGCTGCTCGGCCCGCAGGCGCAGATAGGTGGCCCAGCGGTGGTGGCCGTCGGCGATCAGGGCCTGGTGGTGGGCCAGGCCGGACTGGATGCGGGCCACGTCGGCGGCGTCGGTGATCGCCCACAGACGGTGCCGGAAGCCGTCCTCGGTGGTCGTGGCCAGCAGCGGCGGCTTCTCCGCGGTGCGCTCCACGACCTCGGCGGCCGTGCCGTCGCCGCGGTAGCTCAGCAGCAGTGGTTCCAGGTTGGCGCGGGTGGCGCGCATCAGGGCGGCGCGCTCGGCGACCAGCGGTGCCATGACGTCCTCGTGCGGCAGCACCACGCCCTCGGTCGGATCGGAGACCCGCAGCGTGCCGATGACCCCGCGCTGGAGCATGCCGTCGCCGTCGCTCTGCTCGTAGATGTACAGGGCGGGTTCCGGGTCCGCGGCGAGGATGCCCTCGGCCAGCCAGCCGCGCAGCGTGTCGGCGGCCTGCTCGGTGCGTTCGCTGGGTGTGTGGGCCTCGGGAAGGATCAGCCGGACGATGTTGTGGGGGTCCGCCGACTGGAGATGGTGCACCCCGTCGGGCCGCACCACGACGTCGTACGGCGGGGAGGTGACGGAGGCCAGGCTGCCGACCCGGTCGGGGTCGTATCGAAGGCCGCGGAACGGGGTGAGTTCCAGGCCCCGGCGCGCCATTGCTTCCGAGTGACCTGCAGTGTCCATCCCGGCATCGTATGTCAGCGGCATGCGGGATGATCGGGGTAATCGAGCGAGCGAGGAGCGATGCGGATATGAGCCAGGGCGTCAGGACCGGGCCCGAGGAGAGCGGACGGCCGCTGAGCGAGGCGTACGACACGGCGCTGCTCGATCTCGACGGGGTGGTGTACGCGGGCGGGAACGCGATCGCGCACGCCGTCGGCTCCTTGGAGCGGGCCCGCGCGGGCGGGATGCATCTGGCGTACGTCACCAACAACGCGCTGCGGACGCCCCAGGCGGTCGCCGAGCACCTGACCGAGCTGGGCATACCGGCGGGCGCCGAGGACATCGTCACCTCGGCGCAGGCGGTGGCGCGGCTGATCGCGGAGCAGGTGCCGGCCGGGGCGCGGGTGCTGGTGATCGGCGGTGAGGGCCTGCGGGCGGCGCTGCGCGAGCGTGGCCTCGTGCCGGTGGAGTCGGCGGACGACGACCCGGCGGCGGTCGTGCAGGGGTACGGAGGGCCCGAGCTGACCTGGGGCCGGTTCGCGGAGGCGTCGTACGCGGTGGCCCGCGGGGTGCCGTGGTTCGCGTCGAACACCGATCTGACGATCCCCAGCGGCCGCGGACTCGCGCCGGGCAACGGGGCGGCGGTGGAGGTCGTCCGGATCGCGACGGGCAGGGAGCCGCAGGTGGCGGGCAAGCCGCTGCCGCCCATGCACCGGGAGACGATCCTCCGGACCGGCGCGCGGCGGCCGCTGGTGGTCGGGGACCGGCTGGACACCGACATCGAGGGCGCGTTCAACGGCGGGGTGGACTCGCTGCTGGTGCTGACCGGGGTCACCGACGGCGCCCGGCTGCTGGCCGCGACGCCGGAGCACCGGCCGACGTACGTGGACGCGGATCTGCGGGGGCTGCTCACCGGGCAGCCGGAAATCACCCGAGGGGGTGAAGGTTTCCGGTGCGGCGGGTGGACGGCGTCGGCCGGGGCGGACCGGCTGGAGCTGGGCGGCGAGGGCGAGGCACTGGACGGGCTGCGCGCGCTGTGCGCGGCGGCGTGGACGGCGGCCGGGGAGGGCTCCTGCGAGCTGGACGGGGGGAAGGCGCTGGCGCGGCTCGGACTCTGAGCCGCCTTCACATCGGCGGCGGGCGGTTTCTCGCGGCGTTCCGCTCCCGGGGATCTCGACCGCAAGCGAGGGTAGGCTAACCTAACCTTGTGTTGGTCGACAGTCCTCCGGAACCGCGCGCGGCGAACGCCCCCGCGCCCCCGAACCGTCGGGTGGCACGGCCCCTTGGGCTGCTGCTCTCCGTCGCGCTCCTGGCGCTGGTCGCCCTGGCGAGCATCGCCGTCGGGGCCAAGGCGCTTTCCCCGGACCAGGTCTGGCACGGCCTGTTCCACGGCTCGGGGACGTACGGCGACGTCGTCGTGGACGAGCGGCTCGCGCGCACCCTGCTCGGGCTGCTGTCCGGCGCCGCGCTCGGCCTGTCCGGCGCGGTGCTCCAGGCGCTCACCCGCAATCCGCTGGCCGACCCCGGGCTGCTCGGCATCAACGCCGGCGCCTCGGCGGCCGTCGTCACCGCCATCTCCTTCTTCGGCGTCACCAGCCTGAGGGGCTATGTGTGGTTCGCCTTCCTCGGCGCCGCGGCCGTGGGCGCGCTGGTGTGGTTCCTCGGCGGCAGCCGGGGCGCCACCCCGGTCCGTCTCGCCCTCGCCGGTACGGCGATCAGCGCGGCCCTGTACGGCTACCTCCAGGCCGTGATGATCATGGACGACGCGGCGCTGGGCCGGATGCGTTTCTGGACGGTGGGCTCGCTGGCCTCGGCGTCCGACTCGACCACCGTGCAGGTGCTGCCCTTCCTCACGGCGGGCAGCCTGCTCGCGCTCGCGCTGGCCCGGCCGCTGAACGCCGTGACGATGGGCGACGACACCGCCCGCGCCCTCGGCGCCCACCTCGACCGCACCCGCGCCCTGGCCATGCTCGCCGCCACCGTGCTGTGCGGCGCCGCGACCGCCGCCTGCGGCCCCATCGTCTTCGTCGGCCTGATGGTCCCGCACGCGGTGCGCTCCTTCACCGGTCCCGACCTGCGCTGGATCCTGCCGTACGCCGCCGTCCTGGCGCCGGTGCTGCTGCTCGGCGCCGACGTCATCGGCCGTGTCGTGGCGCGCCCGGCGGAGCTTCAGGTCGGCATCGTCACCGCGGTCATCGGCGGCCCGGTCTTCGTCTTCCTGGTACGACGGCGGAGGGCGGCCCAGCTGTGAGGACACGTCCCAGGAGCCGTGCCGTACGCGTCCCGGGCGGGCTGTCGCTGCGTCTGGAGCCGCGTGCGCTGATCGTCGTCGCCCTGCTGCTGGCCGCCGCGCTCGCCGCCGGCGTCGCGCTGATCGGCACGGGCGACGCCAGGATCCCCGCGGCCGACGTGCTGAAGACGCTCGCCGGGAACGGCGACGCCTACCAGGACTTCATCGTCCGCGAACTGCGCCTGCCCCGGGTCCTCGTCGGGCTGCTGGCCGGCGCCTCGCTCGGGCTCGGCGGCGCGCTGTTCCAGTCCGTCTCCCGCAATCCGCTGGGCAGTCCGGACGTGCTCGGCCTGTCCCAGGGGGCGACGGCGGGCGCGCTGGTGGTGATCGTGCTGATGTCCGGCAGCGCCGCCGAGGTCACCCTGGGCGCGCTGATCGGCGGCCTGGCCACCGGGCTCGCCGTCTATCTGCTCGCCTGGAAGCAGGGCGTGCACGGGTACCGGCTCGTCCTGGTCGGCATCGGGGTCTGCGCGGTCGTCACCGCCGTCAACGGCTATCTGCTCACCAAGGCGGACCTCGTCGACGCGGCCCGCGCGGTCGTGTGGATGACCGGCTCGCTCGACGGCCGTGACTGGGACCAGGTGTGGCCGCTGCTCGGGCTCTGCGCCGTCCTGGTCCCGCTGGTCCTCGCCCACGGCCGGGGCCTGCGGATGCTGGAGATGGGCGACGACACCGCGGGCGCCCTCGGCGTGCCGGCGCAGCGCGTGCGGCTGGTGCTGATGGTCAGCGCCGTGCTGCTCACCGCGGCCGCCACCGCCGCCGCCGGACCGGTCGGCTTCGTCGCCCTCACCGCGCCCCAGCTCGCCCGCCGCCTCACCCGCTCACCCGGCCCCAACCTGGTGGCCTCCCTGTGCATGGGCGCCGCCCTGCTGGTCACCGCCGACTGGGCCGCGCAGCGGGTCTTCGGCGCGGGACGGCTGCCCGTCGGCGTGGTCACCGGCGTCCTCGGCGGCGGCTATCTGCTGTGGCTGCTGGTCACCGAGCGCCGGGCGGGCCGGATATGAGCGCCGTCGGCACCAACCCCCTAGGAGCACTGTGAACCGCCTGTCCGCCGAGCACGTCACCCTCGCCTACGACCGGCGCGTCATCGCCGAGCAGCTGTCGGTCCAGATCCCCGACCACTCCTTCACCGTGATCGTCGGCCCCAACGCGTGCGGCAAGTCGACGCTGCTGCGGGCGCTGTCCCGGATGCTGAAGCCCAGCCGGGGCAAGGTCCTCCTGGACGGGCAGGCCATCCAGTCGCTGCCGGCCAAGCAGGTCGCCCGTACCCTCGGCCTGCTCCCGCAGTCCGCCGTCGCGCCCGAGGGCATCACCGTCGCCGACCTGGTCGGCCGGGGCCGCTATCCGCACCAGGGCCTGCTGCGCCAGTGGTCGGCCGAGGACGAGCGGGTCGTCCAGGAGGCCATGCGGCGGACCGGGGTCGCCGAGCTGGCCGAGCGGTACGTGGACGAACTCTCCGGCGGACAGCGGCAGCGGGTGTGGATCGCGATGGCGCTCGCCCAGCAGACCCCGCTGCTGCTCCTGGACGAGCCCACCACCTACCTCGACATCCAGCACCAGATCGACGTCCTCGACCTCTGCGCCGAACTGCACGAGACCCAGGGCCGCACCCTCGTCGCCGTCCTGCACGACCTCAACCACGCGGCCCGCTACGCCACCCACCTCATCGCCCTGCGCGGCGGCGAGGTGATCGCCGAGGGCGCGCCCGACGACATCGTCACGGCCGAGCTGGTGGAGCGGGTGTTCGGGCTGAAGTGCCAGGTCATCGAGGACCCGGAGACGGGCACCCCGCTGGTGGTGCCGGCCGCTCGCACGGCGCGTGCTCAGCGGGTCACAGCAGCTTCCTGAGCCGGAACAGATCCAGCAGGCTCGCCTCCAGGCGCACCCGGCCCCTGCCCCAGGCGGTCGCGAAGTGCAGCCCGCCGTCCACCAGGGCCAGCAGATCGTCACCGGCCATCGCCAGCCGGATCTGCGCCCGCTCGCGCGGGGGTCCGGGCAGGGTGTCGAGCACGTCCAGGCGCCCCCCGGTCATCCGCCCGGCGAAGGTGACGTCCAGGTCGGTGATGTGGCAGCTCACCGAGCGTTCGAGCGCGGCGGCGGCGCGCACGTCACCCTCGGCGGCCCCCATGCTGTCCGAAAGCCTGCGCAGCGCGGCGCGGCACTCCTCGATCGTGGCCATCGCCACCGACGGTACCCCGGCGATTCGATGTAGCGTCTGGGCATGAGCGAGTCCGTGTCCGAGGCCGAGATCGCCGGGACCGCCGAGCGGGCCGAGCCCCGCACCGTGCCCGAACCCGAGTACGATCCGGCGGCCCCCGCCCCCCTGAACCTCCCGCGCACCCCCACCGGCGACGCCGAGGTCGACGCCCGGCTGGCGCGCCTGGCCGATGCCGACCACCTCGCCACCGACGGACATGTCGAGGTGTACGAGGATGTACACCAGGGGCTGCGCGACGCGCTCACCGCGCTCGACGCCCGCCCGGAACCTCCGGGTCACCCCTTTTGATGCCGTCACAACGATGCAGGAGCTGAACCGAACGTGGCAGGAGTCGCACGCCGTCGTCTGGACGCGGAGCTGGTCCGCCGGAAGCTCGCGCGCTCGCGTGAGCACGCCAGCCAGCTGATCGCCGCGGGGCGGGTCACCGTCGGCAGGACCGTGGCGACCAAACCGGCCACGCAGGTGGAGACCGCCGCCGCGATCGTGGTCCAGGCCGACGACAGTGATCCCGACTACGTCTCCCGGGGCGGCCACAAGCTCGCCGGCGCGCTGGCCGCCTTCGTACCGCAGGGGCTCGTGGTCGAGGGCCGGCGCGCGCTGGACGCCGGAGCGTCCACCGGCGGTTTCACCGATGTCCTGCTGCGCGCGGGGGCCGCCCATGTCGTCGCCGTGGACGTCGGCTACGGGCAGCTCGCCTGGTCGTTGCAGAGTGACGCCCGGGTCACCGTCAAGGACCGGACGAACGTGCGGGAGTTGACGCTCGACGCGATCGACGGGGAACCTGTGGATCTCGTCGTGGGCGATCTGTCCTTCATCCCGCTCGGGCTGGTGCTGCCTGCCCTGAAGCGGTGCGTGAAGCCGGACGCCGACCTCGTGATGATGGTCAAGCCGCAGTTCGAGGTGGGCAAGGAACGGCTCGGCAGCGGGGGCGTCGTACGGAGTCCGCAGCTGCGGGCGGAGGCCGTGCGCGGGGTGGCCGAGAAGGCCTGGGAGTTGGGGCTCGGAGTGCGGGGCGTCACCGCGAGTCCGCTGCCGGGACCCTCGGGCAACGTCGAGTACTTCCTGTGGCTGCGGTCCGGCGCCCCCCGCCTGGACCCGGCCGACGTCGAGCGTGCAGTGGCGGAGGGGCCGCGTTGACACAGAATCTGGCGCGTACTGTTTTCCTGCTGGCCCACACCGGGCGGCCGGCGGCGATCCGCAGCGCGGAACTCGTCGTCAAGGGGCTGCTGAGGCATGGCATCGGTGTGCGGGTGCTGGAGGAGGAGGCGCGTGACCTGCCGCTCCCCGACGAGGTGGAGCTGGTGCGGGAGGCCACCCCGGCGTGCCTCGACGGCTGCGAGCTGCTGATCGTGCTCGGCGGCGACGGGACGCTGCTGCGGGGCGCGGAGTTCGCCCGTGCGTCCGGGGTGCCGATGCTCGGCGTCAACCTGGGGCGCGTCGGGTTCCTCGCGGAGGCGGAACGCGATGACCTCGATCGGGTGGTCGACCGGGTGGTGGCGCGGTCGTACGAGGTCGAGGAACGGATGACCGTCGATGTGGTGGTGCACCGCAACGGGGACATCGTGCACACCGACTGGGCGCTGAACGAGGCGGCCGTGCAGAAGGCCGGCGCGGAGAAGCTGCTGGAAGTCGTGCTGGAGATCGACGGGCGGCCGGTGACGGGGTTCGGCTGCGACGGGGTGGTGCTGTCCACGCCCACCGGGTCCACGGCGTACGCGTTCTCCGCCGGGGGACCGGTGGTGTGGCCCGAGGTGGAGGCGCTGCTGATGGTGCCGATCAGCGCGCACGCCCTGTTCGCGAAGCCGCTGGTGACGTCGCCGGACTCGGTGCTGGCGGTGGAGGTGCTGCCGCATATCCCGCCGGGGGTGCTGTGGTGCGACGGCCGGCGGACGATCGAGCTGCCGCCGGGGGCGCGGGTGGAGGTGCGGCGGGGGGCGGTGCCGGTGCGGCTGGCCCGGCTGCACCACTCGTCGTTCACGGACCGGCTGGTGGCGAAGTTCGCGCTGCCGACGACGGGATGGCGAGGCGCCCACTAGCGCCGCCGGGGGATCTGTCTCGTCGGTGGGCGCGGGTGCGCCGTGGCGTCTCGCGCGGTTCCCCGCGTCCCTGGGCCGGGACGCTTCGCGGGGCGGGAAGGGCCGGGGCATGTGCGCTCGCCGCCCCGGACCTCGTAAGGTCTGTTCCGTGTTGGAGGAGATGCGGATACGGTCGCTCGGGGTCATCGACGATGCCGTAGTCGAGTTGTCGCCGGGGTTCACCGCGGTCACCGGTGAGACGGGTGCGGGCAAGACCATGGTGGTCACCAGCCTGGGGCTGCTGCTCGGCGGGCGGGCCGATCCGGCGCTCGTGCGGATCGGTGCCGGGAAGGCGGTCGTGGAGGGGCGGATCGCCGTCCCCGCGGGCGCCGCGGCCGTCGTACGGGCCGAGGAGGCCGGGGCCGAGCTGGACGACGGTGCCCTGCTGATCAGCCGTACCGTCTCCGCCGAGGGCCGCTCGCGGGCCCATCTGGGCGGGCGCAGCGTGCCCGTGGGGCTGCTCGCGGAGCTGGCCGACGACCTGGTGGCCGTGCACGGGCAGACCGACCAGCAGGGGCTGCTGAAGCTGTCCCGGCAGCGCGGCGCCCTGGACCGGTACGCGGGCGACGCGGTCGCCGTGCCGCTCGCCAAGTACGGCGAGGCCTACCGCAGGCTGCGGGCCGTCGCCACCGAGCTGGACGAGATCACCACGCGGGCACGCGAGCGGGCGCAGGAAGCCGACATGCTCCGCTACGGCCTCGACGAGATCGCCGCCGTGGAGCCGCGCGCCGGTGAGGACGTGGAGCTGGCCGAGGAGGCCGAGCGGCTGGGGCACGCCGAGGCACTGTCCTCCGCCGCGACGGCCGCGCACGCCGCGCTCGCGGGCAACCCGGAGGACCCCGAGAGCATCGACGCCCAGGCCCTGGTCGCGGGCGCCCACCGGGCCCTGGAGACCGTACGCTCCCACGACCCGGCGCTGGCCGCGCTCGCCGAACGGATCGGGGAGATCGGCATCCTGCTCGGCGACGTGGCCGGTGAGCTGGCCGGATACGCCGACGACCTGGACGCCGACCCGCTGCGGCTCGCCGCCGTCGAGGAGCGCCGCGCCGCCCTCAACGCGCTGACCCGCAAGTACGGCGAGGACGTGAACGCCGTGCTCGCGTGGGCCGAGCAGAGCGCCGCGCGGCTGACCGAGCTGGACGGCGACGACGAGCGGATCGCCGAGCTGACCGCCGAGCGGGACGCGCTGAGCACCGAACTGGGCGCCCTCGCCCAGGCGCTGACCGACGCCCGTGCCGAGGCCGCCGAGCGGTTCGCCGCCGCGGTGACCGCGGAACTGGCCTCGCTGGCCATGCCGCACGCGCGTGTCTCCTTCGACATCCGGCAGACCGAGGACCCCGAGGGCGTCGAGGTCGGCGGGCGCACGGTCGCCTACGGCCCCTCGGGCGTGGACGAGGTCGAGCTGCTGCTCGCCCCGCACCCGGGCGCCCCGCCGCGGCCCATCGCCAAGGGCGCGTCCGGCGGTGAGCTGTCCCGGGTGATGCTCGCGGTGGAGGTCGTCTTCGCGGGCACGGACCCGGTGCCGACGTACCTGTTCGACGAGGTCGACGCGGGCGTCGGCGGCAAGGCCGCGGTCGAGATCGGCCGCCGTCTGGCCAAGCTCGCCAAGAGCGCCCAGGTCGTCGTCGTCACCCACCTGCCCCAGGTCGCCGCCTTCGCCGACCGGCAGCTGCTGGTCGAGAAGACCAACGACGGCTCCGTCACCCGCTCCGGCGTCAAGGTCCTGGAGGGCGAGGACCGCATCCGTGAACTCTCCCGCATGCTGGCGGGCCAGGAGGACTCGGAGACGGCCCGCGCCCACGCGGAGGAGCTGCTGGCGACGGCGCGGGCGGACCAGTAGGGGGACTTAGGGTGTCGGGATGACCGGCACCCGAAAGTCCCGCTCCTTCCTGCTGTCCGCCGCGCTCACCCGGGCCGGCTACGTCCTGCTGCGCGCCACGGCGCCCGGGCGGCCCGCGCGTTGGGAACGGGAGAACCACGCGGGGCGGACCGTCGAGCTGTACGCCGGGCCCGCGGCGGCGGTCGGTACGGCCGTCGCCGCCGCGCGGGTGCACCCCGGGGCCGGGCTCGCCGTGCTGGCGGCGGGGGCGTGCGGGGCGTACGACGACGCGGCCGGCGACCACCGCCGCGGCCTGCGCGCCCACCTCGGCGCCCTGCGCGACGGTGAAGTCACCAGCGGCGCGGTCAAGCTGTTCGGGATCTCCGCGGCCGGGCTCGTGGCGGGCGCGCTGCTGAAGGAGCGGCCGCTGGACAGGCTGCTCGCCGGAGTCGTCATCGCGGGGGCGGCGCACTTCGTGAACCTGGTCGACGTACGACCGGGACGGGCGCTCGGCGCGGTCCTCGCGCTCGGCGCGCCGGGGCTGCCGCGCGGGGGAGCCGGCGGGGAGCTGGCCGCCGTCGCGATGGGCGGCGCGGCGGCCGTGCTGCGCGAGGACGCAGGCGGGCGGACGATGCTCGGGGACACGGGGGCGCACGCGCTCGGCGCCGCGCTGGGGGCGGCCGTGGTGGCGGGCAACGGGCGCACGGGGCTGCTCGCGCACGCCGTCGCTGTCGTGGCCGCCGCCGTATACGGCGACCGGATCACCCTGTGGGCACGGGCGCTGTGACCGTCTGACCTCGGGGGACGCGAGGGAGGTCCGGTCATCCCGGGACCGACCTCATTCACCCGTGTGAGTGATGTGCTCCGGCGCATTGCCCCGGCCCGCCGCCCCGTGCGCCCGCCCGGTATTCCCCCGACGGCCCTGCCTGCTGGCATGCTGGGCGGGGACACCGGCCGCGTGGGAGGCGCGCGGGGCACGTCCCACCGCCTCTGTGCGCCCGCTACCTTCTGTACGTTGCCTCGTGACCGCCCCACGCCGAACCAGGAGCCCGGCCTCGTGAGCCCCCTGAGCAGCAACGCACCGCACGGCCGGCCGCCGCTGCGCACCGTGCAGGTGCTGGGCGGGGGCAACGCCGGCGGGAGCGCGCATGTGCGCTCCCTGTCCGCGGGACTGGTCGCCCGGGGCGTGCGGGTCACGGTGTGCGCCCCCGCCGAGGCCGACCGCGCCTACGACTTCGCCGGCACCGGCGCCGGCCATGTGCATGTGCCGCGCAGCAGCGACCCCGCCTCGGTGGCGGCGCTCCGGGCCGTCTGCGCCGACGCCGATCTGGTGCACGCGCACGGCCTGCACGCCTCCTTCCGGGCCGTCCTCGCGCTCGGCGGGCGCACCACCCCACTGGTCGTCACCTGGCACAACCGGGCGTACGCCGAGGGCGCGCGGGCCCATCTGCTGCGCCTGCTGGAGCGGCGCGTGGCCCGCGCCGCGACCGTGGTCCTGGGCACCAGCCCGGACCTGGTCGACCGCGCCCGCCGCACCGGCGCCCGGGACGCCCGGCTCGCCGCCGTGACCCTGCCCCGCCGGCCCACGGCCGTTGCGGACGACCCCGACCGGCTGCGGCCCAAGGCCCGCGCGGAACTCGGCGCCACGGAACGCCCGTTGCTCCTCGCCGCGGGCCCCCTCGACCGGCACCGCGGCCACGAGACCCTGCTGGACGCGGCCCGCGCCTGGCGGGACCTCGACCCCGCGCCGCTGGTCGTCGTCGCGGGGGAGGGCCCGCTGCGACCGCTGCTCCAGCGGCGCATCGAGACCGAGCGGCTCCCGGTACGGCTCCTCGGCCACCGCGAGGACCTCTCCGAACTGCTCGCCGCCGCCGACCTGGCCCTGCTCACCAGCCGCTGGGAGTCCCGGTCCGCCCTCGCCCAGGAGGCGCTGCACGCCGGCGTCCCCCTGGTCGCCACCCGCGTCGGCGGCATCCCCCACCTCGTGGGCGACGCCGCCGAACTCGTCCCGTACGGCGACCCGTCGGCCCTCGCCGACACCGTCGGGCGCCTGCTCGCCGACCCCTCCCGCCGGGAACTGCTGCGGGAACGAGGCGTGCGACAGGCCGCCGGGTGGCCGACCGAGGACGACACCGTCGCCCAAGTCCTCAGCGTGTACGACGAGTTGACCCAGCCGATGATTCTCTGAACGGGCTAGGGCACATGGCGCCGGGCCCGCAGCGCGAGGCTCAACGCCAGGACGGTCTGCGGGTCGTCGAGGTCGGTGCCCAGCAGCTCGCCGATGCGGGCGAGGCGGTTGTACAACGTCTGCCGGTTCAGGTGGAGTTCACGGGCGGTCTCGGCCTTGCGGCCCGCGTGCGCGAGATACGTCTCCAGGGTGGGCAGCAGCGGCGGCTTGGAGCGGCGGTCGTGGTCGCGCAGCGGGCCGATCGCCCGGTCCACGAAGGCCGCGAGGTCCGGGTGCTCGCGCAGCCGCCACAGCAACAGGTCGATGTCGAGGCGGCGGGCGTCGTGCCAGGGACGGTCGGTCAGCCCCTGCGCGGCCGCCGCCGTCTCCGCCGCGTGCCGCAGCCCCGCCGAGGCCGCCGCCCAGCCGCCGGCCATCCCGACGACCACCACCGGCGGCGGGGTGCCGGGCCGCCGCATCCCGGCGCGCTCCAGCCCCGCCCGCAGCGCCGCCGCCACCCGGTCCGCGACCGTCGCGCGCTCCGCTTCCGAGCGCAGCCCGAGCAGCACCAGCACCCGGCTCTCCACCGGCCGCACGCCCAGCAGCACCGGCACGCCCACGGCGGCCAGTTCCTCGGAGACCGCGCGGGCGAGGACCGCCCAGCCTCCCCCACGCTCGTCTCCGCTCGCGCGGGCGGTACCCCCGGCGGGGGAGAGGGGATCGCCGACCCGCATCACCACCGGCAGCAGCGGGCCGCCGCCGGGCTTGAAGCCGAGGACCCGGGCCTGGGCGGGCGCGTCCTGCGCGGAGACACGGCCCTCCGCGAGATCGGTGAGGAAGTCGCCGCGCCCGCGCGCCGCCAGCTCCTCCTCCTGCCGGGCCTGCATCAGCACCACGGCCAGGATGCCCGCGGCCCGCTCCGCGGCGATCCGGTGCACCGGTGCCAGCGGCGAGCACACCGGCAGCAGCACGAGGCGGGCGCGCACCGAGCCCGCCGTGCCGGGACCACCGCCCGGGACGTCCACCAGCACCGAACCGGCGGGTGGCGGCGCTTTCTTGTGCGGGCCGCGCAGCCCCTCCCACACCTGGAGCGGGTCCGCGCCCTCGGGCCCCTCGCCGGCCGCGTACACCAGCCGGCCGTCGGCGGTCTCCAGGAACACCGGGTTGCCGCTGAAGCCGGCCAGGATGCCCAGCACCTGCGGCACCCCGCCGCCGCCCAGCAGCGCCTCGGTACAGCGCCGGTGCACTTCTTCGGCCCGCTGGAGCAGCGCGTAGTGGCCGTTGACGATCTCGGTGTGGATCTCCTCGGTGACCGCCACGAACGGCACCTCGCGGTGCAGCTGCACCAGCGGCAGGTCGGCCGCCCGCGCGGTGTCCACCAGCGCGGCCGGCAGCCGGCTGAAGCGCGGGCCCAGCTCCACCACCAGCGCGGCGATCCCGCGCTCGGCCAGCGTGCGCACGAACGCCCGCTGCTCGGCCGGCCGGGTGCCGAGCCCGTAGCCCGTGGTCAGCAGCAGCTCGCCGCCCTTGAGCAGCGAGGCGATGTTCGGCACCTCGCCCGCGTGCACCCAGCGCACGGTACGGCTGAGCCGGTCCGCGCCCGCGACGATCTCCGGCAGTCCACTGCGCAGTCCGGGCAGCTCCAGTGCCCGCTGAACGGTGATGCCCGCGCCCTGGGTGGCGGGTCTGCTGTCCGTACCGCTGTCCATGAAGCGGACGCTACCTGCGAAAACGCCGGAAGAACATCTCCTGGCGGGACCGGTCCGACGCCGGGGCTAGACCGGCCTGATGTTGTGGTTGAAGCGGAAGACGTTGTCGGGGTCGTAGCGCCGCTTCACCTTCTCCAGGCGCAGGGTGTTCCCCTCGCCCAGGCCCGCGCGGACCCGCTCGGGGCCCTCGTCGCCGATGAAGTTCAGGTAGACGTCCCCCGTGCTCCAGGGCCGTACGGCCGCGCACACCTCCCGCACCCAGCCGACGCACCGCTCGTCGTCCGCCGGGTCCGCCCAGATGCCGAACGGGTGCACCGCCCAGGGCGCGTCCCGGTACGGCACCGGGTACGCGTGCGGCCCCCTCGCGACGGCCCCGCCCTGCGGGAGCAGCACGTGCTGGGTGGGGGTCGGGGTCGGCACCCCGTGCCCGAGGGCGCAGAAGACGTCCACCGCGTCGTCCGGGAGATCGCCGAGGTACTCCGCGGACCAGTAGTTCCGCAGCCCCGCCGGAGCGTCGAGCATGCGCTGCACCTCGGTGTACGGCCGCGCGCCCACGACCTGTGCCTCGTGCGGCAGCGCCAGCAGCGGCCCGGCCAGCTCGCGCAGCTCCTCCTCGCCGCCCGCGTACGTCAGCAGCGCCATGTACAGCGGCCGGCCCACCAGCGGGGGCGGTACGAAGTCCGCCGGCGGGCCGGTGACGTACAGCACCGCTCCGCCCACCGCGTCCGGGCCGGTGCGCAGGATCTCCCGGAAGGCGCGGACCACCGCAGGACCCGACTCCGGCAGGCACAGCGCCAGCGCCACGGAGAACAGCGGAAGCTCGTGCAGCTCCAGGGTGAGCGCGGTGGCGACGCCGAAGTTGCCGCCCCCGCCGTGCAGCGCCCAGAACAGCTCAGGGTTCTCGTCGGCGCTCGCGTGCACCCGCTCGGCGTCCGCGGTCACCAGCTCCACGGCGACGAGGTTGTCCACGGCCAGCCCGAACGCGCGGTCCAGCCAGCCGGTGCCCCCGCCCAGGACGAAACCGCCGACCCCGGTGGTCGACGCCCGGCCCCCGGTCGTGGCCAGCCCGTACGGCTGCGTCGCCCGGTCCAGCTCGCTCATCGTGGCCCCGCCCTCGACCCGGACCGCCTCCGCGGCCGGATCGACCGTGACCCCCCGCATCCGCCGCAGATCCACCACCAGCGCGCCGTCACCGAGCGCGGAGCCCGCCACGCCGTGCCCGCCGCCGCGCACCGCGACCGGCAGATCCAGCTCGCGCGCACACCACACCGACCGCACGACATCGGCCGCGTTCGCACACCGCGCGATCACGGCCGGGCGCCGGTCGATCATCCCGTTGAAGACGGCACGGGCGTCGTCGTAGCCCGGGTCCTCCGGGGCGAGGGCGTCGCCGACGAGATCGTCGCGAAGGGCGGCGAGGGCGGTACGGGCCTTGGAACGGGACGCCATGGCAGCCCCCTTCCGAAAAGGGGGGATTCGTGCGCTTTCAGCCTAGAGGGTCTAGCCCCCGTACGCCCCCGAAGCCGTCAGCCGCAGCGCCGTGTCGATCAACGGCACATGGCTGAACGCCTGCGGGAAGTTGCCGACCTGCCGCTTGAGCCGCGGGTCCCACTCCTCCGCCAGCAGACCGAGGTCGTTCCGCAGTGCGAGGAGCCTCTCGAAGAGCTTGCGGGCCTCGTCGACGCGGCCGATCATCGCGAGGTCGTCGGCCATCCAGAACGAGCACGCGAGGAACGCGCCCTCGTCGCCCGGCAGGCCGTCGACACCCTCGTCCTGGCCCTCCGTGGGGTAGCGCAGGATGAAGCCGTCCGAGGTCGACAGCTCGCGCTGGATCGCCTCGATGGTGCCGATGACGCGCTTGTCGTCCGGCGGCAGGAAGCCCATCTGCGGGATCAGCAGCAGGGAGGCGTCCAGCTCCTGGGAGCCGTAGGACTGGGTGAAGGTGTTGCGCTCCTTGTCGTAGCCCTTCTCGCACACGTCCCGGTGGATGTCGTCGCGCAGCTCGCGCCAGCGCTCCAGCGGGCCGTCCGCGTCGCCGGACTCGATCAGCTTGATGGTGCGGTCCACCGCGACCCAGGCCATCACCTTGGAGTGCACGAAGTGCCGGCGCGGGCCGCGCACCTCCCAGATGCCCTCGTCCGGCTCCTGCCAGTGGTCCTCCAGGTAGCGGATCAGCTTCAGCTGGAGCAGGGACGCGTAGTCGTTGCGGGCCAGGCCCGTCATGTGGGCCAGGTGCAGGGCCTCGGTGACCTCGCCGTACACGTCCAGTTGGAGCTGGTGGGCCGCGCCGTTGCCCACCCGGACCGGGGCCGAGTCCTCGTAGCCCGGCAGCCAGTCCAGCTCGGCCTCGCCCAGCTCGCGCTCGCCGGCGATGCCGTACATGATCTGGAGGTTCTCGGGGTCGCCGGCGACCGCGCGCAGCAGCCACTCACGCCAGGCGCGCGCCTCCTCGCGGTAGCCGGTGCGCAGCAGCGAGGACAGGGTGATCGCGGCGTCGCGCAGCCAGGTGTAGCGGTAGTCCCAGTTGCGCACGCCCCCGATGTCCTCGGGCAGCGAGGTGGTGGGGGCGGCGACGATGCCGCCGGTGGGGGCGTACGTCAGTGCCTTGAGGGTGATCAGCGAGCGGATCACGGCCTCGCGGTACGGCCCGTGGTACGTGCACTGCTCGACCCACTCGCGCCAGAAGTTCTCCGTGGCCTCCAGCGACTGCTCCGGCTCCGGCAGGGCGGGCGGCCGCTTGTGCGAGGGCTCCCAGGAGATCGTGAACGCGATCCGGTCGCCCGGGGCGACGGTGAAGTCGGCGTAGGTGGTCAGCGACTTGCCGTAGGTCTCGGCCTCGGTGTCGAACCACACCGAGTCGGGTCCGGCGACGGCGACCGTGCGGCCCTCGTGCTTGTGCACCCAGGGCACCACGCGGCCGTAGGAGAAACGCATCCGCAGTGCCGAGCGCATCGGCACCCGGCCGGTGACGCCCTCCACGATCCGGATCAGCTGGGGCGCGCCGTCGCGCGGGGGCATGAAATCGGTCACGCGGACCGTGCCGCGCGGGGTGTCCCACTCCGACTCCAGGATCAGCGAGTCGCCGCGGTAGCTCCGGCGGGCGGCCGTGGGCGGCTGGACGTCGGCCGCGTGCGCCGGGCCGAGCCGCCAGAAGCCGTGCTCCTCGGTGCCCAGCAGGCCGGCGAAGATGGCATGCGAGTCGAAGCGGGGCAGGCACAGCCAGTCGACCGTGCCGTCCCGGCAGACCAGTGCGGCGGTCTGCATGTCTCCGATGAGTGCGTAGTCTTCGATGCGCCCGGCCACGTGCAACTCCAGTCGAACGGCCACGTCACACCCCCGCGCGAGGGGGCTGTCGCTAGTGCGGTCAAGGGGTCGTTGTTGTGCGTCGTTGAGCTGTGAAGCAAAGCAGTCCGCCGAGCCCTGAGGCAAAACGACAGTCTTTGCTCAACGAACTGCCGCGCTCTCGTTGTTCCGGGTGATGCAGGCGGGGGTGTGCCGTCGTCCGGCCGGGCCCGGCAGTGAATGTCCGAGCAGGATACGACGCACCCGGATGATCCGCGTGCCGCTCCGGGCAACCCGTGTGCGCCGAACGAGTGACTCCCCGGTGATGCTCGTGTGTGTCGCGCGGGACTGTGCTGACCCCTGGGGCCCCTGGGCGGGCTGTGTCGTCGTATCTCCCCGGTACGGGCCGCTTCGTGCTCGGTCACGTGCGGAAGGTGGCCGAAAGTCGACGCCTCCGTGCACGGAGCGTGGCCGGAAGCCATCCCCTCCGGGCGCTGATACCCTGGTAGCCCGTGGACCGGTGGGCCCGAAACCCCCGAACCGCAGCGACGGCACCCTCGGAGCGATCCGGGACGTACAAGCCGCACCGCACGACAGCCAGCGACCACGGGAGCCCCCTCTTGGCCATGCCGCCCAAATCCACGACGACCAAGCACATCTTCGTCACCGGGGGTGTCGCCTCCTCGCTCGGCAAGGGCCTCACCGCCTCCAGCCTGGGCATGCTGCTCAAGGCCCGCGGACTGCGCGTCGTGATGCAGAAGCTCGACCCGTACCTGAACGTCGACCCGGGCACGATGAACCCCTTCCAGCACGGTGAGGTGTTCGTCACGAACGACGGCGCCGAGACGGACCTGGACATCGGCCACTACGAGCGCTTCCTCGACCGCGACCTCGACGGCTCGGCCAACGTCACCACCGGCCAGGTGTACTCGACGGTGATCGCCAAGGAGCGCCGCGGCGAGTACCTCGGCGACACCGTGCAGGTCATCCCGCACATCACCAACGAGATCAAGCACCGCATCCGGCGCATGGCCACCGACGAGGTGGACGTCGTCATCACCGAGGTCGGCGGCACCGTCGGCGACATCGAGTCGCTGCCGTTCCTGGAGACCGTCCGCCAGGTCCGCCACGAGGTGGGCCGGGACAACGTCTTCGTGGTGCACATCTCCCTGCTGCCCTACATCGGCCCCTCCGGCGAGCTGAAGACCAAGCCGACCCAGCACTCGGTCGCCGCCCTGCGCAACATCGGCATCCAGCCGGACGCCATCGTGCTGCGCTGCGACCGCGAGGTCCCCACCGCCATCAAGCGCAAGATCTCGCTGATGTGCGACGTCGACGAGGCCGCGGTCGTGGCCTGCCCGGACGCCCGTTCGATCTACGACATCCCGAAGGTCGTGCACGCCGAGGGCCTGGACGCCTACGTCGTGCGCAAGCTCGACCTGCCCTTCCGGGACGTCGACTGGACGACCTGGGACGACCTGCTGGACCGCGTCCACAACCCCGACCACGAGGTCACCCTCGCCCTGGTCGGCAAGTACATCGACCTGCCCGACGCCTACCTGTCGGTCACCGAGGCGCTGCGCGCCGGCGGCTTCGCCAACCGCGCCCGCGTCAAGATCAAGTGGGTCACCTCCGACGACTGCAAGACCCCGGCCGGCGCCAGGGCGCAGCTCGCCGACGTCGACGGCATCTGCATCCCGGGCGGCTTCGGCGACCGCGGTGTGCTCGGCAAGGTCGGCGCCATCCGCTACGCCCGCGAGAACAAGATCCCGCTGCTCGGCCTCTGCCTCGGCCTCCAGTGCATCGTGATCGAGGCCGCGCGCAACCTGGCCGACATCGCGGACGCCAACTCCACCGAGTTCGACCCGGCCACCGCCCACCCGGTCATCTCCACCATGGCCGAGCAGCTGGACATCGTGGCCGGCGAGGGCGACATGGGCGGCACCATGCGCCTGGGCATGTACCCGGCCAAGCTGGCCGAGGGCTCCATCGTGCGCGAGGTGTACGACGGCAAGGAGTACGTCGAGGAGCGCCACCGCCACCGCTACGAGGTGAACAACGCCTACCGCGCGGAGCTGGAGAAGAAGGCGGGCATCCTGTTCTCCGGCACCTCCCCGGACGGCAAGCTCGTGGAGTACGTCGAGTACCCGCGTGACGTGCACCCCTACCTGGTCGCCACCCAGGCCCACCCGGAGCTGCGCTCGCGTCCGACCCGCCCGCACCCGCTCTTCGCCGGCCTGGTGAAGGCGGCGGTCGAGCGGAAGATCGCCAAGTAACCCGGGAGTTGTACGGTGGCCGGGGCGCGCGCATCCGGGAGGAGCGTGCCCCGGCCACTCGCGCACATGGGGAAGGACAGGGCATGACGACGATCAAGGACACCCCCGAGGAGTGGGAGATCCGGGCGACGGAGACCCCCTTCGTCGGCAACAAGACGTCGGTGCGCACCGACGACGTGGTGATGCCCGACGGCTCGGTGGTCCACCGCGACTACCAGGTCCATCCGGGTTCGGTCGCCGTCCTCGCCCTGGACGAGGAGGACCGGGTGCTCCTGATCAACCAGTACCGCCACCCCGTGCGCCAGAAGCTGTGGGAGATCCCGGCCGGACTGCTCGACGTGCCCGGCGAGAACCCGCTGCACGCCGCCCAGCGCGAGCTGTACGAGGAGGCGCACGTCAAGGCCGAGGACTGGCGGGTGCTGACCGACGTTTACACCACCCCCGGCGGCTGCGACGAGGCCGTACGGGTCTTCCTCGCCCGTGAGCTGTCCGAGGCCGAGGGGGAGCGCTTCGCGGCGGAGCACGAGGAGACCGACATGGAGCACGCGCGGGTGCCGGTCGACGAGCTGGTGCGCCGGGTCCTCGCCGGTGACGTGCACAACAACTGCCTGGTCGTCGGCGTGCTGTCCCTGGTGGCCGCGCGCGGCGGGGACGGTCTGGACGCCCTGCGCCCGGCGGACGCGCCGTGGCCGGCCCGCCCCTTCACCTCCTGATCCCTCTCGCCGAGGCCGTCGCCCGCATTGGTGTGACCATCGCCTGATCCGATCGGGCGATGTCCCCCGCCGTCCCCGCCGTGCTCCGAGCGGAACGTCGCAGAGCGTGAACTAGGCTCTTGAACGCCCGTCCCGGAAGATCCGGCGGGCTTGCGCGTGCGGTGTGGGACGGGAGTGTGGCCCGTGACGGATCAGGCGGTGGACACAGGCGGTGCGCGGCTGTCCGCGCCCTCGGCCGACGGGGACCGATTCCTGGGCCGTACACGGGAGTTGAAGGAGCTGTGCGCCGACATCGAGCGCGCGGGCCTGGACACCCTGGCCGGCCGCAAGGCCCCCCGCGCGCGGGTGCTGCTGATCGCCGGCCGCCCCGGTTCCGGCCGCACCACCCTCGCCGGGGAACTCGTCCGCCAGGTTGCCCACCGTTACCCCGACGGGGTGCTGCGGACCCGGCTCGCCGAGCCCGACGGCACCCCCGTACCGGTCGATCGGGCCGCCCGCGAGCTGCTCGCCGCGCTGCGGGTGCCCGCCCCGGCCGGCGCCGCCGAGGAGGATCTCTCCGAGGCCCTGCGCACGGCCCTCACCGGCCGCCGGTGGCTGCTGCTCCTGGACGACGCCACCGGCGCCGAACAGGTCGACGCCCTCCTGCCGGACGCCCCGGACTGCCTGGTCGTGGCCGTCTCCAAGGGTCCGCTCACCGGCATCTCGGACGTCCGCCCCTGCACCCTGGGCGGCCTCGACACCAAGTCCGCCGTGGAACTCCTCACCCGCTACACCGGATCGGTCCGCGTCACCGTGGACCCGCGCTCCGCCGAGAGCCTGGTGGAGGCGTGCCAGGGCCACCCCGCCACGCTGGTGCTGGCCGGCGGCTGGCTCGCCGCCCGCCCCAAGGCGTCGGTCTCCGACCTCGCCAAGCGGATGCACACCTACCCGCAGGACGGCGCGGAGGAGACGGACGCCTCCCCGCTGGCCCGGATCTTCCGGCTGATCCACGAGGACCTGCCCGGACCCGCCGCCCGGATACTGCGACTGCTGAGCCTCGCCCCGGCCGGTCCGGTCGACGACCACACCGCCTCCGCGCTCGCCGGCTGCTCCGTCGAGGCCGCCCGCGCCACTCTGGACGACTTCGTCGCCCTCGGCCTGCTGCGCCCGGTCGACTCCCCGCTCGCCGAGTACGACATCCCCGGCTGGCTGCATCCGCTGCTGCGCGGCCTCGCCGAGGCCCAGGAGCGGCCGGGGGAGCTCCAGCTGGCCCGCGCGCGGATGCTGGAGCGGACCGTGCGGCTGCTGCACTCCTGCCGGGCCATCACCGAGACGGACAGCCCCCAGTCCCGGGAGAAGATCCAGGCTCTGCCCTCGGCGCTGCGCTTCGCCGACCCCCGCGCCGCCGCCGACTGGCTGCGCGTCCGCAAGCCCGCGCTGCTGGCCTCCGCCCGGCTCGCGGTGGCCGACGGAGAGCTGGACACCCTCGCGAGGCGGCTGCTGTCGCAGCTGGTCAGGGCCGTGGCCGCGCATGTCGGCACCCAGGCGGCCGCCGTCGACCTGTACGGCGTCCACGGCCTCGTGCTCGACGTCGCCGAGCGGCGCGGACTGCCCCGGGAGCGGGCGGCGGCCCTGCTGAACCTGGGTGATCTGGACGCCCAGACCGGCCGTACCCGGGACGCGCTGGCCCGCTACCGGGCCGCGCTGGACGCCGGACGCGCGGCGAACGACCCGTACGCGACCGGCCGCGCGATGGAATCCGTAGGCGGCGCGCACCTGGAGCTGGGGGACTACGACCGGGCCGCCGACTGGTTCGGGCGCGCGCTGGCCGACCGGCTGGCCCGCGGGGAGCGCGCCGAGGCCGCCCGGCTCTACGGCCGGATCGCCACCGCCCACACCTACGCGGGCCGCTACGGCGAGGCGCTGCGCAACTGGCGGGCGGCCTGCGCGGCCTACCGCAAGATCGGTGATGTCGCCGCCCACGCACGGGCGTTGAGCGAGACGGCCCGGGTGCAGGAGTACGCCGGACGGCCCCAGGAGTCGCTGGCCACCTGCCAGGAGGCGGTGGAGTGGGCACGGCGTGCGGACGACCTCCGGTTGCAGGCCGCGCTGGAACTGCGTCTCGCCGACACCCTGGAGCACCTCGGCGACCCTACGGCGGCCCGGTTGCACCGCGCGGCCGCCGGGCGTCTGCTGGGCGAGGAGGCACCGGAGCAGCCGTCGGACACGGCTACAAGCCCGGAACCGGACGGGAACACCTGCGAAATCCGCAGTGCATCCGATGAAGATTGATGCAATGAAAGGCTAGACAGGCGGAACACCTTCATTAAACTGGCTCTGCCGCATCTTCCTGCGGCCTCTCCCGGTATGCCTAGGCATGTCTGGGTACGTCTGTAATGCACCCCCCATACCCTCTGAGCCAAGGACCGTGATCGACGTGAAGGTCGGCATCCCCCGCGAGGTCAAGAACAACGAGTTCCGGGTGGCCATCACCCCCGCCGGCGTGCACGAGCTGGTGCGCAACGGCCACCAGGTCGTCATCGAGCGGGGCGCCGGCCTCGGCTCCTCGATCACGGACGACGAGTACGTGGCCGCCGGCGGCCGGATCCTGGACACCGCCGACGAGGTCTGGGCCGCCGCCGACCTGCTGCTCAAGGTCAAGGAGCCGGTCGCGGAGGAGTACCACCGCCTCCGCAAGGACCAGATCCTCTTCACGTACCTGCACCTGGCCGCGTCCAAGGAGTGCACGGACGCGCTGATCGAGTCCGGCACCACCGCCATCGCCTACGAGACGGTCGAGCTGCCGAACCGCGCGCTCCCGCTGCTCGCCCCGATGTCCGAGGTCGCGGGCCGGCTGGCCCCGCAGGTCGGCGCCTACCAGCTGATGCGCGCCAACGGCGGCCGCGGCGTGCTGCCCGGCGGTGTCCCGGGTGTGACCCCGGCCAAGGCCGTGGTCATCGGCGGCGGCGTCTCCGGCTGGAACGCCACCCAGGTCGCCGTCGGCATGGGCTTCGACGTGACCCTGCTGGACCGCGACATCAACAAGCTGCGCGAGGCCGACAAGATCTTCGGTACGAAGGTCAAGGCGATCATGTCCAACACCTTCGAGCTGGAGAAGGCCGTCCTGGACGCCGACCTGGTCATCGGCGCGGTGCTGATCCCGGGCGCCAAGGCCCCGAAGCTCGTCACCAACGAGCTGGTGGCCCGCATGAAGCCCGGAAGTGTCCTTGTCGACATCGCGATCGACCAGGGCGGCTGCTTCGAGGACTCCCGTCCCACCACCCACGCCGAGCCGACCTTCGAGGTCCACAACTCGGTCTTCTACTGCGTCGCCAACATGCCGGGCGGTGTGCCGAACACCTCCACCAACGCGCTCACCAACGCGACGCTGCCGTACATCGTCTCCCTCGCCAACAACGGCTGGGTCGAGGCGCTGCGCCGCGACGCCGCGCTCGCCAAGGGTCTCAACACCCATGACGGCAAGGTCGTTTACAAGGAGGTCGCCGAGGCCCACGGCCTGGAGCACGTCGAGCTGGCCTCGCTGCTCGGCTGACCCTCGTGACCTGGTGGGTCGCTAAGTCACCCACAGGCAAAAGGCGATTCGTCAACACGTCTCGTCAACCGCCCACGTCCGGCCGGACCTTGCCCGACAAGGTCCGGCCGGATGTGTGTATGGTCACTTTGCGACGCTCGGTCAACTCGCCTCGAACGTAACCGTTCAACCGATTCGCACCCCGGTGAAACCTGCTGTGCGACGGCCGTACGCCCTTGACAGCGACATGTTTCATTGCCGACACATCCTGCCGGGTCCGGCGGATTGTGTTGCTGCGGACCGCCGACACGCCATAGAGTCGCCAACCGTCGGCATGGTGCCACGCTGACCTTGTCTAGAAGTTTCCTGGTCACCAAGGAGGTAAGACGACTTGTGAATGAGTCGACATTTTCTCCCGGGGGTGGTCAACCAGGAATGTCCGCAGGAGGCCAGGGGCCCGCGGGATTCGAGGCTGTCGGCTCCGTAGCTGTGCGCACCTTCGCAGCCCACCAGAGTCCGGGATCTCCGATGCCCCGGACAGCACACCAGAGCATGGATGGCCATCACGTGAACGCCATGGCCGGCGACGGAAGTGGCGCGCCCCACAACCACTTCGCCGACTACGACGAACTGCCCGAGGGGCACTTCTACGACCCCGACGCCGAGTACGAGCCCGATCCGGAGTACGCGGCCACGCTCGCGCCCGACGCGGCCCGCCAGCGCCGTGAGCGCATCGGTCCCACCGGACGCCCGCTGCCGTACTTCCCGATCCCGGGCCCGCTGACCGACCACGGCCCCGCGAAGATCATCGCGATGTGCAACCAGAAGGGCGGCGTCGGCAAGACGACGTCGACCATCAACCTGGGTGCCGCGCTCGCCGAGTACGGCCGGCGCGTGCTGCTCGTGGACTTCGACCCGCAGGGCGCGCTGTCGGTGGGTCTCGGCGTCAACCCCATGGAACTCGACCTCACCGTCTACAACCTGCTCATGGAGCGGGGCATGTCCGCGGACGAGGTCCTGCTGAAGACCGCGGTCCCCAACATGGACCTGCTGCCCTCCAACATCGACCTGTCGGCCGCCGAGGTCCAGCTGGTCTCCGAGGTCGCCCGCGAGTCCACGCTCCAACGGGCGCTCAAGCCGCTGCTGCCCGACTACGACTACATCGTGATCGACTGCCAGCCCTCGCTGGGCCTGCTCACGGTGAACGCGCTGACCGCCGCGCACAAGGTGATCGTGCCGCTGGAGTGCGAGTTCTTCGCGCTGCGCGGTGTGGCCCTGCTGACCGAGACCATCGAGAAGGTCCAGGAACGGCTCAACCCCGACCTGGAGCTGGACGGCATCCTCGCCACCATGTACGACTCGCGCACGGTCCACAGCCGCGAGGTGCTGGCCCGCGTGGTCGGGGCGTTTGACGACCACGTCTACCACACGGTCATCGGGCGTACGGTCCGCTTCCCGGAGACCACGGTCGCCGGTGAGCCGATCACCACCTACGCCTCCAACTCCGTCGGCGCCGCCGCCTACCGCCAGCTCGCCAGGGAGGTGCTCGCCCGGTGTCACGCCGAGTGAGTCTGCCGGGGGCCGACGAACTCTTCCGTACGACAGGGGGCACGGCGCTTCAGCCGTCGACCCCCCGGCGCGCCGCGGGCGGTGAGGCGCGGGTGCCGGCACCCGCGCCGGACAGCGACGACGTGGCCGCCGAGGACGCGCCGCAGGCCGTGCCCGTGCGGAACGGGGACGGCGAGGGCGCGGAGCACGTGGCGGCGGAGGCGGACTCCGCCGACGCCGAGGCCCGTGGCCGGCGCCGGCAGTCCGCGCCGGACGGTGCCGCTGCCGCCGCCCAGCCGCGCAAGCAGCGGGGGCGGGCGGCGAACCGGCGGCCCAGCGGGCGCGAGCGGCACGACGAGAAGATCACGGTGTACGTCTCCGCCGAGGAACTGATGGACCTGGAGCACGCGCGTCTGGTGCTCCGGGGCGAGCACGGGCTGGCGGTGGACCGCGGCCGCATCGTGCGCGAGGCGGTGGCCGTGGTGCTGGCCGACCTGGAGTCCCGGGGGGACGCGAGCATCCTCGTACGGCGGCTGCGCGGGCGTTAGCGGTAGCCTGCGGGGGCCATGACCTCGTACGACCGCTCCGTCCTCCCCGGCGACGCCGGCCGTCGGCGTGCGCTCGGGCGGGGACCGGGGGTGTCCCGACAGGCGCCCGGAACCGTCGTCACCGAGGAGCCGGCCGGCGCGGCCGACGCGGCCGAAGCGCCCGCCGTCGTAGCCGTCACCGAGGAACCCGGCGCGCCCGCGGAGCCCGCGCCCGCGGAGCCCGCGCCCGCCGAACCCGGGGAGACCGTCCCCGAAGAGGCGCCCGACGGTGTCTTCAAGGTGCGCCTCGCCAACTTCGAGGGCCCCTTCGACCTGCTCCTCCAGCTGATCTCCAAGCACAAGCTGGACGTCACCGAGGTCGCGCTGTCCAAGGTCACCGACGAGTTCATGGCGCACATCCGCGCGATGGGCCCGGACTGGGACCTGGACCAGACGACCGAGTTCCTGGTCGTCGCGGCCACCCTGCTCGATCTGAAGGCGGCCCGGCTGCTGCCCGCCGCCGAGGTGGAGGACGAGGGCGACCTGGCGCTGCTGGAGGCGCGGGACCTGCTGTTCGCGCGGCTGCTCCAGTACCGGGCGTACAAGCGGATCGCCGACATCTTCGACGCGCGCGTCGTGGAGGAGGCCCGACGGTACCCCCGTACCGTCGGCCTGGAGCCCGAGCACGCCGACCTGCTGCCCGAGGTCGTGATCAGCATCGGGCCCGAGGGGTTCGCGAAGCTCGCGGTCAAGGCGATGCAGCCCCGGCCCGAGCCGCAGGTGTACGTCGACCACATCCACGCCCCGCTGGTCAGCGTGCAGGAGCAGGCGGGGATCGTGGTCGCGCGGCTGCGCGAGCTGGGGGAGGCCAGCTTCCGGGCGCTGGTGGAGGACACCGACGACACGCTCACCGTCGTGGCCCGTTTCCTGGCGCTCCTGGAGCTGTACCGGGAGAAGGCCGTCGCCCTGGAGCAGGAGGCCGCCCTGGGCGAGCTGCTGGTGCGCTGGACCGGCGGGGCGGGGGCCGCGGCCCCGGTGGTCACCGACGAGTTCGACCGGCCGCCCGAGCAGCCCGAGGAGGAGAGGAAGCCGTGAGCGAGACCACCGAGACCCCCGAGACCCCGGCGGGTCCGGACGTCGTCGCGGAGCTGGAGCTGCGGCCCGCCCTGGAGGCCGTTCTCATGGTCGTGGACGAGCCCGCGACCGAGGAGCACCTCGCCGGCATCCTGGAGCGGCCGCGGCGGCAGATCGCGGACGCGCTGCGCGCGCTGGCCGACGAGTACACCGTGCAGGGCCGCGGCTTCGAGCTGCGCCAGGTCGCGGGCGGCTGGCGCTTCTACACCCGCGCCGCCTACGCGCCCGCCGTGGAACGCCTGGTCCTGGACGGCCGGACCGCCCGGCTCACCCAGGCCGCGCTGGAGACCCTCGCGGTCGTCGCCTACCGGCAGCCGGTCAGCCGCAGCCGGGTCTCCGCCGTGCGCGGAGTGAACTGCGACGGTGTGATGCGCACCCTGCTCCAGCGCGGTCTGATCGAGGAGGCGGGCGCGGAACCCGAAACAGGTGCGATCCTGTACAGGACGACGAACTACTTTCTGGAGCGGATGGGCCTGCGCGGCCTGGACGAGCTTCCGGAACTCGCGCCCTTCCTCCCGGAGGCGGAGGCGATCGAGGCCGAGACCCAGGAAGGTGTTCCGTCGTTCGACCCGGACGCGCCCGACGCGCCGGGTGCAGAGGACGCAGACGACTAAGACGGAACTTTGATGCGAAGCAGCGGCAGCGGCAAGAGTGGCGGGCGCGGTAACTACCGCGGCGCCGGCAACAACCGGGACGAGCGGCAGGGGCAGGGCCGTCCCCGCAAGCCCCGCCCGGAGGAGCGCCGCTACGACGTGGGCCCCGGCGCGACCCAGGACGGCCCCAAGTCCGGGCGCGGCGGCGCGGCGCGCGGCGGAGCCAAGGGCGGTCCGAAGCGGCCCCAGCAGGGCGGCCGTACGACGCCCTCCCGCTCGCGCGAGTACGAGACGCGGGTCGAGGAGCGCAACCGGGACCGGTACGCGGACAAGAAGGACATCAAGCTGCCCAAGACCTTCCCGGGCGCCGAGCAGGAGGGCGAGCGGCTCCAGAAGGTCCTCGCCCGCGCGGGCTACGGCTCCCGGCGCGCCTGCGAGGAACTGATCGAGCAGTGCCGCGTCGAGGTCAACGGCGAGATCGTCACCGAGCAGGGCAAGCGGGTCGACCCGGAGAAGGACGAGGTCAAGGTCGACGGCCTGACCGTGGCGACCCAGTCGTACCAGTTCTTCTCGCTGAACAAGCCCGCCGGTGTCGTCTCCACCATGGAGGACCCGGAGGGCCGCCAGTGCCTCGGCGACTACGTCACCAACCGTGAGACGCGGCTCTTCCACGTCGGCCGGCTCGACACCGAGACCGAGGGCGTCATCCTGCTCACCAACCACGGCGAGCTGGCGCACCGCCTCACCCACCCCAAGTACGGCGTGCAGAAGACGTACCTCGCGCACATCGTCGGCCCGATCCCGCGCGACCTCGGCAAGCGGCTCAAGGACGGCATCCAGCTGGAGGACGGCTACGCGCGCGCGGACCACTTCCGGGTGGTGGAGCAGACCGGCAAGAACTACCTGGTCGAGGTGACCCTGCACGAGGGCCGCAAGCACATCGTGCGCCGCATGCTCGCCGAGGCCGGTTTCCCGGTCGACAAGCTGGTGCGCACCGCCTTCGGCCCGATCACCCTGGGCGACCAGAAGTCCGGCTGGCTGCGCCGCCTGTCGAACACCGAGGTCGGCATGCTGATGAAGGAAGTCGATCTCTAGGCGGCCCCGGGCGGTCTCCGGACGCGTCTTGCGCTGATCACCGTCCCCCTTTATTGTCACCATGACGATAAAGGGGGATGATCTTATATGTCCAAGCGGCCCGCGACCGGCTCGCTCCTCGGCCTCGCCCTCGGGGACGCCCTCGGCTTCCCGACCGAGTTCAAGACCGTCGAGCTGATCGAGTCGATGTTCGGACCCTGGCGGGAGATGCCGCTGCCGCAGCGCGCCCGCGTCTCCGACGACACCCAGATGACCCTCGCCCTCGGCCGGGGCCTGCGTACCGCCATGGAACGCGGCTACCTCGCCCCCCGGCGGCTGGAGCGGCCGGTGCGCGAGGAGTTCGTGGACTGGTACCACTCGCCCGACAACAACCGGGCCCCGGGCAACACCTGCCTCACCGCCTGCGGGCTGCTGGAGGCCGGGAACCGTGCCTGGCAGGACGCCAGCCAGGTCGGCTCCAAGGGCTGCGGCGCCAACATGCGCGTCGCGCCCATCGGGCTCGCCCCCGGCCTCAGCGACGAACAGCGCGCGGGCGCCGCCCAGTTGCAGTCCGGACTCACCCACGGCCACCCCACCGCGCTGGCCGCCTCCGACCTCACCGCCCGCGCCGTCCGGTTGCTCGCCCGGGGCACGGAACCGGCCGCCCTCGTCGGGGAGTTGCGCGACTACGCCCTCGCGCACCGCACCCGCTACGACCACACCTGGCTCGGCGACCTGTGGGCCCGTGCCCAGGACCCCAGCCCCGAGCACTTCATCGCGCGCGGCTGGGACGAGTGCCTGGCGATCCTGGACCGGCTCCAGGCGGCCGTGCGCACCCACCGCCCGGCGGCCGACCCGTGCCTGGCCACCGGCGAGGGCTGGATCGCCGAGGAGGCCCTCGCCACCGGGCTGCTGTGCTTCCTGCTCTTCCCCGACGAGCCGCTGAGCGCCCTGCGCCGGGCCGCCTGCACCGCCGGCGACTCGGACTCCATCGCCTGCCTGACCGGCGCTTTCGCGGGCGCGTGGCTCGGCGCGGACGCCTGGCCCGCCGACTGGGTCGAGCGCATCGAGTACCGGGAGGATCTGTTGGCGCTGGGCACACTCTGGGACGCTTAGGCCCATGATCGACAACCTCGACATAGACCTCGCGCCCGTGGTCGCCGAACAGCCCGACCCCCTGCTGTTCGCCACCGTCTCCGGGGCCCATCTGTACGGCTTCCCCTCGCGGGACTCGGACGTGGACCTCAGAGGCGTCCATCTGCTGCCCGCCGCCGAACTCGTGGGCCTGCGCGAGCCGGAGGAGACCCGGTCGAAGACCTGGGTGCGCCACGGCGCCGAGCTGGACCTCGTCACGCACGACCTGCGCAAGTTCGTACGGCTGATGCTGCGCCGCAACGGCTATGTGCTGGAGCAGCTGCTGTCCCCGCTCGTCGTGCACACCACCGACGCGCACCGGGAGCTCGCCGCACTCGCCCCGGGCGTGATCACCAGCCATCACGCCCACCACTACCGGGGGTTCGCGGCCACCCAGTGGCGGCTGTTCGAGAAGACCGGTGAACTCAAGCCGCTGCTCTACACGTTCCGCGTGCTGCTCACCGGCATCCACCTCATGCGCACCGGCGAGGTGCAGGCCCACCTGCCCACGCTGATCAAGGAGTCGGACGCGCCCTCCTACGTGTCCGAGCTGATCGCCGCCAAGGCGGAGCGGGAGCACGGGACGTTCTCCGGCGTCGACCAGGTGCGTGTCGCCGCCGACGTGGAGCGTCTGCACACGGCCCTCGACGAGGCCCAGTCCACCTCCGCCCTGCCGGACACGGCCACCGGCCACGAGGCGCTGCACGACTTCGTCGTACGGGTGCGTCTGGACGACCGCGGCGTCGGCTCGGCCCCGGTCCCGCCGGGCGACTGAGGCGTCCGCCCCGGCCCCCGCCCGGCGGGGCCGGGGCGTCCGGGGCGGCACCCGCCCGGCGGCGTGGGTGCGGGGCTTCCGGGCCGGTATGCCGGGCGGCTCCGAGGGGGTGGGTTCCAGGGGCGGCCCCGTGCGCGGCTGACGTGCTCGGTCCCCTGCGTGGCTGCGTGGCTGCGTGGCTGCGGGCTTCAGGGCCCGCCCCCTGCCCGCTTGGTGGGCGCGGGCCTCTGGGGGCCGCCCTGTGGGTGCGGGCCTCCGGGTACGGCTTGCGGGTGGGGGATGCCCGGCGGCTCATGGGGTGGCGCTCCGTCCGGTCGTCCGCCCGCGCCGGGAGCCCTCTGGGCGGGGCCGGCGCGGGCGGACGGTTCGGGCGCCGGGCACCGACGAGGCGGCCGGGCCGGCCGCACCCGCGCGCGGTCCGCCGAGACACCCGTTGAACCGGCTCCGGCCCTCGCCCCGGCCCTCGCCCCGGCGCGCGGCACGGGCCGGACGCGTCACGCGAGCCGGGCCGACTCCAGGGCCGAGGCCCGGCGGGTGCGGAACAGGAAGTCGGCCACCCGGGCGTGGTCCGGTTCGGGTGGCAGGGGGGTGCGGTGCAGGGCTTCCTCGGCCTCGGCGCCGAGCCGGGCCATCCATGCCTCGGCCTCGGTCCAGGGCACCTCGCCCCGCTTCACCGCCAGCAGCGGCTCGCGCTCCTCGCCCACGTCGATGCGCAACTCGCCGGTGCGCAGCAGATCGCGGCAGCTCATCAGCAGCCGCAGCAGGTGCATGGCGTGCTTCCAGCGCGGGGCACCCGTCGTCCGTACGTCCGCGTCCAGCTTCCTGCGCTGGCCGAGGGCGTAGCGGGTGAAGGTGTCGTACGCCTTGCGGGAGAGGAACGCGCCGCGCAGGGACAGCAGTTCGCGGCCGGTGTCGTCCAGGTGCTCCACCAGCGGGGAGTGCAGGCACTCCAGGATGTTCGGGTTGCCGCGCAGCGCCAGCTCGCAGAACCGCTCCAACTCCCAGGAGAACCGTTCCTCGCCCGGCCCCTCCACATGCGTCGGCGGCTTCTCGAACCGCCAGAACAGGGCGGTGGGCGCGAGGTACACGCCCCGCCGGTCGGTGTCGCTCGCGTCCGTGGCCAGGCCGAAGGCCCGGGACCCCATGACGCAGGCGTAGATCGTGTGGTCGCGTACCAGGTCCTCGGGCTGCATGCCCGGAGCCTACGCGGCACCTCAGCCCAGCTGGATGGAGTTTCCGGCGACCTTGATCGGGTGCTCGGCCAGCGGCTTGGTCGCGGGACCTTCGGCCACCGAACCGTCCTCGATCTTGAAGCGGCTGCCGTGACAGGGGCAGTCGATGGTGCCGTTCTGCACCCGGCTCACCGTGCAGCCCATGTGCGTGCAGACCGCCGAGAACGCCTTGAACCGACCCTTCGACGGCTGCGTCACCACGATCTTCTGCGCGTCGAAGACCTTGCCGCCGCCCTCGGGGATGTCGCTGGTGTTCGCCAGCTTCTTCCCGCCGGGCGCCGCGGAGGTGCCCGTCGCGGTCGGGGACGCCGTGGTCATGGGACTCGTCGGATGCGTCGGCGAGGGGCTGCCGGTGCTGTCGGCCGCGGCGCTCGTGTCGCCGCCGTTGTTGCTGCCGCAGCCGGCCGCGAGCGCCGCCGCGCCCGTCGCGATCACCGTGCGCCGCGTCGCGCCCTGGTTCATGTCACCACTCCGTACACATGTCGGGATGCGGATACTGATGCCTGGATGCAGGCACTGGAACCTGAACACAGGCGTGGAAACCGGATAAAACCGGCCCTGCGCATCGTCTCAGCGATCGGGCGTCGCGCGCCCTGCCCACGCGGGCTGACTACGCTGGACGGGCGAGCACGACAACACCTGTCAGCGAGGAGCAGCGCCGTGGCGGTACGAGCGGTCCGGGGGGCCGTCCAACTGGAGCGGGACGAGGCCGGTCACATGAGCGAGCAGGTCGGAGCCCTGCTCACCGCCGTCCTGGAGCGGAACGGACTGACCGCGGACGACCTGATCAGCATCTGGTTCACCGCCACCCCCGACCTGCACAGCGACTTCCCGGCGGCCGCCGCCCGGGGGCTCGGCATCGTCGACGTGCCCCTGATCTGCGCCCAGGAACTGGACATCGCCGGCGCCATGCCCCGCGTCGTCCGCGTCCTCGCCCACATCGAATCGGACCGGCCCCGCGCCGACATCGCCCACGTCTACCTCGGCGCCGCGGCCGCCCTGCGCAAGGACATCGCCCAGTGAGAACCGCCCTCGTCATCGGCACCGGCCTGATCGGTACCTCCGCCGCGCTGGCCCTGACGCAGCGTGGCGTCACCGTGCACCTCGCCGACCACGACCCGGAGCAGGCCCGCACCGCCGCCGCGCTCGGCGCCGGCACCGAGGCGCCCCCCGAGGGCCCCGTCGACCTGGCGATCGTCGCCGCGCCGCCCGCCCACGTGGCCGCGGTACTCGCCGACGCCATGCGCCGGGGAGTGGCCCGCGGCTACCTGGACGTGGCCAGTGTCAAGGGCGGCCCGCGCCGCGAGCTGGAGGCGCTCGGCCTGGACCTCTCGGCCTACCTCGGCACGCACCCGATGTCCGGCCGGGAGAAGTCGGGCCCGCTGGCCGCCACCGGCGACCTCTTCGAGGGCCGCCCCTGGGTGCTCACCCCCACCCGGGACACCGACACCGAGGTGCTCAACCTCGCCCTGGAACTGGTCTCGCACTGCCGGGCCGTCCCCGTCGTCATGGACGCCGACGCCCACGACCGCGCCGTCGCCCTCGTCTCCCACATGCCCCACCTGGTCTCCAGCATGGTCGCCGCGCGCCTGGAGCACGCCGACGAGGCCGCCGTACGGCTGTGCGGGCAGGGCATCCGGGACGTGACCCGGATCGCCGCCTCCGACCCGCGCATGTGGATCGACATCCTCTCCGCCAACCCGGGCCCGGTCGCCGACCTGCTCGCCGACGTGGCCGTGGACCTGGAGGAGACCGTGGGCGCCCTGCGCGCCCTCCAGTCCTCCGACGAGGACAAGCGCCGTATCGGCGGCACCGGCATCGAGGCCCTGCTGCGCCGCGGCAACGCGGGCCAGGTCCGGGTACCCGGCAAGCACGGGAGCGCGCCGCGGGTGTACGAGACCGTCGTCGTGCTCATCGACGACCAGCCCGGCCAGCTGGCGCGCATCTTCGCCGACGCGGGCCGCGCCGGGGTCAACATCGAGGACGTGCGCATCGAGCACGCCACCGGACAGCAGGCCGGTCTGGTGCAGCTCATGGTGGAACCGCAGGCTGTGCCGGTGCTCTCCAGCGCGCTGCGCGAGCGGGGCTGGGCACTGCGGCAGTAGCCCGGCGCGGGCCGGGGCCGGGCGGCGGGGCGCGGGAGGGACGGCGGAAGCCGGGCGGCCATGAGCGTGAGGCGGTCACGAAGGCCGGCGGCGATGTGCGTCCGGACGAGTGACCCACACCCAGTAACCTTGTGCGGGGCGCTCTCGCACCCCGACCCCGCCCACACCGCACCAGGAAGGTGTCCCCCCGTGGAAAACGGCGCCGCCCCGACCGCCAAGCCCGTGATCGTCGCGATCGACGGTCCCTCCGGCACGGGCAAGTCGAGCACGTCGAAGGCCGTGGCCGCGCAGCTCGGCCTGAGCTACCTGGACACCGGCGCCCAGTACCGGGCGATCACCTGGTGGATGGTGCACAACGGCATCGACCTGGCGGACCCGACCGCCATCGCGGCCGTCGCCGGCAAGCCCGAGATCGTCTCCGGCACCGACCCGTCCGCCCCGACCATCACGGTCGACGGCGTCGACGTGTCCGCGCCGATCCGCACCCAGGAGGTCACCTCCAAGGTCAGCGCGGTCAGCGCGGTGCCCGAGGTGCGCACCCGGATCACCGAGCTGCAGCGCTCGCTGGCCGGCGGCGCCGAGCGGGGCATCGTGGTCGAGGGCCGCGACATCGGTACGACCGTGCTGCCCGACGCCGACCTGAAGATCTTCCTCACCGCCTCCCCCGAGGCCCGCGCCGCCCGGCGCAGCGGTGAGCTGAAGGGCGCCGACCTGCACGCCACCCGCGAGGCGCTGATCAAGCGCGACGCCGCCGACTCCAGCCGCAAGACCTCCCCGCTCGCCAAGGCCGACGACGCGGTCGAGGTGGACACCACCGAGCTCACCCTCGCCCAGGTCATCGAGTGCGTCGTCACCCTGGTCGAGGAGAAGCGGGCGGCGAAGTGAGTCTGCCCTCCGGGAGACGAGACGTGGGGCTTCCCTCCGAAAGGGGCGCCGAGGTCGGCCGGCGCATCGGCGTCGGCCTGATGTACGGGCTGTGGAGGCCGCGCGTGCTGGGCGCCTGGAAGGTGCCCGCCAGCGGCCCGGTGATCCTCGCGGTCAACCACTCCCACAACGTCGACGGACCCATGGTCATGGGCGTGGCGCCCCGCCCGGCGCACTTCCTGATCAAGAAGGAGGCGTTCGTCGGCCCGCTGGACGCCTTCCTGACCGGCATCGGCCAGGTGAAGGTGGACCGCGCGGCCGCCGACCGCACCGCCATCACCCAGGCCCTCGGGATCCTGGACGCCGGGGGAGTCCTCGGCATCTTCCCGGAGGGCACCCGGGGCGACGGCGACTTCGCCTCGCTGCGCGCGGGCCTCGCCTACTTCGCGGTCCGCAGCGGAGCGCCGATCGTGCCCGTGGCCGT
Organism: Streptomyces sp. NPDC001056; assembly: GCF_053598955.1. Lineage (NCBI taxonomy): Bacteria > Bacillati > Actinomycetota > Actinomycetes > Kitasatosporales > Streptomycetaceae > Streptomyces > Streptomyces sp. NPDC001056. The sequence goes on along the minus strand of NZ_JBSFLI010000024.1, from coordinate 87,286 downwards.
GCTGGGAAGCTCCCACCGGCCGGGGCGGTTGATAAAGGCGCTGCCCCCGCTGCGCTCGCGCGTCGACGTCGTCTTCGGCGACCCGTTCGACGCGGGCGACGGCTCCGGGCGGCGCACGCGCCGGGCGCTGGACGAGGCGACCGAGCGCATCCAGAAGCAGCTCACCGGCCACCTGGAAAACGCCAGGCGCCTGACCGGGCGCTAGGCGACACTTGAGTAGTGGATCAGCCCATCGAGGGATATGCCCACCAGGGCCTGTTCCACCGATCACCACGATGAACGACGAGGTACGGACTTCATGAACGACGACATCCAGCCCGACGGCTCGGCAGAGCACGAGTACGAGCACGGGGCTCTCGGCGACGCCGAGTACGCGGAGTTCATGGAGCTCGCCGCGGTAGAGGGCTTCGACATCGAGGACGTCGAGGGCGCCATCGAGGCGGCGGGCCACGGCCCGCTGCCCGTGCTCGCCGTCGTCGGCCGCCCCAATGTCGGCAAGTCGACCCTGGTGAACCGGATCATCGGCCGCCGCGAGGCGGTCGTCGAGGACAAGCCCGGCGTCACCCGCGACCGCGTCACCTACGAGGCCGAGTGGGCCGGCCGCCGCTTCAAGGTCGTCGACACCGGCGGCTGGGAGCAGGACGTCCTCGGCATCGACGCCTCCGTGGCCGCCCAGGCCGAGTACGCGATCGAGGCCGCCGACGCGGTGGTCTTCGTGGTCGACGCCAAGGTCGGCGCGACCGACACCGACGAGGCGGTCGTACGACTGCTGCGCAAGGCCGGCAAGCCCGTGGTGCTGTGCGCCAACAAGGTCGACGGCCCGAGCGGCGAGGCCGACGCGGCGTACCTGTGGAACCTGGGCCTCGGCGAGCCCCACCCGGTCTCCGCGCTGCACGGCCGCGGCACCGGCGACATGCTGGACGCCGTCCTGGAGGCGCTGCCCGAGGCGCCCGCGCAGTCCTTCGGCACCGCCGTCGGCGGCCCCCGCCGCATCGCGCTCATCGGCCGCCCGAACGTCGGCAAGTCCTCCCTGCTGAACAAGGTCGCCGGCGAGGAGCGCGTCGTCGTCAACGAGCTGGCGGGCACCACCCGCGACCCGGTCGACGAGATGATCGAACTGGGCGGCGTCACCTGGAAGTTCGTGGACACCGCGGGCATCCGCAAGCGCGTCCACCTCCAGCAGGGCGCCGACTACTACGCCTCGCTGCGCACCGCGGCGGCCGTGGAGAAGGCCGAGGTCGCGGTCGTCCTGATCGACGCCTCGGAGAACATCTCGGTCCAGGACCAGCGGATCGTCACCATGGCCGTGGAGGCGGGCCGTGCGATGGTCATCGCCTACAACAAGTGGGACACGCTGGACGAGGAGCGCCGCTACTACCTGGAGCGGGAGATCGAGACCGAGCTGGCCCAGGTCGCCTGGGCGCCCCGGGTGAACGTGTCGGCGCGTACCGGCCGCCACATGGAGAAGCTGGTCCCGGCCATCGAGACCGCCCTCGCCGGCTGGGAGACCCGCGTCCCCACCGGCCGGCTCAACGCCTTCTTCGGCGAGCTGGTCGCGTCCCACCCGCACCCGGTCCGGGGTGGCAAGCAGCCGCGCATCCTCTTCGGCACCCAGGCCGGCACCAAGCCCCCGCGGTTCGTGCTCTTCGCCTCCGGCTTCATCGAGGCGGGCTACCGGCGCTTCATCGAGCGCCGCCTGCGCGAGGAGTTCGGCTTCGAGGGCACCCCGATCCACATCTCGGTCCGGGTGCGCGAGAAGCGCGGCACGAAGAAGAAGTAAGCGCGGTACGACGCGGAGGGCGGCCCCTGGGAACAGGGGCCGCCCTCTTGTGCGCGGGGGTCACGCGCCGCGGCGCGGTCCGGGTGGCAGCGCCGCGGGCACATGGTGCATCCCGGTGTCCTGCTGCGGCCGTCCGATGGTGCCGACGCGCTGCCACTGCGACTGCTGGCGGGCGCTGTACGCCCCCGCGCTGTAGGCGCTGTACGAGCTGCTGAACGACCCCGCCCGGTGGCCGCCGTACGACCACCCCGTGCGGTCCGGCAGACCGAAGGGCACGAACCTCATCCCCTCCTCGCCGCTGCGGTCACCCGGCAGCGTGCGAAAGGCCTTGACCCACTCCGCGGCGAGCATGTCGAAGATCGGCGTGGCCGAGGCACCACCCGCCCCTTCCTGCCCCGTCCGGGCGGACGGAACGGAGGAGAACGAGGACCGTCGGGGCGAAGTGTCGTATGCGTGCACGTATGTCCAAACGACGGTGCACGGGAAGAGATGCGGTTTCGCAACCTTCCTTTGCGTGTGGCTCAGGTCCCCGCGAGCGGCAGCGCGGCCGCCACCAACCTGCCGTTGGCCGCGGCCTTGTCGAGGGAGTCCCGCAGCAGGTCCTCACGCGGCTGGCGGCCGATGGAGCCCACCGGTGCGGCGAACATCAGTACCTGCTGGTGCTTGTTGGCCGCGGCCCGCCAGCCGTCGGTGACCTGGAGCGGCTGGTGGGCCTGCCACCAGGCGACCGGGTGGCCGCCGGGCGGGCCCGGCTGGAGGACCGCGTGCAGCTGGCCCACGGCCAGCAGCACCGACCAGCCGTGCAGCACCGGCGGCACCGCGACCAGCTCGTTCACCGGCATGAAGCCCTGCTCGACGAGGAGCGGCAGGAAGTCGTCGCCGACGCCGGCGGTGCCCGGACGCACGATGGGTGAGGTCGGCTCGACCACCAGCGCGGGGTGCAACTCGCCCTCGATCAGGACGAGTCCGCTGGTCACGCCGAGCACCGCCTGCTCGGGCGCGGGCCGCTGAGGCTCACCGCCCTGGAGCTGTGCGCCGATGGAGCGGACGGCGCCCTGCAACTGCTCCTCGGTGACCTGGACGACCTGCGAGGGCAGGCAGCTGGCGTGGGCGAAGGCGAGGACCGCGGTCTCCTCGCCGACGAACAGGACGGTGCTGGTGCGCTCCTGCTCGGAGTCGCCCGGGGTGCGGCAGGACGTGCAGTCGTAACTGCCCGGGGCGTTCTCTCCGGCGAGCAGCCGGTCGGCTTCTTCGTCGCCGATCTCGGCGCGTACGGCGTCACTGACGTCGAGCATGCGCGGCACGGGTGGCTCCCTTGGGATGCGTGCTGGACCGGTCGGGTGGCTCCCGGCCGATGAGCCCCAGGGTTCCGGGCTCATGAAGAAGACAACGGGCGTCCTGTGGTGGGGGTCACGCATGGCGGAGCACCGGTTCGAACCGACCGCCGCGCAGGGTCACCTTCGGTGCGGAATCGGCCACTCCCCGTCAACTCGCCGCCGCGTCAAGCCGCTTGAACGGGTGAAGTGGCTCACAGGAGGTCGTCGGGTGGAGGTGGAAAGTCGGTAAATCAGCGGATGTAGTGGGTGTCCGGAAATCGCCGATACCGGCGGTAACCGCCAACTGGCCTGGCACGACGGTCATTTGGTTGATGTCCGGCGCGCGCGTTCCCTACATTCCTCCGCCGTGTGCAACGAGCACCGCTCGGGTTCGTCCGTCACCCGGCACCGGCAGCGCGTCATCGCCGGCACCGGGGCACGGACGGGGCGGGCGCGACGAACCGCGGTCCTGCGCGGGAAGACGCGCTCCGCCCGGGGGAACCCGGGTTGTCCGAGAGGGAGTTACATGTCCGAGTGTGCCGATACCAGCCGTACCACCGTCCGTGACGACAGCGCGCGCAGGGGCCGTACGACGGCCGTGCTCGCCGGCGCCGCGCTGCTGGCCCCGCTGGGGCTGCTGGCCGCGACCGGCGACGCCGCCGCCGCGGACAACGGAGTGTGGGACCGCATCGCCCAGTGCGAGAGCGGCGGCAACTGGCACATCAACACCGGCAACGGCTACTACGGCGGACTTCAGTTCTCCGCCCACACCTGGCGCGCGTACGGTGGCGCCGCGTACGCTCCCACGGCCGACCGGGCCTCCAGGGGCGCGCAGATCGCCGTCGCGACGCGGGTCCAGCGGGCCCAGGGCTGGGGCGCCTGGCCGGTCTGCTCCAGGCGCGCGGGAGCGATCGGCTCCGCCCCCTCGCAGGTGAGCCTCGACAAGGGCAGCACCACGAAGCAGCCGGCCCCTTCCCGGACCCCGAAGGCGCCGAGGACGCCGAAGGCGTCGAAGACCCCGCGGCACCCGTCCCGGGGCACGGGCGGCTACACCGTGCGCGCGGGCGACACCCTGTCCGGGATCGCCTCACGGCACGGCGTCGACTGGCACCGCCTCTACGCGGCCAACAAGGCCGTCGTCGGCAACGACCCCGACCTCATCGTTCCCGGCACGCACCTGACCCTCTGAGCCGACGGCGACCGCGGGTGCGCGTCGTCGCACCCCGGGCCGGCGCGCGGCGCGGATACCCGCGAGCGCCCGCGGCACACATGCCGCGCACCGGCATGTGCGGAATCCGTGAAATTTCCTATGGTCTGTCAGCTCCGGTGGTGTGGCGCCGGATTCCCCCGGGGAATCATGCTTCGGGGACCCGCCCCGGTCCTCGCCGCGGCACTTTCCGCCGGGCAATTCGAGGGGGCGTCGCGACATGCGGGAATTCCGTTCGAATCCCTCGTTGGGCGGTACGGAAACCCCCGATCGAGTGAGGGAGTTCGACCGAAACGAGCCCCTGGAATCTGTGACAGAAGTGTGACGGGAGTCTGATGTTGCTCTTACCCTGCCGCGCCCGGCTTCCGTCACCGCGTGTGTCGCCCTAGCGTGGCCGTATGGCACCGATTCCCACTCCGCCAGCGGAGCCCCAGGACAGCCCGGACGGGTACGTCGGCCTCGACGCCGAGCAGGCCGAACGGCTCGCCCGGGAGCGTGGCTGGTCGACCGTGCGGTCGCTGCCGCCGGGCGCGATCATCACCATGGAGTACCGGGTGGGGCGGCTCAATTTCGAGGTGCGGGACGGCCGGGTGGCCCGCTCCTGGAAGGGCTGACCCCACCGGCGTGGACATGACGAAGGCCCCGCTCCCGAGGAAGGGAGCGGGGCCTTCGCCGAGGCGCGGGCCGTGGTGCGTACCGGAGCCCGCCTGGCCGTCAGCCGCCGGTGAGGGGGCGGGCCGGGGAGGTGCCGCGCGGTGCCCGGTCGGCGCCCGGCGGGCGGCGGGGGCCCGCCGGGGTGACCGGGCTGCGTTCCGAACGTGCCGTGTGCGGTCCGGGCGCCAGGTGCGCCAGGCCCCGGGAGGCGCGGGTCGAGGAGACCGGCTCGCGGGCCGGCGCGGACTGCTCGGCCGGGGTGCCGCGCGGCGAGGTGAACACCACCGGGGCGACGGGGAGGACCGGTTCGGGCAGGGGTCGGCTGCGGCGGGCGCGCCAGCGGTCCCGCAGGTCGAACAGCCACACCTCGGTCCGGGCGATCAGCGGCTCGAACCAGGGCAATGCGAGCAGGATCAGCAGGCCGGCGGCCCAGCCGAGGAGCACGTCGCTGAGCCAGTGCGTACCGAGGTAGACGGTGGTGAGGCCGACGCCGAGCGAGGTGATCGCGGAGACCGCCGAAAGCCAGCGGCGGGCGCGGGGGGTGGAGGCCAGATAGGCCAGGATGCCCCAGGTGACCACCGCGTTGGCGGTGTGGCCGCTGGGAAATATATCGCCGCCCCGGACCATCTCGTTCGAGCCGATCACGGTCGCGTAGTGCGGACCGAGCCGCCCCATGCCGTACTTGGCGGCGCCGACCGTGACGTTCAGCAGCAGGAGCGAGGTGGCGAGGGTGAGCAGCGGACGGAGCGTGTGCTGCCGCCAGGAGCGCCAGCCGAGCCAGGCCGCGACCATCACGGCGGTGGGGCCGCGCTGGCCGAGCACCACGTAGTAGTCGAGGAAGGCGTGGATCTGCGGCCACTGCTGGTACGGCCGGAAGAACATGACCTGCCAGTCGAGCCGGACGAGCCAGGAGGTGGTCACCACGGCCCACACGATCGCCAGATAGAAGGCGAGGGTCGCGGAGAACAACACGACCCGGTGCCGGCTCATCACCGGCACATCGATATGGGCCGGCCGTTCCGGCTCGCGGTCCAGCCTGGCGAACACCCGGTCCAGACGCCGGGTGAGGTTCCGTTCGGTACGCACCCAATCGACGTTACAGCGAGTGAGCTGTGGTCCCGGTCGAAACAGCGGCTTTGTGATGACGATGTGATGTGGGAAACCTCTCAAGGGCGGCCGAATTTCACCGGATTACGCAATCGGGCGAGGCCGTCCTCTGTAATTCCTTTGATCATGCCGGGTGTTGTTTATATGGCACTTATAAATGCGTTAACCCGGTCCTGGGCCGCAATTCTCCGGGGTGTCATCGGGCGGCCCGAGTGGATCACGGAGGCCCCGAGCCGTTCAGCCAGAACGCCCCGTAGACCGCGGAGACGATCGCCAACCCTGCCGTGACCAGGGCGGATCGGGGGGTCCGCAGCCTGGCGAGCGCGGCGGCGAGGGGGAAGAGGACCGGGAAGGCGGGCAGCAGCATCCGGGGCTTGGACCCGAAGTAGCTCGACGCACACAGCGCGAGCGCGAGCACGACGCCGGTGTACACGAGCAGTCCGAGCGGCTGGCCCCGGCGCACGCCGGTGACGTACAGCCAGAGCAGCAGCGCGACGCCGACGGTCAGGCCGACGCCGGCGAGCGCGGCGGGGAATGACGTGAACTTCTCGGCCACGAAGCGCGCGAAGGCGTACCCGCCGTCGAAGCCGTTGCGCCAACCGGCCTGCACGTCCAGATAGCCGAGCGGGCCCTTGCCGGTGCGGTGACCGACCCACAGGACGTAGCCGGCCGCGCCGAGCGGGGCGACGACCACGCCGAGGAGACGGCGGACGGCGGACGACAGGGGAGCGGTGGATGAAGGCGAAGGGGCAGCGATGAGCGAAGAGGGGGCGCTGGGTGAAGAGGGGGCGCTGGGTGAAGAGGGAGCGGTGGAACAAGAGGGAGCGCTGGGTGAAGAGGGAGCGGTGGAACAAGAGGGGGCGCGTGTCGGCGGTCGGGCGCCGGCCGTGCGCGCCGCGCTTCGGTCCCGCACGAACGAGACCGCGGCCGTGACCCACACCGCCGCCACCACCGCACCGCCCACCGGCCGGGTCAGCCCCGCGAGCGCCGCGAGCAGACCCGCGCTCACCCACCGCCCGGTCAGCACCGCGTACAGCGCCCAGGCGGCCAGCGCCGTGAACAGCGACTCGCTGTACGCCATCGACTGCACGGCCGCGACCGGCAGGACGGCCCACAGGAGTACGGCGCACACACCCACCCGTGGCCCGTACACGTGCTCGGCCACGGCGAAGATCCCCGCCGCCGCGGCGAGCGAGGCCACGAGGCTCACCACGAGACCCGCGTGCGCGTACGGCAGCGGCGTGGCCGCGTGCAGCAGTCGCTCCAGCCAGGGCAGCAGCGGGAAGAACGCCAGATTCGAGTGGACGTCGCCGTTCGGCAGCCGCACCTGGTAGCCGTAGCCCAGTTCGGCGACCCGCGTGTACCAGAGGGAGTCCCAGCGCGCGCTCAGCAGCGTCAGCGCGCTCTTGCCGCGCGCGGCGCTCCACACCGCGAGCACCACCAGCCCGAGGACGCGGACCGCCGCGTAGCCGAGGACGGCCGGCAGCGCCCGGCGCGGCAGCGGTGCGGAGGGCGGGGCGTGGGGCGGGGCGTGGGGTGCGGCCACGCCGGTCCTCAGATCGGTCACGGGCTCGATTATCGACCGGACGGGGGAAGGGACCGTCCGCCGGGGCGCGGTCAAGCCGGTGCGACGTGGTGTACCGCACAAGGGTTCCCTCTGCCAGGTGAGAGGTCCGCCACGTGCGGCCGCGGCGGACTCGCGTAGGCTGACGAGTCATCCCCGTGGGTCAAGCGCGGGCCGGGGACACCGTTCTTCCCGGCCGTACGACAAGGGAGCCCCTGTCGCTGCGCCCCACGCGAGGGAAGATCTGGGAGGTACGTACATGTCCGGGACGACCACGGCCGGTGTCCGGCCGCGCGGTCGGGCGACCGGGCCCGGTGCCAACCGCTGGGTCGTCCTCGTCGTCCTCTGCGTCAGCCTGCTGCTCGTCGCCCTCGACGCGACCGTGCTGCACGTGGCGGTCCCCGCGGTCAGCGAGGACCTGCGGCCCGGCGCCGTCCAGCTGCTCTGGATCGTCGACGTCTACCCGCTGGTCTGCGCCTCGCTGCTGATCCTCTTCGGCACCCTCGGCGACCGCGTCGGACGCAGACGGGTCCTCCTGCTCGGCTACGGCCTCTTCGGCGTGGCCTCCGCCGTGGCGGCGTGCGCGCACACGGCCGAGGTGCTGATCCTCGCCCGCGCCCTGCTCGGCGTCGGCGGTGCCATGATCATGCCCGCGACCCTGTCGATCCTGCGCCAGTCCTTCCCCGACCGGCGCGAGCGCGCGCTCGCCATCGGCGTGTGGAGCGCGGTCGCGGCGGTCGGCGCGGCGGTCGGCCCGCTGCTCGGCGGCTTCCTGCTGGAGCACTTCTGGTGGGGCTCGGTCTTCCTGATCAACATCCCGCTGATGCTGATCAGCCTCCCCGTCGGACGCATCCTGCTGCCCGAGTCCCGGGGCGGGGCCGACGGCCCCTGGGACGTGACCGGCGCGCTGATGGCGGCGGCCGGCCTGTTCGGCGTCGTCCTCGGCGTCAAACGGCTCGGCGGCGGCGAGGCCCCCGTGAGCCCGGGAACCCTGCTGCCGCTGCTGGTCGGCGCGGCCCTCCTCGTCGTCTTCGTGCGACGGCAGCGGCGGCTGCCGCATCCGCTGGTGGACCTGTGCATGTTCCGCAGGCCCGCCTTCAGCACCTCGGTGGGCTGCATCGTGCTGGCGATGCTCGCCCTGGTCGGCCTGGAGCTGATCGCCGCGCAGTACCTCCAGCTGGTGCTCGGACTCTCGCCGCTCGCCACCGGACTGCGGCTGCTGCCGCTGACCGTGGCCGCGATGGCGGCGGGCCTGCTGGGCGCGCGCGTGCTGCGCCGGTTCGGGCCGCGCCGGATGGTGTGTGTCGGGTTCTGCCTGACGGCGGCCGCGGTGCTGACCCTGACCGCGATGGGCGGCACCGACAACGCGCCGCTGCTGCTGTCCGGCTTCGTACTGCTCGGCTTCGGCCTGGAGACCACGCTGTTCGGCGCCTACGAGTCGATGCTCAGCGAGGCTCCGGCGGACCGGGCCGGTGGCGCGGCGGCGATCGGCGAGACCTCGTACCAGCTGGGCGCCGGCATCGGCATCGCGCTGCTCGGCAGCGTGATGAACGCCGCCTACACCCCCCGGCTGCGTTCGGTCCCCGGCGTCTCCGCCCCGGACGCGGCCCGCGCCGGGCACTCGCTGGGCGAGGCCTACGACGTCGCCGACCGGCTCGGCGGCCCCGCCGGGGCGGCGCTGCGCCAGGTGGCGCGGGACTCCTTCGTGCACGGGCTGCACCTGACGCTGCTGGTGAGCGCGGGCCTGTTGCTGCTGGGCGCGGTGATGGCGCTGCGGCTGCCGCGGATCATGCAGTGCGACGCGGAGACGGACGCGCAGACGGTGCCGGGCGGCGCCGAGCCGGAGGCCGTGCGGGGCCGTGGCGGGCCGGACGCGGTGCCGGGCGGCGCCGAGCCGAAGATCCTGCCGGGGGGTCCGGAAGCGGACGCCGTGCCGGCCGTCGCCGGGCCGCTCGCGGCCGGGGTGCCCGCCCCGCGCCCCGCCGAGAAGCCGCGGGTCTCCGCCTGACCCCTCTGGACGTGCGGGAAACTGCCCCGTAACGTCGGCTGCGAAGCCGTAACTAGCGCTGCTAGTTTTTAGTACCGGAGGGTGTCCCATGTCCGCGAAGCTGCCCCCGTTCGACGCCACCGACCCGCTGGGGATCGACGATCTGCTGGACCCGGAGGACCTGGCGATCCGGGACACCGTCCGCGGCTGGGCAGCCGACCGCGTGCTGCCGTACGTCGCCGACTGGTACGAGAAGGGCGAGCTGCCGCAGATCCGGGAACTCGCCCGCGAGCTGGGCGGCCTCGGCGCCCTCGGGATGTCCCTCAGCGGGTACGGCTGCGCGGGCGCGTCGGCCGTCCAGTACGGCCTGGCCTGCCTGGAGCTGGAGGCGGCCGACTCCGGCATCCGCTCGCTGGTCTCCGTGCAGGGCTCCCTCGCGATGTACGCCATCCACCGCTTCGGCAGCGAGGAGCAGAAGCAGGAGTGGCTGCCGCGGATGGCCGCCGGCGAGGTGATCGGCTGCTTCGGCCTCACCGAGCCGGACCACGGTTCCGACCCCGCCTCGATGCGGACCCACGCCAAGCGGGACGGCGAGGACTGGGTGCTCAACGGGCGCAAGATGTGGATCACCAACGGCTCGGTCGCCGGGGTGGCCGTCGTCTGGGCCCAGACCGAGGAGGGCATCCGCGGTTTCGTCGTACCGACAAACACGCCCGGTTTCTCGGCGCCCGAGATCAAGCACAAGTGGTCGCTGCGCGCCTCCGTCACCAGTGAGCTCGTCCTGGACGACGTGCGGTTGCCCGCGAGCGCGGTGCTGCCGGAGGTCGTCGGGCTGCGCGGCCCGCTGAGCTGTCTGTCGCACGCCCGCTACGGCATCGTCTGGGGCGCGATGGGCGCCGCGCGCAGCAGCTTCGAGGCGGCCGTGGAGTACGCGAAGACCCGCGAGCAGTTCGGGCGGCCCATCGGCGGCTTCCAGCTCACCCAGGCCAAGCTCGCCGACATGGCGGTCGAACTGCACAAGGGCATCCTGCTCGCCCACCATCTGGGGCGGCGGATGGACGCCGGCCGGCTGCGCCCGGAGCAGGTCAGCTTCGGCAAGCTCAACAACGTCCGCGAGGCCATCGAGATCTGCCGTACGGCGCGGACGATCCTCGGTGCCAACGGGATCTCCCTCGAATACCCCGTGATGCGGCACGCGACCAACCTTGAGTCGGTGCTCACCTACGAGGGCACCGTCGAGATGCACCAGCTGGTGCTGGGCAAGGCGCTCACCGGGCTCGACGCGTTCCGGTGAGCCACCGGATGGGGCGGGGCCGGTGAGCGGCCCCGCCTCAGCTCTGGTTGAAGAAGCCGTCCGAGCGGTGCGCGGACGCCTCACCGCTGATGATCTCCGTGTCGGCCGGCGTCAGCAGGAACACCCGGGTGGAGACCCGGTCGATGGAGCCGCGCAGACCGAAGATCAGACCCGCCGCGAAGTCCACGACCCGCTTGGCGTCGCCGGGCTCCATGCCGGTGAGGTTCATGATGACCGGGACCCCGTCCCGGAACAGCTCGCCGATGGCACGGGCGTCCCGGAAGCTGTCCGGGGTGACCGTGGCGATCCGCCGGCTCCTCTCCTCGGCCTTGTCCGTGGCCACCTGCACCCGGGGGTCGGTCACCCAGGCGTCCCCGGACGCGGTGCCCTCGGAGTAGTCGTCGTCGTAGTAGCGCTCGTCATCGTTGTCGTCGACGAGGCCGAGCCACGCACTCGCCTTGCGTACCGATCCCATGGACGCCTCCTCTCACAGCGGTCTCTCGTGCTGTCCGTTCCCCTATGGTCATCCATGATGCTGACAACGCGCCAAGTGGATAGTCGCCGCGCGGGGGGTTTGTGACGGTACTGGTGCACAGCCGATCCGTCGAGACGCCTTGTCCCCCAAGGGTTGTGACACGTACGGCTGCTGACTGTGAGTGAAATATGATGGTCGGCGGCGGATGGGTGACGCTCGGTGCGTCCGGGTGAAGCCGATGACACGTCAACGCACGGGGGAAACGCTGTGTTCGGAATAGTCAGGCCCTGCTCGCACCGGCTCGGTGACCGCTTCAAGGCCGAGTGGATGGCGCATCTGTGCGGACTCTGCCTCGCGTTGCGCGGCGACCATGGTCAGCTCGCACGTGTTGTCACCAACTATGACGGTTTGTTGATCTCCGTGTTGACGGAGGCTCAGCTCGGTCGCGGCGAGGGCGGACGGCGGACGGCGGGGCCGTGCGCGCTGCGCGGGATGCGGACGGCGTCGGTCGCGCAGGGTGAGGGCGCGCGGCTCGCCGCAGCCGTCTCCCTGGTGCTCGCCGCGGCGAAGGTCCGCGACCATGTCGCCGACCGGGACGGACTCCTGGCCCGCAGGCCGGTGGCCGCCGCCGCCCGCAAGGTCGCGGCGAGCTGGGGCCGGGCCGGGGAGCACAGCGGGTCGGCGGTCGGCTTCGACACCGGTGTCCTGGTGGACGCCGTCGACCGCCAGCTCGGCATCGAGACGCTGGCCGGGCCCGGCACCCCGATCCTGACCGTCACCGAGCCCACCGAGACGGCCACCGCCGCCGCCTTCGCGCACACCGCGCGGCTGGCCGGCCGGCCCGGCAACGCGGTGCCGCTCGCCGAGACCGGGCGGCTCTTCGGGCGGCTCGCGCATCTGCTGGACGCGGTCGAGGACCGGGAGGCCGACGCCGAGAGCGGCGCCTGGAACCCGCTGACCGCCACCGGCACCTCCCTCGCCGAGGCCCGCAGGCTCGCCGACGACGCCGTGCACGGCATCCGACTGGCCCTGAAGGACACCGAGTTCCGCGACGGCGCGCTGGTCCATCTGCTGCTGGTGCACGAGCTGCGGCGCTCGGTGGACCGGGCGTTCGGCACGACGTCCTGCGGACACACCGCTCCGGAGGCCGCGTTCGGGCCGCCGACGGGGCCGTACGCGCCGGGGAACCCGGGCACGCAGGGGCCGTACGCGCCGGGCGACCCGCACGGCAACCCCTACGGCGGCCCGTCGAAGGGCCCGGACAAGCGGGGCTTCTGGGCCGGTTGCGCCGCCGCGCTCGCCGTGTGCTGCACCTGCAAGGTGTGCTGCGCCGACGAGTTCGAGGGCCCGTGGTCGCGGAAGCGGCGCGAGGGCTGCTGCGCCTCCTGCGACTGCAACTGCGACTGGTCGTGCTGCGAGGCCCTTGAGTGCTGCGAGTGCTGCGAGTGCTGTACCTGCGACTGCGGCTGCTGACCCCCGCTCAGTTCCCGAGCTCGGGCGGGGAGATCCGTGACTTCGTGATCGCCGAGCCCGTCGTGCCCCACTTCTCCAGGATCTTGTCGTAGGTGCCGTCGGCGATCAGCCGGTTCACCGCGGCCTGGAAGGCGGGCGCCAACGTGGTGCCCTTCTTGAAGGCGAAGCCGACGTCGAGCCGGTGGAACTCGTTGAGGAACTTCAGGCCGCTCTGGCGGGCGACGGCGTAGCGCAGGCCGTTGATCGTGGACATCACCACGTCGCTGCGGCCCTGTTGCACCGAGGACCAGATCGCGCTGGGCTCGGCGTACGTCTGCACCCGGTACGGCTTCTCGCCCGCATCGGCGCACAGGTGCTCGTTCTCCTCCAGCGTGGCCTCGAACGTCGTGCCGGCGCCGGTCGCCACGTTCAGTCCGCACAGCTGCTTCAGATCGGTGATCCTGGTCAGCCTGCTGTCCTTGCGGGTGGCGAAACCCTGGCCGTCGTTGATGTAGGTGACGAAGTCGATGGTCTTGCGGCGCTCGTCGGTGACCCCGAAGTTGCTCGCGCCGAAGTCGTACTTGCCGCTGTCCAGGGCGGGCAGGATCGCCTCGAAACTCGCCTGCTCCACGGTCAGTTCGACGCCGAGCACCTTGGCGACCGCCTTGGCGAAGTCGACGTCCTGGCCGGTCAGCGTTCTGCCGTCGGCGAGGTAGGTGGTGCCGGGCGGGGTGCCGCCGACGCTGATCGCGACGGTGAGGTGCTTGGTGCCGGCGGGCAGCAGCCCCGCCGCCGCGGGGTCCGTCTTCTCGGCCGACACCACGTCCGTGGTCGGCACCGCGTCGGACGCGGCCGCCACCCCGGGGGCGTCCGCCCCGCCCGCGGCGCCGGAGCCCGAGCCGCAGGCGGTGAGGAGCAGGGTGGCCGAGGTCAGGGCGGTGAAGGGCATGACGAATCGATAGATCGACGTACGCATCGGAGGCGTTCTCCTGAACGGAAAAGGGTGTGCGAGAGCGCGAGGGGAGGGGGCGCGTGTGAAGGCACGGTGGAGCGAGGAAGGCGCGGAAACGCGGGGAAAAAGCGGAGAGCGCCGAGGAGGCCCGCCGGCGGCGGGCATGCGCAGGGGGTCAGCTCAACAGGAGGAGGACCACACGCGACCGAAGTCGATGTGGGAGCGGGTGACCAGCCACTGCTGTGGATGCATGGGGCAAGTGGAACAGGCATCCGGTTCCGCGTCAACCGACTTGAGACGTACCGCTCACCATACGGACACCCTTGACAGCGCGGGCGACCGCTTGCGTACTCTCGGTGCACGGCCCTGCTGAGGGGCTCGGCCGTGACCGCGCCATGTGTACGGCGCACCCGTGTGAAGGCATCACCCGTTCCGACGTTCGACCGATCGCGTCACGGAGCCTTCGCATGTCATCCGACACCCTCGCCCACGCGTCCACCGCCCCGGAGATACCCGGTCCCGCGGCCGTCCCCGTCCCCCGGATCGTGCCCCAGCGCCGCTACGGACAGTGGACCGCCGCCGTCGCCGTCCTCGTCCTGCTCGGCCTCGCCCTCACCTCCGTCGTGCGCAACCAGGCGTTCCAGTGGGACGTCGTCGCCGACTACTTCACCACCGGCGCGGTGCTGCGCGGACTGTGGCTCACGCTCTGGCTGACCGCCGTGGTGATGGTCCTCGGCTTCGCCCTCGGCACCCTGCTCGCCGCCTTCCGGCTGTCCGCCAACCCCGTGCTTCGCGCGGTCGGTTCCGGATACGTCTGGCTGTTCCGGTCGATCCCGATCCTGGTGCAGCTGCTGCTGTGGTTCAACATCGGGGCGCTGTACCCGACGGTGCTCGGGGTCAGGACGGTCAACCTGCTCAGCCCGGTCGCCGTCGCCGTCGTCGGCCTCACCCTGCACGAGGCCGCCTACGCCGCCGAGGTCGTGCGCGGCGGCATCCTCTCCGTCGACCGGGGCCAGATCGAGGCCGCCCAGGCGCTCGGCCTGAGCCGCCGGCGCCGCTGGTGGCGGATCGTGCTGCCGCAGGCGATGCGCTCCATCGTGCCGCCCGCCGGCAACATGCTGATCGGCACCCTCAAGGGCACCTCCATCGTCAGCGTCATCGCGGTCGACGACCTGCTGTTCTCCGCCCAGTTGATCTACCACCGCACCTACCAGGTCATCCCGCTGCTGATGGTCGCCACCCTCTGGTACGCCGTCGTCACCAGCGTGCTCGGCATCGGCCAGCACTACGTGGAGAAGTACTACGCCCGCGGCACGGAGCAGGCCCGATGAGGCCCCGGCTGGTGATCGTGGGCGCCGGGCCGCGGGGGACCGGCCTCCTCGAACGCGTCGCCGCCAACGCCCCGGAGCTGTACGCGGGTTCGGGTCTCGACATCCATCTCGTGGACCCGCATCCACCGGGCGGCGGACGCATCTGGCGCGAGGAGCAGTCGCCGCTGCTGTGGATGAACTCGCACGCCGAGGACGTCACGATGTTCACCGACGACACGGTGCGCATGGACGGACCGGTGCGCGAGGGCCCCACGCTGCACGAGTGGGCCGCGCTGGACGGCCGCACCTTCGCCGACCGCCGGATCCAGGGCCGCTACCTGCGCTTCGTGTACGAGCGGGCCCTGGCCGAGCTGCCCCCCCACATCACCGTGCGCCACCACCCCACCCGCGCCCTGCGCGTCGGCGGCCCCCGCGAGGGGCGCCAGCAGGTGTGGCTGGAGGGCAGGACCCGCCCCCTCCTCGCCGACCTGGTGATCCTCGCCCTCGGCCACCTCGACGCCGAACTCGAACCGGAACAGGCCGAGCTGGCGGCGTACGCCCGCGCGCACGGCCTCGTGCACCTGCCGCCCGACTTCACCGCCGACAGCGACCTGTCCGCCCTGGGGCCCGGCGAACCGGTGCTCGTACGGGGCTTCGGACTGGCCTTCGTCGACCTGATGGTGCTGCTCACCGAGGGCCGCGGCGGACGGTACGACGGCGACACCTACCTCCCCTCGGGCCGGGAGCCGGTGCTGTACGTCGGTTCGCGGCGCGGGGTGCCGTACCACTCGAAGATCGGCTACGACTGGACCGGCGACCGGCCCCCG
This sequence comes from Streptomyces sp. NPDC001056, assembly GCF_053598955.1. Taxonomy (NCBI): domain Bacteria; kingdom Bacillati; phylum Actinomycetota; class Actinomycetes; order Kitasatosporales; family Streptomycetaceae; genus Streptomyces; species Streptomyces sp. NPDC001056. Next base: position 71,361 of record NZ_JBSFLI010000024.1, on the reverse strand, counting down.
CTGCCCCGCTTCCTCGGCCCCGCCGAGATCCGGGAACTGCGCTCCCGGCCGGACGGCTTCGACTTCCGGCGCGATGTGTGGCCGCTGGTCGAGAAGGAGTTGGGCTTCGCCCACTACCACCGGCTGTTCACCGCCCACCCGGAGCGCACGGCGAGCGCCTGGGCCGACTTCGAGGAGAAGTACGCGGCCGCCTCCGGCCCCGCCGATCTGGACGCGCTGATCGCCGCCGCCGTACCCGACCCCGCCGACCGGCTCGACCTCACCGCGCTCGACCACCCGCTCGCCGGAGTGCGCCACGCCTCGCCCGAGGACTTCCAGGGCGGCCTGCGCGCCTACATCGAGGCCGATCTGGCGAGACGTCACGATCCTTCCTTCAGCCCCGACCTGGGTGTCTTCCTCGGACTGCTGTCGGTCTACGGGCAGTTGGTGCGGCTCGGGGACATCGGGCCCTGGTGGCACGGGTTCTTCAGCTGCCTGGCGTCCGGGCCGCCCGGCCCCCGGCTGCGGCAGATGCTCGCGCTGTCCCGGGCGGGGCTGCTGCGGTTCCTCGGCGCCGACATGGCCGTCACCGCCGAGGACGGGGTGTTCCGGGCGTCCAGCCCCACCGTGCCGGGCCACTCGGTCACGGCACGGGCGCTGGTCGAGGCCCGGCTGCCCGCGCCCACCGTCGGCCGCGCCCGCGACCCCCTGCTGCGCGAACTGCACGCCGACGGCGCGGCCGAGACCCCCGAGGGGCTGCTGCGGGTCGACCCCCGCGACGGCCGCGTCCTCGACGGCGCCGGGCGCCCGCACCCCCGCCGCTTCGCACTCGGCCCCTACACCGACGCCCGCACCCCCGGCGCCTTCACCCGGCCGCGCACCGGTGGCCCGGCCTTCCGCCAGAACGACGCCACCGCGCGGGCGGCGCTGGCCTTCCTGCGGGCCGGGGCCGGACACGCCGCCGCATGAACCTCCCTCCTGCACAAAGGAATCACGTCATGACCGTCATGGTCGACATCAGGTCGGTGCACAAGAGCTTCGGCCCGCTCGACGTCCTCAAGGGCATCGACCTCCAGGTCCGCACCGGCGAGGTCACCGTCGTGCTCGGCCCCTCCGGCTCCGGCAAGTCCACGCTGCTGCGCACCATCAACCACCTGGAGAAGGCGGACCGCGGCGAGATCACGGTGGACGGCTCGCCGATCGGATACCGGCGCGCCGGGGACCGGCTGTACGAACTGCCCGAACGGAAAGTCCTGCGCCGGCGGACCAGGATCGGCTTCGTCTTCCAGGACTTCCGCCTCTTCCCGCACCTCACCGTCCTGGACAACGTGGTCGAGGCGCCGGTGTCCGCGCTGAGGCGGCCCCGCGAGGAAGCGGAGGAGCACGCGCACCGGCTGCTCGCACGGGTGGGACTCGCGGACAAGTCCCATGCCTATCCGGGGCAGTTGTCCGGTGGGCAGCAGCAGCGCGTCGCCATCGCACGGGCGCTGGCGCTCAGGCCCCGGCTGCTGCTCTTCGACGAGCCGACCTCGGCACTCGATCCCGAACTGGTCGGCGAGGTCCTCGACGTCATCCGCGATCTCGCCGCCCAGGGCACCACGATGATCGTCGTCACCCATGAGATCGCGTTCGCGCGGGAGGTCGCCGACACGGTGGTCTTCATGGCCGACGGGCGGATCGTCGAACAGGGGCCGCCGGACGCGGTGTTGGGAGCGCCGCGGGAGGAGCGGACACGGGCGTTCCTGGCGAAGGTGTTGTGAGGATGGGAGCGGACGCGGGGCGCGTGCCACCGGGGCGGGGAAGGGGACGGGCCCGCGGAGCGCGGTGGCCGGAGGCGGGCGGATGAGCGGGCGGTACCGCCGCGGGATGCTGCATCTGGCCGCCGCCGTCGACCTGCCGGACCGTCCCGGCGCAGGCTCCCGCACCGAACTGGTACGACTCGCCGAGCACGGCCGGCTGGACTTCGTGACCCTGGCCGACTCGACCGGACGGCCGGGACCCGAGGTGCTCGACCTGCTGGCCGCGGTGGCGTCGGCGACGCGGCGGATCGGGTTGGTGGGGGTGGTGCCGGGTGCGGTCACCCTGCGGGCGGCGCCGGCCGCTCCGGAACCGACGGCCCCGGCCGCCCTGGAGTCGGCCGCCTGGGCCGTCCTCGACCGGGTCGCCGGGGGGCGCGCGGGCCGGTGGATCGAGGCGCCGGGTACGGAGGAGGCGGCGCGGGCGGCCGACCGTACCGTCCCCGGGGCGGCCGGACCGGCAGGTACCGCACGGGGGTCGTGGGACGTCCCGGAAGGTGCCGCCGAAGGGGTGCGGGACGTACCGGAGACCGCCGTCGGCGTCCGGGGGCCGACGGCACCCTCCGGGGCCGCGCCCGTCCGGGACCCCCTGGACCCCCTCGCCCCCCTCACCCCCCTCACCCCCGTCTTCCCCCGTACCCACCCCGTCCGCGTCGCCGACGCCGGCACCCGCCCCGCCCGAGCCCTCGCCGCCCGGTTCGCCGACGTGGCCCTGGTCCGCGCCGCGACCCCGGCGCAGGCGGCCGCCGTGCGCGAGGAACTGCGGTCGCGGGCAGCTCGGTCCGGGCGGGACCCGGGTGCCCTGCGGGTCCTGGTGAGCCTGCGGGTCGACCTCGGCGGCGGGGAGCGCGCGGCCGAGCCCGGTCACGGCGGGGGCGGCCCCCGGCCCACCGTGCGGGGCCCGCTGTACCGGGGCGGGCCGGTCGACCTCGCGGACCTGCTCACCGCCTGGCACACCGAGGGCGCCGTCGACGGCTTCCACCTGGTCCCCGTCGAACCCCGCCGCGACCTGGAGCGACTGGTCAACGGCACGGTGGCGCTGCTCCAGCACCGCGGCCTGTTCCGCACCTTCTATCCGGGTGGCACCCTGCGCGAGCACCTGGGCCTGGCCCGCCCCGTCCACCACTCTCCGCGGCCGAAGAAGACAAAGCACACAAAAGGATGGAACAGCATGGCAATCGACGCGTCCGACGCATGGAAGCAGTGGCGAGAGAAGCGGGAGGAATCGGTCACCGCGCCCTATGGGCCGCTCGCGCTGACCGCCACCCACTGGATCGAGGACCAGCCGGAGGGTCGACTTCCGGACATTCCGGGGACCTGGGCGGCGGACGGCGAGGGTGTGGTGCTGACGGCCGTCGAGGCCGACGGACTCCAGGTGGACCGCCGCCCCTTCGGCGGGGAGGTCCGGCTGACCGCCGATACCGGCCCGGAGGCCGCCGCCCGCGTCTCGCTCGGCGAGAAGCGACTGGTCGTGCTGGTCCGCGAGGGCGTGTGGGGGGTGCGGGTCTACGACCCCGGCGCCGAGGCCCGGCGCGCCTTCCGGGGCATCGAGGCCACCGCGTACGACCCCGGTTGGGCGGTGCCGGGCCGCTTCACGCCGTACGACGCGCGGCGCGTCGTGCGACTCGGCAACGCGGACGGCCGGGCCCGCGGGTTCGCGCTCGCCGGTGAACTCGCCTTCACCGTGGGCGGGCGGGAGTGGACGCTGGCCGTGGCGCGGCAGGGCGAGGGGCCGCTGTGGGCGGTGTTCGCCGACGCCACCAGCGGCGACACCAGTTTCCGGTTCCGCTTCCTGTTCCCGGAGGCGCCGGACGCGCAGGGGCGTACGACCGTCGACTTCAACCGGGCCCAACTCCCGCCCTGCGCCTTCGCCGACCACTTCCTCTGCCCCTTCCCGCCGCCCGGGAACACGCTGGACATCGCCGTCGAGGCGGGGGAGCGGGTGCTGAGCTGACACCAACGGAAGTTAAAGCGAGGGGTGTCGGGGCAAAGGAGGGCTAAAGTCCGACGGCCGAAAGGCACCCTTGTGCCTATCGGTCGTCCGGCCGAATACTCCCCCTCAGTGCCTGTCAGGGACATGTAAATCCGGAACCCCGGAGGTGTCCCTGGCTGCGCCTCACCGGGCCCCGACCCCACGCGGGCCCCCGAATCCCCATGGAGGGAACGAAACGTGAGGATCGAGCGCACCACTCCCCGCACCGGCTCGGCGAGACGGACCCGGCTGATCGCCGTGGCCGCGGGCTTCCTGGCCGCGGCCGCCTTCGCCGCCCCCACCGCGAGCGCCAGCGACGCCCACCCCTTCAGCGCCGCCCAGCTCACCCGGGCGAGCGACTCGGTGATGAAGGCGGACGTCCCCGGCACCGCCTGGGCCGTCGACGCCAAGAACAACCACGTCGTCGTCACCGTCGACAGCACGGTCTCCAAGGCCGAGATCGCCAAGATCAAGAAGCAGGCCGGCGCCGAAGCGGGCGCGCTCACCATCAAGCGCACGGCCGGCACGTTCAACAAGCTGATCAGCGGCGGCGACGCCATCTACGGCGGCCAGTACCGCTGCTCGCTCGGCTTCAACGTGCACAGCGGCAGCACGTACTACTTCCTGACCGCAGGGCACTGCGGCCAGGTCGCCTCCACCTGGTACAGCGACTCCAGCCACAGCACGGTGCTCGGCACCAACGTGGGCTACAGCTTCCCGGGCAACGACTTCGCGCTCGTCAAGTACACCAACTCCGCGATCTCCCACCCGAGCGCGGTCGGCAGCCAGACCATCTCCAGCGCGGCCACCCCGAGCGTGGGCCAGACCGTCTACCGGCGCGGTTCCACCACCGGTACGCACAGCGGCAAGGTCACCGCGCTCAACACCACCGTCAACTACGGCAGCGGCGACATCGTCTCCGGCCTGATCCAGACCACGGTCTGCGCCGAGGGCGGCGACAGCGGCGGTCCGCTGTACAACGGCACCGTGGCCTACGGTCTGACCTCCGGCGGCAGCGGCGACTGCACCTCCGGCGGCACGACCTTCTTCCAGCCGGTGACCGAGGCCCTGAGCTACTACGGCGTCACGCTCCCCTAACCGGCACCGGCTTCGGCCCGGCTGCCGTGAGCCCCCGCACATATGCGTGTGTGCGGGGGCTTCTTCATGCCCGCCTCGTGGAGGAAGGGAGCAGGCGGTGAACAGGAACAAGCCATGATGCGCCGTCACGTTCGGGTGAGGGCTACTCGCTCGTAGTGTTTGCACCCCGAAATTTCCTGGGTGGTGACGGTCGGTCACCCGTGAGCGGGCGCGGACAGGCCCTTCCGTCGCGCGTCCGGAACTCGGCCTTGTGTGTCCCCTGTGGGTTTCGGAAGAGTGGGCGCCCGTCAACCAGCCTTCCGGCCGTCGGGTCCCCACAACCCGGACGGCCGTCCCCCCACAGGAGGACGTGAGTTGAAGCACCGACGCATATCCAGGCGCCGGCTCGTCATGGCCGGCGCGGGTGTCGCCGCACTGGCGCGACGGGTGTCACCTTGCAGAATGCGAACGCCAGCGAGCCCGCGAAGCCGGTGTCCCGGCCCCGGCTGATGTCCGCTCCGGCGGCCGCGACGCTGGCCTCCGACCTGAGTGCGCGCCTCGGTTCGGACGCGGCGGGCAGCTACTACGACGCCGAGGCCAGGAGCCTCGTCGTGAACGTGCTCGACAAGGCCGCCGCGAAGGCCGTCGAGGCCAAGGGCGCCAAGGCCAGAATCGTCACCCACACGCTGGCCCAGCTCGACGGCGCCCGTGCGACGCTGAAGAAGGACGCGACCATCCCGGGCACGTCCTGGTCCATCGACCCGGTGTCGAACAAGGTCGTCGTCACGGCCGACAAGTCGGTCACCGGCGCCCGCTGGGACAAGCTGAGCAAGGTGGTCGACGGGCTCGGCGGCAGGGCCGAACTCAAGCGTTTCCAGGGCGAGTACAAGCCCTTCGTCGCCGGCGGCGACGCCATCAACGGCTCCGGCGGCCGCTGCTCGCTCGGCTTCAACGTGGTCAAGGACGGGCAGCCGTACTTCCTGACCGCCGGGCACTGCACGGCGGCCATCTCCACCTGGTCGGACGCCGACGGCAACGAGATCGGGCAGAACGCGGAGTCCCACTTCCCGGGCACCGACTTCGGTCTGGTCAAGTACACCTCGGACGCCGCCCGCCCGAGCGAGGTCGACCTCTACGACGGCTCGACCCAGAAGATCACCGGCGCCGCCGAGGCCACGGTGGGCATGAAGGTCACGCGCAGCGGGTCCACCACCCATGTGCACGACGGCACGGTCACCGGCCTGAACGCCACCGTCAACTACCAGGAGGGCACGGTCAGCGGGCTGATCCAGACCGACGTCTGCGCCGAGCCCGGTGACAGCGGCGGTTCCCTGTTCTCCGGCAGCGACGCGATCGGCCTGACCTCCGGCGGCAGCGGCGACTGCACCTCCGGCGGGGAGACCTTCTTCCAGCCGGTCACCGCGGCCCTCTCCGCCACCGGCACCGAGATCGGCTGACCGAAGCCGTTCGGCCGGCGGCCCCCGGTCGAACGGCTCCCGCGGCATCCCGTCCCGAGTCCTCGGGGCGGGATGCCGCGTTTCGGCCGACGCCCACTCCCGCTCACGCCCTCTTACGCACCGTAAATAATCATCCATCTGTTCGAATGCACTCGCCGACCAGCGCCGATGGAGTTACAGTATTCGAACGAGCGTACGATGAACGTATCGGGCGTATGGCTGAAAAGGGGTGGAGTGAGGGAGGTGCGGCATGGCGGGCTTCGCTCATCTGCATGTCGCGTCCGGTTACTCCGCCCGCTACGGCGCCGCCCACCCGGAGCAGCTGGTGCGCCGGGCCGCCGAGCGGGGTATGGCGGTGCTCGCGCTGACCGACCGGGACACCGTCACCGGCGTTGTCCGATTCGCGCAGGCGTGTGCGAGGGAAGGGGTGCGGCCGGTCTTCGGCGTCGACCTCGCGGTGGAGGCGCTCGCCCCGCCGCCGCCCGGCCGGCGGGGCCGTACCCCGGCGCGTGGCGGCGCCCACGTGGTCGAGCCGCCGCTGCGCGTCGTGCTGCTCGCCCGGGACCGTGAGGGCTGGGCGCGGCTGTGTCGGATCACCTCGGCCGCGCACGCCGACGCCCTCGGCGGCCGGGCGCCCGTGGTGCCGTGGACCGCGCTGCGGGAGCACGGCGGCCCCGGCCTGATCGTCCTGCTCGGCCCGCTCTCGGAGCCGGTGCGGGCGCTGTCGGCGGGCCGGGAGGATGTCGCGGTACGGCTGCTGGCGCCGTGGCGGGAGGTCTTCGGGGGAGAGGTCCGGCTGGAAGTCGTCGCGCAGAAACGTTTTGGCGTGGGTCCGGGCTCCCTCCGTCTCGCCGCCCGCACCCTCGCGCTCGCCGACCGCACCGGCACGACCGCCGTCCTCACCAATGCCGTCCGCTACGCCGACCCCGACCAGCACCGCCTCGCCGACGTCCTGGACGCCGCCCGGCTGCTGCGGCCCATCGACCGGCGCCGCCTGGACAGCGGGCAGCGCTGGATCAAGGACGAGCGGGCGATGACGGTCCTCGCGCGCATGGTCGCCGAGTGCGCCGGGGCCGACGAGCGGCGGGCCCGCCGACTGCTCGCCGACACCGCGGCCACGGCGGCCCGGTGCGCCCTCGACCCCGCCGCGGACCTGGGCCTCGGCACCCGGCACTTCCCCGAGCCCGCGCTCTTCGGTGCCGGGCCCGGGGCGGACGGCGCCGCCCGGTTGCTGCGCCGGCGCTGCGAGGAGGGCCTCGCCCGCCGGGGCCTCGACCACGATCCGGCGGCGCTCGCCCGCCTCGACGAGGAACTCGCCGTGATCTCCCGGCTGTGCTACGACTCGTACTTCCTCGCCGTCGGCCAGGTCGTCGCCGACATCCGCGCCAAGGGCATCCGGGTCGCGGCCCGCGGCTCGGGCGCCGGCTCGATGGTCTGCCACGTGCTGGACATCGCCACCGCCAACCCGCTCGACCACCGCCTGCTGTTCGAACGGTTCCTCAGCGTGCGCCGGGCCTCGCTGCCCGACATCGACATCGACGTGGAGTCCGCGCGCCGCCTGGAGTGCTACGACGCGATCTTCGAACGGTTCGGCAAGGAGCGGGTCGCGGTCACCGCGATGCCCGAGACCTACCGGGCGCGCCGGGCCCTGCGCGACACCGGCCTCGCCCTCGGCATCGCGCCCGCGGAGGTCGACCGGATCGCCAAGAGCTTCCCGCACCTGCGGGCCTCCGACATCACCGGCGCCCTCGCCGAACTGCCCGAACTGCGCCGGCTCGCTTCCGAGGCGGGCCGGTTCGGGCCGCTGTGGGAGCTGGCCGAGGGGCTCGACTCCCTGGTCCACGGCATGGCCATGCACCCCTGCGGCGTGGTCGTCAGCGACGCCGGCCTGCTGGACCGGCTGCCGGTGCAGCCCACCCCGCAGGGCGACTACCCGATGGCCATGGCGGCGAAGGAGGAGATCGAGGCGCTCGGCAACATCAAGCTCGACGTCCTGGGTGTGCGGATGCAGTCCGCGATGGCCCACGCCGTGGCCGAGATCGAGCGGACCACCGGTGACCGCATCGACCTGGACGACCCCGAACAGGTGCCGCTGGACGACGTGTTCGCGTTCAAGCTGATCCAGGAGAGCCAGACCCTCGGCCTGTTCCAGCTGGAGTCGCCCGGCCAGCAGGACCTGCTGTCCCGGCTCCAGCCGCGCAACCAGCAGGACGTCATCGCCGACATCAGCCTCTTCCGCCCGGGGCCGGTCGCGGGCGGCATGCCCGAGCGGTACATCGCCGCCCGGCACGGCGGCACCCCCGTGTACGCCCACCCGGACCTGGAGCCGGTGCTCGCCGACACCTACGGCGTGACCATCTGGCACGAGCAGGTCATCGAGACGCTGCGGGTGCTGACCGGCTGCGACCGGGCCTTCGCGGAGATCACCCGGCGGGCGCTCGGCGACCGGGAACGGCTGCCCGAGATCAGGGAGTGGTTCCACCGGCGGGCCGGCGCGCGCGGCTACAGCGAGTCCGTACGGGAGGAGGTGTGGAGGACGGTCGAGGCCTTCGGGGCGTACGGCTTCTGCCGGGCGCACGCGGTCGCCTTCGCCGTCCCCGCCCTGCAGAGTGCCTGGCTCAAGGCGCACCATCCGGCCTTCCTGCTGGCCGGGCTGCTCGAACACGATCCCGGGATGTGGCCCAAGCGGGTCCTGGTCGCCGACGCGCGCCGGCGCGGGGTGCCGGTGCTGCCCGTCGACGTCAACCGGTCCAGGGCGCGGCACACCGTGGAGAAGGCCGACGGAGACCGGTGGGGTGTACGCCTCGCCCTGTCCGCCGTGCACGGGATCGGCGAGCAGGAGTGCGCGCGGATCGAGGAGGGGCAGCCGTACGCATCGCTGTCGGACTTCTGGCAGCGGGCCCGGCCCAGCAGACCGGTCGCCGAACGCCTCGCGGAGATCGGCGCGTTGGGCTGCCTGCACGACGGCCGGCTCACCCGGCGCGATCTGCTGCTCCAGATCGCCGAACTCCACCGGGCCGCCCGCAACCGGTCCGCCGGCACCGGTCAACTGCCTCTGATCGCGGGCGCGGTCGGCGGCTCGGAGCCGAGCGGGCTGCCGGAGATGACCGGCCGCGAGGCGCTCGGCGCCGAGCTGAACAGCCTCGGCATCGATGTCTCCCGGCACCTGATGGAGCACCACCACCGGCTGCTGCGGGAGGTCGGCGCGACCGACGCGGCGCACCTGGCCGGGCTGCGCGCCGGTCAGCGGGTCCTCGTCGCCGGGGTGCGGGCCTCCACCCAGACCCCGCCGATCGCCAGCGGCAAGCGGATCATCTTCGTCACCCTGGAGGACGGCTCCGGCCTGGTCGACCTGGCGTTCTTCGAGGACTCCCACCCGGCCTGCGCGTACACCGTCTTCCACAGCGGGCTGCTGCTGGTGCGCGGCACGGTGCAGGTGCGCGGCACCCGTCGTACCGTCGTCGGCACCATGGCCTGGGACCTGGACCGGATCGCCGCCGCCCGCCGCGACCACGGGCCCGAGGCCGCGCTCGCCCTCCTCGGTGAGAGCCGCCCGCACCCGACCCCCGCCCAGCCGCGGCGCACCCTGGCCAACGGCACCACCGGCGCCCGCCTGCACCCGTACGCCGATCTGCTGCCCGCCGGCAGCCGCTCGGCCGACCTGAAGAAGTTCGGTTACACCAGTCCGGGGAGTGCGGGATGAGCAACCGTCAGCGGCACATCGCCCATCTGTATCTGCACGGCTCGCTGAGCGAGGAGCAGTACGGTCATGTAATCGAACTGGTGTCTGGCATCACGCCCCATGTGCAGGAGATGCCGCCCGACGCCGTGCAGTTGGACCTGACCTCGGCGCTCCGGTACTTCGGCCTGTCCCCCTATGACGTGGTCCAGATGACGATGATGCGCCTGAAGGCCCTCCACGGCATCGACGGCAGCGCCGGGCTCGCGGGCAACCGGATGCTCGCGGCGATGGCGGCCGACGCGTCCGCGCCGGGGGAGACCACCTGGGTGCCCGCCGAGCGGGCCGCCGAGTGGCTTCGCCCCCGGCCGGTCACCGCGCTGCCGGGGATCGGCCGCGCCACGGCGGCGACGCTCGGCCGGTACGGCCTGCACAGCATCGGCCAGGTCGCCGACCTGTCCCCGGCGACCCTGCAACGCCTCCTCGGCGCGGGCACCGCTCGGCTGCTGGCCGAACGCGTCCGCGGCCACGACCCGCGCCCCGTCCTGCCCAGGGAGCCGGCGGTCCAGCTGACCGCCGACCGCGTGCTGGACCGGGACTGCCTCGACCCCGCGGAGCAGCACCGGTCGGTCCTCGGGCTCGCCGACCGGATCGGCCGACTCCTGCGCGGCGAGCGGCGGGTGGCGAGCCGGGTCACCCTCACCGTGCGCTACGCCGACCGCAGCTCCAGCACCCGGACGCGCGCCCTGCCGGAGCCCACCGACCACTCGCCCGCCCTCACCGCGGCGGCCCTCGGCCTGCTGTCCTCCCTGGGCCTGCAACGGGCCCGGGTCCGCGCCTTCACCCTGCGCGCCGACGGCCTCCGCCCGACCACCGACGCCTACCACCAGCTCTCCCTGGACCCCGCCGACACCCGCGCCCGCGCCGCCGAGGCCGCGGCGGACCGGGCGCGCCGCCGGTTCGGTCCGGACGCGGTCCGGCCCGCCGCGACGGCGCGCTTCACCGGTGACACCTCGGGTGGCGGGGTCGGTTGGTCCAGGGCGGGGTGATCCGGCTGCCGTCCGCCGGTTCGGCGTGAGGCCGACGGGGGGTGGTCCCCGGAGAGGGGTGTGTGGCCGGTCGGGTTCTCCGGGCCCGGGGTGGCCTCGGCGTCGGCGATCACCGTGTCGCCCGCGCGCCCGCGCCCGGTGCGGCCGTCGAGCGTGATGAGCGGTTCGCCGTCACCGCTGCCTGCTGCCGGTGAGCGGGGTGGCGTACGAGACGAAGCGGGGGTCGTGGATCTCATGGGGCGGGGCGACCGTCACCGAACGCGCCGCGCACCGGGGCGGGGCGACCGTCACCGAACGCGCCGCGCACCCCGGGGTGACCGGGCAGGCGGCGCGCCGGCGGGTGGACGAGGTGGTGCGCGAGGGGTCCGCCGAGCGGCGGCCGCATCCGGGGGGACGCGCGGGTGCGGCCGATCGTGCCGGCCGAGCGCGGACGGGCCTGCGCCCGGGCGGTGGAGGAGACGGCGGCGGAGGAGACGGCTGCGGAGGCCGTCGAGGGGAGGACCGGGCTGCCGGGTGAGGGGGGAAGTGCGGTGCCTGCGGGCGGGCTTGGCGAAGCTCGCGCCCCACGGGCCGGTGCGGCCCGTCCGGTGACGGCGCGTCACGTCATTGGTTGACGCCGGAAGTTTTACTTGCGCGTAACTTCCCCCGTCGGCTACTCGCCCGTAACTTGACGGATGAACAGCATCCCCGTGATCCGGATCACAGGGCAAGGCCGCCGTACTTCCCCTTGAGCCGCAAGGAGATCACCCGATGCCGCCCTGGAAGCGAGTGCTCAGACCCCTCGCCGCCCTTCTCCTGTCCGCCGCCGCCGTCATCCTGCCCGCCACGGCCGCGCACGCCGACACCGCCACCCACAGTGGCTGGAACGACTACTCCTGCAAGCCCTCCACCGCCCATCCCCGTCCCGTCGTCCTGGTCCACGGAACCCTCGGCAACTCGGTCGACAACTGGCTCGGCCTCGCCCCCTATCTGGAGGCCCGCGGGTACTGCGTCTTCTCCCTCGACTACGGCCGACTTCCCGGCGTCCCCGTCTTCTTCGGCCTGGGCCCCATCGACCAGTCGGCCGCGCAGCTCGCCACGTTCGTGGACCAGGTGCGCTCCGCCACCGGCGCCGCCAAGGTCGACCTCGTCGGGCACTCCCAGGGCGGCATGATGCCCCGTTACTACCTGAAGTTCCTCGGCGGCGCGGACAAGGTGAACGCGCTCGTCGGCATCGCCCCCGACAACCACGGCGCCACCCTCAGCGGGCTCACCAACCTGCTGCCGTACTTCCCCGGCGCGGCGGACCTGATCAAGGCCACCACCCCCGGCCTCGCCGACCAGATCCCCGACTCCGCCTTCCTCGCCAAGCTCAACGCGGGCGGCGACACCGTCCCCGGAGTGCACTACACGGTCATCGCGACCCGGTACGACGAGGTGGCCACCCCCTGGCGCAGCCAGTACCTCAGCGGCTCCGACGTCCGCAACGTCCTGCTCCAGGACCTGTGCCCGCTGGACCTCTCCGAACACCTGGCGATCGCCCTGACCGACCGCGTCGCCTTCCACGAGGTCGCCAACGCCCTCGACCCGGCGCACGCCAGCGCCACCACCTGCGCCTCCGCCCTCAGCTGACGACCCGGCGCGGGGTCAGCCGTCGGGCCACCGTCCGGGACTGTCAGTGGCGTGTGTCACTCTCCGGTCATGACCGATGAACGTGAGCACGGCGGTACGACCGTCCGGACCGTGGACTGGGACGCGCGGGCCGCCGGCTTCGACGAGGAGCCGGACCACGGCCTGCGCGATCCCGGTGTGCGGGCCGCCTGGTCGGCCAGACTCCGCTCCTGGCTGCCGGGGCACCCCGCCGACGTGCTCGACCTCGGCTGCGGCACCGGCAGCATGTCGCTCCTCGCGGCCGAGCAGGGACACCGGGTGACGGCCGTCGACCTGTCCCGGGCCATGACCGAGCGGGCCCGCGCCAAGCTCGCCGGGCACGGGGCCGAGGTGCTGCGCGGACCGGCCGAGGCCCCGCCCGTGGGGGAGCGTCGCTTCGACGTGATCCTCGTACGTCACGTCCTGTGGGCGCTGCCCGACCAGGCCCGTGTGCTGCGGCACTGGCGGGACCTGCTGCGCCCCGGCGGCCGGTTCGTGCTGGTCGAGGGCGTCTGGGGCGAGTCGCACCCCGTCGGCGTACCCGCGGACCGGCTCACCGCGCTGCTGGAGCCGCTGACGGCCGGGGCGCGCGTGGAGCGGCTGTCCGGTGACGCGGTGCTGTGGGGGAAGGAGGTGACGGACGAGCGGTACGCGGTGGTGGCGACCGTGTGAGGCGGGTGGCCGCGGATCGGGCCGGCCGCGCGGACCGGCCGTTTCCTGGAGGCGGCCCGCCGTCCGCTCACGCCAGCAGATCGCCGAAGCCGCCCGCGCGGGCGAGCCGCTCCAGTTCGCCGAGAGCGGCCACGGCGGCCGCGGCGGCCTCGGGGTCCGTCCCGGCCAGCCCGCTCGCGGCGAACTCGTCCTCGTCCAGGCGGCGTACGTCCCCGCCGTCGGCCGAGCGCCACAGGTCCAGGTCGAGGTCCTCGACCACCAGCTCCGTGCCGGTGCGCACCGCGGGCCGGGTGATGTCGCAGTACCAGCCCTTGACCGAGCCGTCCGCGGCGCGCACCTCCTTGACCGCGTACCACCGGTCGCGCCAGTAGTACTCGGTGAACACATCGCCCGGCTCGAAGCGTACGAACCCGAAGTCACGGGTGCCGGAGCCCGCCCAGGGCGCCCGGACCACGACCCGGGTGCCGTCGTCCCCGAGCAGCGCGGCCGGATAACGGATCTTCGTGCGGCCGCCCTTCACCAGCACGACCGTCAAGTCGGCCGTCGTGTCAGCCGAGTTCGTGGACATGGTGTACCTCCGTTGCGCAGATCTCGTACCCGAGCCATTTGTTGATCGCGATCATGGGGTCGTTGCCCGCGTCGTTGCCCGTGAACGCCTCGGTGACGCCGGCGGCACGGGCCCGGTGCAGGGAGTGCAGCTTGGCGAGCTTGGCCAGCCCCTTGCCGCGGTGGGCGCGGGCGGTGCCGGTCATCGCGGTGGAGTACCGGCCGTCGCCGTCGGTGTAGGCCGCGCTGAAGGCGACCGGACGGCCGTCGACGCACGCGGCCATGGTCAGCTCGCGGTTCAGCAGCGGATGGTCCCAGGTCCGCGCCAGCCAGTCGTCGTAGCCCCGGGACTCGAAGTCGAGGTCGCCCGGTTTGTCCTGAAGTGTCTCCGCGTCCAGCTCGAACAGCGGGCGCGGGTCGTCCGCGAAGTCCGCGGCCGAGCGCAGAGCGACGCCCGGCGGGGTGGGCGGCAGCGGCGGCAGGTCGGCGCCCACCAGGTCCAGGCGCAGGAAGTGCGCGGACCGGCCGGCCCGATAGCCGTGCCGCTCGGCGAAGGCCCGGTTGGCCGGCTCGTCCAGGACCCAGCTGAGCACCTTGGTCGCGCCCAGCGAGGCGAGGTACTCCTCGGCCGTGCGCAGCAGCAGCCCGCCCGCGCCGCGGCCCGCCCGGTCCGGCCGGACGTAGACGTTCAGCACGCCCTGGCCCGGCTCGCTGCTGTCGTACGCCAGCAGGACCTGGGCGGTGCCGATGATCTCGCCGTCCTCCTCCGCGACCAGGGGCCGGTAGTGGGCGTCGGGATGCGTGTGCAGCGCGTTGTGCCGGACCGATTCCGGGGTGAACAGGATGTACGGCAGGGCGAGTCGACGCACCCGGGCGAAGCCCTCGGGGTCGGCCGGCGCATCGGGGCGCAGGTCACGGACGATCAGTGTCATGGGGAGGGACCGTACGGGGAGATGTGCCGGGGATGCCTCTCATTTTTCCGTCCGTACGGGAGAATCGGGGCCGTGAGCCTGAAGATCCGCATCGATGACAGCGCGCCCCCCTACGAGCAGGTGCGGGCGCAGATTTCCGAGCAGGCGCGGTCCGGGGTGCTGCCCGTGGGGTACCGGCTGCCGACGGTACGCGGGCTGGCCGAGTCCCTGGGGCTCGCGGTGAACACGGTGGCCAAGGCGTACCGGGCGCTGGAGAGCGACGGGGTGATCGAGACACGCGGGCGCCGCGGCACGTACGTGGCCGCGGCCGGCTCCGCCGCGGAGCGTGAGGCGTCGTCGGCCGCGCAGGCGTATGCCGACCGGGTGCGGAGGCTGGGGCTGGGGGAGGAGGAGGCGCTGGCCGCGGTGCGGGACGCCCTGCGGGCCGCCTACGGGGGACAGGGGTAGCCGGAGCCTCACCGGAGCCGCGCGGGTTCCGGCACCCGCGTCACCGCCAGCCCCGCCCGCCGCGCCGCCCTCCCGAACGTCACCGCGTCCGCCACCGCCGCGCCGCCCGGGTCGTTGTTGAAGTAGGCGTGGACGTCCTCGCCGTCGGGGAACGCCGTGGCGACGCGGTCGACCCAGGTCTCCAGGGCGCGGCGGCCGTAGCGGGGCCAGGGGTGGGCGCGGCCCTGGTGGAACCGGACGTAGCCCCAGTCGGTGGTGCGCCACAGCGGGGTGACCGGGCGGGACAGGACGTCCGCCCAGCACAGGGCCGCGCCGCGGGAGGCGAGGACCCCGCGCACCTCCGGGGTCCACCAGGAGTCGTGACGGGGCTCCACCGCGACCCTCGTACCGCGCGGGAAACAGGCCAGGCAGGCGTCCAGCAGGGCCGGGTCGGCGCGCAGGGTCGGCGGGAGCTGGAGCAGGACCGGGCCGAGCCGGTCGCCGAGGCCCGCCGCGTGGGTCATCAGCCGGTGCACCGGCTCCTCGGGCTCCCTCAGCCGCTTGATGTGGGTGAGGAACCGGCTGGCCTTGACCGCGACCACGAAGTCCGGCGGCACCCGGGCCCGCCAGGCGGCGAAATGGTCGTACGACGGCAGCCGGTAGAAGGCGTTGTTGATCTCCACCGTGGCGAACAGCCGGGTGTACTCCTCCAGCCACAGCCGCGTCGGGACCCCGGCCGGATAGACGAGATCCCGCCAGTCCTTGTACTGCCACCCCGAGGTGCCGACGAACAAGGTCACGTCTTCATGAAAGCACTACAGGTACAGTCCCGCGTCCGCGCCGTTGCGCGCACCCGGCACCGAGGTCGGCGTGGTGCCCCGGCGCAGGGCGTACAGCTCGGCCAGGGTCGCCCCCTCGCGGCCGACGCCCTCCTCGGTGCCGAGCCAGTGCACCGCCTCGTCGCGGGTGAGCGGGCCCACCTCGATGCGGGCGAGGCAGCGGCCGGGGCGGACCACGGCGGGATGCAGCCGCTCCAGGTCCTCGTTCGTGGTGACACCCACCAGCACATTGCGGCCCTGTCCGAGCAGACCGTCGGTGAGGTTCAGCAGCCGGGACAGCGCCTGGCCCGCGGTGTGCCGGGCCTCGCCCCGGATCAGCTCGTCGCAGTCCTCCAGGAGCAGCAGCCGCCAGCGGCCCTTGCCCGCGCCGTCCTCCTCGCCGATCGCGATGTCCGTCAGATAGCCGACGTCGGAGAAGAGCCGCTCGGGGTCGAGGACGCAGTCGACCTGGCACCAGTCGCGCCAGGAGCGGGCCAGGGTGCGCAGCGCCGAGGTCTTGCCGGTGCCCGGCGGGCCGTGCAGCAGCAGGAGGCGGCCCGCGATGTCCTCGGGGGTGGTCTTCATCAGCCGGTCCATCGCCTCGGCCACCGGCGCGGTGTAGTTGGGCCGGACCTCGGACCAGGTGCCGGCCGAGATCTGGCGGGTGGTGCGGTGCGGGCCGCGGCGCGGGGAGACGTACCAGAACCCCATCGTCACGTTCTCCGGCTGGGGTTCGGGCTCGTCGGCCGCGCCGTCCGTGGCCCGGTCGAGGATCTCCTGGGCCAGTTCGGCGCTGGTCGCGGTCACGGTGACGTCCGCGCCCCGGCTCCAGCGGGAGACCAGCAGGGTCCAGCCGTCGCCCTCGGCGAGGGTGGCGCTGCGGTCGTCGTCCCGGGCGACCCGGAGCACCTTCGCCCCCTCGGGCAGCAGGGTCGCGCCGGAGCGCACGCGGTCGATGTTCACCGCGTGCGAGTACGGCTGCTCGCCCGTCGCGAAACGGCCGAGGAACAGCGCGTCGACGACGTCGGACGGCGAGTCGGAATCGTCGACGTGGAGCCGGATCGGCAGAGCGTCGTGCGGGTTCGCAGGCATGCCGCCATGATCCGTCACCGATGCCCTCCGTGCACGGCATTTCCACCGCTTGTCCCTGGTGTCCCGGGGGCGCCCCGGGTCTGCCCAAGCCCCGGACCGCGCCGTTACTGTTGCCCTTGATGGCACGTCATGGGTGGGAATCGTACGGTCGGTGGTGGCGGCTCCTCGTCCTGCTCGGGGGGATCGCGGCCGCGCTCGCCGTGCCGCTGGGGCTGCTCGGCGGCCCGCCGGGCCGAGCGGGCACCTCCGCCCCGCCGCGCGCCGCCGTCGGCTGGGGCTTCACCCACACCCGGTTCAGCGCCGACGAGGGCGCCCCCGCCGCCACCGACCGGGTACGGCGACTGCTCACGTCCGGCGGGGGGCTGGCGCAGGACCAGGCGATCATGGGCTGGGGCGCGGACAACCCCGAACCGTCGCGCGGGCACTACGACTTCGGCGCCCTGGACCGCCGCGTCGGCTTCGTCCGCGCCTCCGGCGGCACCCCGGTGATCACCCTGTGCTGCGCCCCGGACTGGATGAAGGGCGGCAAGTCCGGCGCGGACCACACCGATTGGAGCCGGTCCGCCCTGGAGACCGCGCCCGCCCCCGCCCACTACCAGGACTTCGCCGACCTCGCCGCGACCGTGGCCCGGCGCTACCCGGACGTGAAGCACTTCATCGTCTGGAACGAGTTCAAGGGTTTCTGGGACGAGGCCGGGAACCGCTGGGACTACGAGGGGTACACCCGGCTGTACAACCTCGTGTACCGCGCGCTGAAGAGGACCGGCGAGGACGTCATGGTCGGCGGCCCCTATCCGGTGATGGACAGCGTCGCCCCGGACGACCCCCACGCCTCCCCGGCGGTGCGCGGCGCCTGGGGCGCGATGGACCAGCGCGTCCTCGACGCCTTCTCCTACTGGAACACCCACAAGGCCGGCGCCGACTTCACCGTGGTCGACGGCGCCAGCTACCCCCGCGGCGGTGCTCCGCGGCCCGACGAGTTCACCGCCGCGGACAAGCTGACCGCCGTCGGCGCGTGGGTGCGGCGGCAGACCCACGGCCTGCCCCTGTGGTGGGCCGAGTACTACGTGGAGCCCGGCGACGGCGCCGCGGGCTGGTCCGAGCCGCACCGGGTCGCCGTCCAGGCCACCGGCATGATCGCCCTGGTCAGGGGCGGCGCCGAGACCGGTTTCTACTGGAACCCGGAGAAGCGGACCGGCCCCGGCTGCCCCGGCTGCCTGTGGACCCCGACCGACCGCGCCGGCGGGGGACGGCCCCTGCCCATGTACGACCTGGTGTCCCGGTTCGCGGCGGCCTTCCCGCCCGGCACGACGTACCGGACGGTCTCCGTCGACCCGGCCGCCGCGCCCGGCCTGCGCGTCCTGGCGAGCGACCGTACCGTCCTCGTCGTCAACACCCGCGACCGTACGACCGGTGCGCGGGTCGACGGCGGACGGCTCCGGCTCCGGCCCTACGAGGTGAGGTGGCTCGACCGCTGACCCTCACTTCAGCGTCAGGAACCGCTGCACCAGCACGGCCAGCACCACCGCCAGCAGGGGCATGGAGAACCAGAGGCTCCCCTGGAGCAACCGCAGTCGGCGCACGCCCGGCCGCACCGCCACCCGCGCCACCTCGCGCGCGGCCAGCACCAGCGTCAGGACGACGGCGGCCAGTGCGCCCACCACCGACCAGGGCGTCCAGGTCACCCGGGGCCCGACCGGCCCGGGGCGCGGCGGGGGAACCGGTCCCGGGGGCCGGCCGCGCAGGGCGTACACAGAGACGTCATCGTCGACCAGCACCCTCGTCAGGTCCCGCCGGGCGTCCAGGCTCCGGGTGAGCCGGGGCTGCCAGGCCGCCGGATAGCCCGCGTCCAGGCGCAGATACGTCACCTGGCTCCTGTTGACCATCAGATACGAGTGCGGGCCCGCGTCCTTCAGCGCCTCGACCAGCCCGGACACCCGAGCCGGGTCGGCCGGTGCGAGCGTCGGGACGTAGTCGACCCGCTCCATGTCCCTCGCGCCCCACGGCAGCGACGGGGTCACGTCGTTCACCGTGTCGTTGCTCAGCCACAGCAGCCGCACGGTCGGCCGGTCATGGGCGTACACCCAGTCCATCGCCGCGACCTCGCCGGGCCGGGTGCGCTCGAAGGGCTCGTTGCCCCAGCGGGCCACCAGGAAGCCGCCCATCAGCAGCAGCCCGGCGAGCAGCGCGGCCACCGGGGCGAGTCCCGGCCGGTCGCGGGCGCGCGGGAAGAGCGCGAGGGCGCCGAGCAGGGCCGCGCCCGGCACCGCGAACATGAAGACGCGCAGGGCCATCTCGCCGCCGTACGACTGCATGCCGAAGCCCAGGAACGGGACGAGGGTGAGCACGAGCAGGGAGCGTTCGCGGTACCGGTGCAGGCGCCGGCGCAACCAGCCCCCGCAGGCGAGTGCCAGCACGGCACCGGCCAGCAGGACCCGGGTGTAGAGGACGAGCTTGTGGGTCGGATCGCCGCCCTGGATGCGGCCGGAGACGGAGCTGGAGACATTGCCGCCGACCCCGCCGATGCCGCCGAAGAGGTCGTCGAAGTGACCGGACCAGTACGGCTCGGCCATGAAGCCCAGCCAGAGTGCGACGACCACCGCGAACAGCAGCGGCAGACCGCGCAGTTCGCAGCGGCGCAGCAGGACCAGGACCGCGAGCACGCCCAGCATCACGAACGGGGTCAGCTGGTGCGCGGGCACGGTCGCGGCGTACAGGCCGGTCAGCAGGAGGAGGAGCACGGTCCGCCGGTACCGGTCGGCCGCTGCCGGTTCCGCCTCGCCCGGCCGCAGCCTCGCCGACAGCGCGCGCGGCGGGCGGAACCAGACCAGCAGGATCGCCACGAAGAGCAGGTACAGCAGGAAGGTGAAGCCCTGCGGGGAGAAGTAGTCCTGGCCGACCCAGCCGCACAGCGCGAACAGCCAGACACCGGTCCACTTCGCCCGCCAGTCCGCCCGCATCGACCGGGTCAGCAGCACCATCGGTGCCAGGTAGGCGAGTTGGATCGCGGTCGGCCACCAGCGGATGACCTCGGTGAAGTCGGTGACCCCGCACGCCCGGCCGGCGAACGCGGCCACCGCGAAGAAGCCCGGCCAGCTCCAGCGGGCGTCCAGGTCGGGGACGGCGGAGCCGGTGCGGTCGATGTAGTCGAGGAACCCCAGGTGCTGCCAGGCCGTCGCGAACCGCGGCTCGGTCTCGACCACGGCGGGCAGCGCGTGCAGCGAGACGACCGTGGCGACCAGGGTCACCAGCAGCAGGGCCCGGTGCTCACGCCGCTGCCGCAGAAGCCCGGCGAAGACCACCACGAGCAGGGCCGCGCCGACCAGGGTGGGCAACGGCAGCACGGAGACCAGGCCCAGGCCGCCCATCCGGTCCAGATCGGCCTCGCCGAGGCGCAGGGCGGGCAGCCAGTAGAGGAGGAGGGCGGCGACCAGGAGGCAGGCGAGCGGGATTCCGGAGTGCCGGTGCCGGTGCCGGTGCCGTGGACGGGGCGGGGGAGCGGGGGCCGGCGGGGGCACGGTGCCCGACGGGGACGCGGTCTCCGCGGAAGACGGGGGCCGCGAGGAAGACGGGGGCCGCGAGGAGGGCGCGGGCCGTGCCAGGGGCACGGTGCCCTCGGCGGCCCGCGCCCGCGCCCACGCCGGTGCCCTGCGCCGCACCGGGGCCTCGCTCATCCCCAGGTCCGCCAGATCCCCGTCCGGCGCCGCCGCGTCCGGCAGTGACCCGGAACCCGGCGCGGGCACGGTCCGTACCGTCCGCCAGAGCCGCGGCGCGGTGATCGAGACGATGACGGTCAGGCTGGAGACCTCGGCGACCCCCGCCCCCGTGAGCCCCGTCCGCGGCAGGAGCAGCAGGGTGAGCCCGAGGACCAGTACGCACAACAGGCCCTGCAACCAGGCGAGTCCGGCGGTGCGGCTTTGGGCGCGCAGGACCGCGAAGTAGGTCTCCATGACGACCCGGAGCAGCATGCCGACGGCGAACCAGCGCAGCAGCGGGGTCGCCGCGGCGGCGTAGCCCGCGCCGAACACGCCGAGGACCCAGGGCGCGCCGACGAAGAGCACGGCGCTGAGCGGCAGCATGATCCGGGCCATCCGCTTGAGTGCCGCGCGGGCGTAGGCGGCGAGCCGCTCCGGGTCGTGCGAGCCCTCGACCGTGAGGGACGCGCCCATGTTGACGGCGAGCAGATTGCAGGTGCCGCCGATGGTGGCGGCGATGTAGAAGTACGCGTTCTCCGCGGAGCTGACCTGCGCGGCGATGATCACCGGCACGAGGTAGACCACGGCGAGCGAGAACAGGGAGCCGGTGTAGTCCCCGGCCAGGAACCTCCCGATCTCCCGCGCCGGCGGCGGTCCCGCCCGGCCGGCGGTCGCCTCGACGTGCCGGGGCACCAGGCGCCGGAACACCAGCCAGCCCAGCGGCACCACGGAGGTGGCGATCGCGGCCACCCACGACACGAAGACCCCGGCGGCCGGGACGGCGACGGCGAACGCGGCGAGCAGCACCAGCTTCACCGCCGAGAACACCGTGTTGCCCACCGGCACCCAGGGCGCGCTGCGCAGCCCGGTCAGCACGCCGTCCTGGAGGGTGAGCACGTTCCAGGCGACCACGGCCGCCACGAAGCCGAGACCCGGCAGTGGCCCGCGCAGAAAGCGGTACGACGGCCCCCATGTGTCCAGGGTCAGGAGGAACACCCCGGCCGCCAGCGCCACGACGAGTGAACTGACCGCGTACGTACGGAAGACGAACCGGCCCGTGCGTTCTCCGGACACCGGGATGAAGCGGGCCAGGGCGCCGGTCAGGGTCACCGCGGTGAGCCCGGCGAGCAGCTTCATCGCGGCGATGGCGGCGGAGCCCCGGCCGACCGCGGCATCGGAGTAGTAGTGCGCCGCGGCCAGCCAGAAGCCGAGGCCCAGGACGGCGGAGATGCCGGTGTTCAGCATCAGCGCGTACGCGTTGCGCAGCAGCGGGCCGCCGCCGGGGGAGTGCCCGGTGCCCGGAGCCTTCGCCGCCTCGGGCCCGGGCGCGGTGGTCGTGTCAGCCACGGGGACGACCGGCCTTCCCCACGACCAGGCCGGCCTGCCGTGCCCTGCGCACGAGCGCGTACCCCCGGGTGAGCGCCCGGTCCCGGGCGAACGTCCGCCCGAGGGCGCGCCCTCGCAGCAGCCGTGTGAACTCCTCGGCGTCCGTGCCGCGCCGCACCGTGACCCGGCGCAGCGCGTACGGCCCCTGGGCGCGGCGGGCGAGCCCGTTGCCGACGGCGAGCGCCTGCGCGTACCCGGCCGCGCGCACCGCCGCGCGCACCCGGCGGCTGGAGTAGCCGTAGGGATACGCGAACGACACCGGCCGCGTCCCGACCTCACCGGCGACGATCTCCGTGCACCGGCTCAGCTCCTCGGCCAGCGCGCCGTCGTCCAGCTGATCCAGCTGCGGATGCGTATGGCTGTGTCCGCCGATCTCCACTCCACAGGCGGCGAGTCGGCGCACCTGGGGCCAGTCGAGCATGGTGTCGAGGCCGCCCCCGGTGTCGTGGGCGCCCCTGAGCCAGCCGGTGGAGACGAACAGCGTGGCCGGGAAGCCGTGCCGGGCGAGCAGGGGCAGCGCGTGCCGGTGCACGCCCTCGTAGCCGTCGTCGAAGGTGATCAGTACGGGACGCGGGGGCAGCGGCCGGCCGCCGCGCCAGTGCGCCGCCAGCTCGGTGGCGGTGACCGGGGTGAAGCGCGACTCCGCGATGAGGGCCATCTGTTCGGCGAAGGCCTCGGGGGCGACCGACAGCGTCCGGGTGGCGTCGTTGGGCGCGTCGGCCACGGAGTGGTACATGAGGATCGGCACGGGCAGCTCACTCATGCGGGCCCCCGGCTCGCTCGGCGGTCTCCGCGAAGGCGTACGACCCCCGGCGTGCCCGTACGGTCCCCACCGCGAACCCTCCCGCGGCCGTGAGCGCCCCGGCGACGATGGCGCCCGCGCGACCCGCGCCGCCGGGCCGGCCGAGCAGGGCGTCGCGCAGGCCGCGGACGACACCGGCGGGCAGCACCCGGGTGGTGTACCGGCGTTCGGACTCCAGGCCCCTGGCCGCGCCGACGCTGCGCGCCACCAGTGCCTTGGACAGGCCCTCGGCGTAGGCGCGGGAGCGGAAGTAGGCGAAGCGTTCCCGGGGGCGGGGCACGCGATGGTGGATCACCGCGCGGTCGTCGACGAGCAGCACGGCGTCGGGGCGGGCGCGGGCGAGGCGGATGCACAGTTCCGTCTCCTCGCAGCCGAGCGGGCGCCGGCCGCCGTCGCGCCCGATGCCGGTGGCGAAGCCGCCCGCCGCCTCGAACGCCGTGCGCCGGAACGAGGCGTTGCCGCCGAGGACATTGCGGACCCGCACCCGGCCCGGCGGCAGGCCCCGGTAGGTGCAGCCCACCACCCAGTCGAACTCCTCGGGGAACCAGACGGGCCGCCGGCCGGACGCCCAGACCGGCTCGGTGCGGCCGCCGACCGCCAGCACCCGGGGATCGGCGTACGCCTCGGCGAAGCGGCGCAGCCAGTCCCGTTCGGCCACGGCGTCGTCGTCCAGGAAGGCGATCACCTCGCCCCGGGAGGCGGCGATGCCGGTGTTGCGCCCCGAGGACAGGCCGCGCGGGCCGGAGTTGGGCAGCACGCGCACGTGCTCGCACTCCCGGTACGCGCGCTCCAGCCGTTCGCCGAGGGCCGGGTTGTGGTCCACGACCAGGAGGGTCTCCCGTGCCGGGTACGACTGCGCGCGCACCGAGGAGACCGCCGCGAGGATGTCCTCCCAGCGGTCCTCGGTGTACACGCAGATCACGACGGAGATGCCGGGATCGCTCAAGACGCCTCTCCCTGCCGGGCCTTGAGGAGCGGGGAGTGGCGCACCCGGCGCCGCAGGGCACGCCGGTTGGAGCGCTCGCACAGGATCACCCTCAGCACCCGCAGGCCGTCGCGCACCGCCCGCAGATTGCTGGCGCCGTGGATGCGCAGGTACTCGTGGCTCGGGATCTCCTGCACTCTCAGGCCCGCCTTGACCACTCTGATGTTCATCAGCGTCTCGACCTCGA
The DNA here is from genome assembly GCF_053598955.1 of Streptomyces sp. NPDC001056. NCBI lineage: Bacteria > Bacillati > Actinomycetota > Actinomycetes > Kitasatosporales > Streptomycetaceae > Streptomyces > Streptomyces sp. NPDC001056. The sequence continues at coordinate 47,182 of NZ_JBSFLI010000024.1, read as the reverse complement.
AGCCGGTGCAGTCGAGGTCGATCTTGTCGAGGCAGTGCCGCCAGAACGCGTTGTAGCCGTAGCAGAGGTCGGTGTAGCGGGCGCCGAACTTGCGGTTGACGACCGTGCACAGCGCCCAGTTGCCGAGCTTGCGGACGAAGGTCATGTCGTCGGTGCCGCCGCCGTTGGCGAAGCGGGAGCCCTTGGCGAAGTCGGCGCCGGAGACCAGCGCGGAGACGTAACTGACGATCTCGCCGCCGTCGGCCGAGCCGTCCGCGTCGACCATCACGATGATGTCGCCGGTGCATGCCTCGAACCCGGTGATCAGGGCGTCCCCCTTGCCCCGGCCGCGCTGTGGGACGACCTTGAGCCGCGGCCACAGGGACCGGGCCACCTCGACGGTCCCGTCGGTGGAGTTGCCGTCCACGAGGACGACCTCGTGGATCCAGTCGGGAAGGCTCTCGAAGACGTAGGGCAGGTTCCTCGCCTCGTTCATGGCGGGGATCACCACGCTCACCGGCGGGGTGATCGCGAGGTGCGAGGAGATGGGCCGGTAGTGCGGGACGAGCAGCGGTTCGCGGCCCGGACTCGGCGGGCGCAGCGCTGAACTCATTTTGTCTTCCCTCTCGTCCGGTGGACCGCCCGCCCCGGGGCAGCCCGGCTCAGGGTCCGGTTCGAAAGGGGGGTTCTCCTCCAGGGCACGGCGAGCGGAACTCCGTACCCGTGGACGAGCTTGGCAAAGCTGTCCGGGCCGCCGGTCGAGCGACGACGGCCGGTCGCGCGGCCCGGCCCGGTCACCGCTCGCGGTCACCGAGCACGGCACCCCCCTACCGCGCTCCGCACCGGTGTCACCGTGGTGCCCGGCCCTCCCCATGGGCCGCGCGTCGGCGAACCGATGCGGTTGAGATGTATGACGGTATTGACGGTTGAGCCCGAAAGGCAAGACCTGGAAGGTGTCTCACCTTTCCCATGATTGGTCCGTTGCGTAACAGTGGCTCACCTTGCTCACTCTTGTGTGCTTTTACCGGGAATCCGGTCCCGGGGAACCGCGATGAACCCGGTCCCGGAGAAGCGTGAGGAGCAGAAGCAGCAGGCTCAGTACGGCGATCACGGCCACCCCGCCGCGGACGGACCAGTGGTGCAGCGCGAGCATCGCCTGGGCCACCAGCATGTCGACGACGACCGAGCCCGCGAGCGCGCACAGCGTCCGGGTGAAGGGGTCGAGGCCGCGCAGCGCGGTGGCGATCGACGCGGCCGGCGCGCACAGGAGGAACAGGAGCGCGCACGGGCCGCGCAGCGCGGAGTCGGAGCCGGTGAGGGCGAACAGCGCGCCGGCCGTCGCGACGGCGGCGGCGGCTCCCGCGAGCAGCGGCGACAGATCCCTGTTGATCCGTAAGGTGCGCATTGGCGACTTTGCCCCCCGGAGCGCCGGATGCCGGGCTTCAATGTGACGCAGACCCGAGGGGGCGTCAAGGCGGCCGTTCCCCCCTGGAACCCTACGGGAGCACGTGTCTGAGGGCCCGTCAACACATTTGACATGTACGCGCAATACATGAGCGGTAAATCTTTGAAGTCAGTCTTATTGAGAGTCAAAAATTCTTGGCATGAACACTTCCGGTCAACGCGCGTAGTTGCTACTTAAGTTGCCGCAGACTTCCTGCTCACCTGGGAGATACCATGAGACGTTCCCGACTTGTCGGACTCGTTGCTCCACTCCTCCTCGCCCTCGGTCTCGGCTTCACGCAGGCCGCGTCGGCGCAGGCGGCCTCCAACAGCGGTGGCTATGTCGCGCTGGGCGACTCCTACGCCTCCGGCGTCGGCTCCGGCAGCTACATCAGCTCCAGCGGCTCCTGCGACCGGAGCACCAAGGCCGCCGCCTACCTCTGGAACGCCGCGCACAGCCCGGCCTCGTTCTCCTTCAACGCGTGCTCGGGCGCCACGACGGACGATGTGATGGCCAACCAGCTCGGCTCGCTCAACTCCTCCACCTCGCTGGTGTCCATCAGCATCGGCGGCAACGACGCCGGCTTCGCGAACGTCATGCAGACGTGCGTGCTGAACTCGGACAGCACCTGTCTGTCCGCCATCTCCAGCGCGGAGTCGTACATCACCTCCACGCTGCCCGGGAAGCTCGACACCGTCTACAACGCCATCCACTCCAAGGCGCCCAACGCCCGTGTGGTCGTGGTCGGTTACCCGCGCTTCTACCTGCTCGGCCAGACCTGCCTCGGTCTGTCCGACACCAAGCGTTCGGCGATAAACGACGCGGCCGACGTCCTGGACAACACCATCCAGACCCGCGTCTCGGCGCACGGCTTCGCCTTCGGTGACGTCCGCAGCGCCTTCTCCACCCACGAGATCTGCTCCGGCAGCTCCTGGCTCCACAGCCTCAACGTGCTCGACCTGACCGAGTCGTACCACCCCACCGCGGACGGCCAGTCCGGCGGTTACCTGCCGGTGCTCACCAACGCCGCCGGCTGACCCGTTCGGGTGAGCACCGCACGGCGCACCACCGGGCCCGCCCGTCAGGGTGAACTCGCGGACCGGCCCGAGGCGTCGACGTGATACCTGGTACCTCCCGGGCGAGCCCGCCGTGTGCACCGGCGGGGTCGCCCACCGCGGCGGCGGGGACCCTGGCCGATGGGGCCTCCGCCGGTGGGCCGGCCGGGCGCGTGAGATGGACCACGTTCCCGGCCGCTTCCGTGCCGCTTCCCCCGCCCGCGCCGGGACCGGTGCGGGCGCGTGTGGTCGCGGCGGCGGAGTGACCGCTTCCGGACCGTCGTGGGGGTCCGCCGTCACCCCGGGGCCCCGCGGGGGCGACACGCCCTTGATCACGAGGGGGTCGGGGCCCGGTGGTCGTCACGCGCCGTGACGACTGCCCGGGAACGGTGAACCGGCGCGGGCCGTCGGCCAGCCTGTTGTCCAACTCGCCCTGAAACCGGTCGGATTCGGAGAGTAGTCAGCGCGGGATGGTCAACCCCCTTACGGGAAAGGTGAATCCTGTAGGCGCGATACACGCGTGCCCTGGTGGGGAGATAGGGTTACTCTGCCCGGGGCCGGGTGGACTCGTACGGGTGGGGAGTGACATGGAACAGATAACAGTGCGCAACAGGGCCAGGGTCCCTGCGATCACCTGCGGGAGCAGTGCGACCAGTTCGCGCCTCGACCGGCATCTGGCGGTGCTGGGTGGTCCCGCCATACCGCAGCAGAAGACCGTCGAGGCGACCTCGCTGATGCGGGAGCTGACGGCGCGGGACACCCGGCGCACGCACAGCGACCGGGGCGCGCGGGTCCGGCGGGTCTCCCTGTTCGCACCACTGCGCCGACTGCGTCGTTCACTGTTCGGCGGCCACTAGCCGGTCACCGGCCGGCCACTGGTCCGGCCCCGATCCGGCCATGATCCGGCCCCGATCCGGCCACTGCTCGGCCCCTTGAGCGCCCACCCGGCGCTCACCGGGCGAACCGGCGGTCCTGGCTCCCGTCCAGGGCCCGCGCTTCGGCCGCCACACCGTCCCGGCGCAGCGCTGCTATCTCGTCGTCCGTCATCCCCACGGCGCGCAGCAGCGCCCCGGTGTGCTGTCCGAGCGCGGGCACGTCGCCCATCCGCGCCTCGTCCCCGCCCGGCAGCGTGAGGGGCGGCAGCAGCGCCCGCAACGGCCCCACCGGCGAACCCACCTGACGCCAGCGCTCCCGGGCCGCCAGCTGCGGATGCTCGGCCAGCTCGCGCAGATCCCGCAGCCGCGCACAGGCGATGCCCGCCTTCTCCAGGCGCGCCATCGCCTCGTCGGCGTCCAGCGCGCCGAGCGCCCGCGCCACCGCCGCGTCCGTCTCCGCCCGGTGCGCGACCCGCGCCGCGTTCGTCGCGAACAGCGGGTCCGTCCCCAACTCCGGACTCTCCATGACCTGTTCGGCCAGTCGCCGCCACTCCCGGTCGTTCTGCACCGACAACAGCACCCGGCCGCCGTCCGCCGTCGCGTAGCCGTCGTAGGGCGCGATGACGGGGTGCGCGAGACCGGTGCGCGCCGGGGGCTCGCCCCCGTGCATCGTGTGGTGCAGCGGATGTCCCATCCACTCGGCCAGCGAGTCCAGCAGGGACACCTCCACCGGCCCGCCGCGCCCGGTGGCGCCCCGGCGGACCAGCGCGGCCAGCACCCCCGAGAACGCGTACATGGCCGCCGCGATGTCCGCCGCCGGGATTCCCGCCTTCACCGGCTGCTCCGGCGTCCCGGTGACCGACACCAGACCCGCCTCGCACTGCACCAGCATGTCGTAGGCCCGCTTGTCCGCGTACGGTCCCGAGGGGCCGTAGCCCGAGATGTCCACGGCGACCAGCCGCGGATGCGCCGCGCACAGGGTCGCCGCGTCCAGGCCCAGCCGGGCCGCCGCCCCGTGCGCCAGGTTCTGCACGAACACGTCCGCGTCCGCGACCAGCCGCCGTACGACGTCCAGGCCGCGCGGGTCCTTCAGGTCGAGCGCGATGGACTCCTTGCCGCGGTTGCACCACACGAAGTGCGAGGCGAGCCCGCCCGCCGCCGTGTCGTAGCCCCGCGCGAAGTCGCCCCCGTCCACCCGCTCCACCTTGATGACCCGGGCCCCCAGGTCGGCGAGCTGCCGGGTCGCGAAGGGCGCGGCCACGGCCTGTTCGACGGCGACGACGGTGATGCCCTCCAGGGGCGGCGGCTGGTGTTCCATGGGGTGTTCCATGGGGTGGATGATCTCCCCCTTGGGCGGGTTTGTCAGTACCGCGTATGTCACTCCCCGCGGCTGTGACGGCGCACCGCGAGCGGCAGGAACGCCGCGATCAGGACGAGGCTCCAGGCGAGCGAACCGGCGACCGGATGGGCCACCGGCCAGGCGGCGCCGCGCGGCACCGGCGCGTTGCCGAACAGGTCCCGCAGGGCGGTGGTCACCGCGCTGATCGGGTTCCACTCGGCGAGTGTCCGCAGCCATCCCGGCAGATGGTCCGTCGGGATGTACGCGTCGGACAGCAGCGGCAGTACGAAGGAGGCGGCGCCGAGCTGCCCGGCCGCCTCCTCGCTGCGGGTGAGCAGGCCCAGCCACACGCCGGCGCAGGTGCAGGCGAAGCGGAACAGCAGCAACAGCCCCACCGCGCCGACGGCCTCGGGCGCCGGCCCCTCGATCCGCCATCCCACCGCGAGCGCCACCAGGAGCAGCGGGATCGTGCCGACGGCGGTGACGACGAGGTCCGCGACCGCCTGTCCGAGCGGCACGGCGGCCCGGCTCACCGGCAGCGTGCGGAGCCGGTCCGTCACGCCCCGGTGGGTGTCCGCGGCGGCCTGGAACATCCCCGTCATCAGCCCGCCCGCCGCGGTCGCGGCCAGCAGGCCCGGTACGAGGAAGGCGCGGTACTCCCGGCCGGGCATCGCCAGCGCGCTGCCGAAGACGTAGCCGAAGAACAGCAGCATGTTGATCGGCATCATCTGGGTCAGGACCGCGAGGCCCGGACTGTTGCGGACGCGGCGCAACTGCCGTCCCGTCAGGGCGAGTCCGTCGTACGCCAGGGCCCTCATTCGGTGTGCTCCTCGGTGGTGTCGGCGGCGGGACCGGCCGCGGCTTCGCTCCCGGCTCCGGCTTCGGCCCTGGTCGCGGCCCGGGTCCCGGTGAGCCGCAGGAAGACGTCGTCCAGGGTGGGCGGGCGCAGGCTCGCGTCGAGCAACGGAACGCCCGCCGCGTCGAGTTCGCGCACCAGCCGGGGCAGGGTCAGTGTGGGGTCGGTGGTGAGGACGCCGACGGCGGTGCGCTCGCGGTCGAACGCCGGTTCCCGGCCGGTGAGCCGGTCCAGTACGGCGGCGGCCGTGCCGAGCGCGTCCTCATGGGCGACCACGGCCTCGGCGTACGACCCGATGAGCGCCTTGAGTCCGGCGGGCGAGCCGGTGTGCGCGATCCGGCCCCGGTCCATCAGGGCGATGTCGTCGGCGAGCTGGTCGGCCTCCTCCAGGTACTGCGTGGTCAGCAGCACCGTCGTGCCGTCCGCCGCGAGTTCCCGTACCGCCTGTCGGATGTCGCCGCGGCTCGCCGGGTCGAGGCCGGTCGTCGGCTCGTCCAGGAAGAGCACCTCCGGGCGGCGCACGAGGCTCGCGGCGAGGTCGAGGCGGCGCCGCGTGCCGCCCGAGTACGCCGAGGCCTTGCGGTCGGCGGTCCCGGTGAGTCCGAAGCGCTCCAGCAGCTCGTCGGCGCGCGCGGCCGGCCCGCGGACCCGGTGCAGCCGGGCGAACAGCCGCAGGTTCTCCCGGCCGGTGAGATCGCCGTCGACCGAGACGTACTGGCCGGTGACCGCGATCAGGCGCCGCACGGCGGCGGCCTCCCGCACGAGGTCGTGCCCGGCGATCCGCGCGGAGCCGGCGTCCGGCCGCAGCAGCGTGGTCAACAGGCGGACGGCGGTGGTCTTCCCCGCGCCGTTCGGCCCCAGCAGCCCGCAGACGGTGCCCCGCGCGACCGCCAGATCGAGCCCGCGCAGGGCGTGGGTGTCCCCGAAGCGCTTTTCCAGGCCTTCACTAAGTACGGTGTACGTAGTCGTCATGGGGCGACCATAGCGCACTACGTACGGTGTACGTAACTAGGATGGTGGCCGAGGTGATGACATGGCAGTCCGAGGGGCCGTACCCGAGGTGATCTGGGCGCGCCCCGAGCGCACCGGGCGTGGGCCGAGGCCGGCGTACAGCCGCGACGACATCGCGGCCGCGGCCGTGCGGATCGCCGACGAGCGGGGGCTCGACGCGGTGTCGATGCGGCAGGTCGCGGCGGAGCTGGGGTGCGGGACGATGTCCCTGTACAACTACGTGCCGCGCAAGGAGGACCTGTACGAGCTGATGATGGACGCGGTCGCCGCGGAGCACGTCCTGTGGGAGCCGGGTGGCGACTGGCGGGCGGAGCTGATGCGGGTGGCGCACCAGGCACGGGCGCTGATGCGCCGGCATCCGTGGATGCCGCGGCTCATGTCGCCGGTGTACGGGTTCAGTCCGCACACGCTGCGGTATCTGGAGCACTGCCTGGCGTGTCTGGACCCGCTGGAGGCCCCCTACGGGACGAAGCTCGAACTCGTCGCCATGGTCAATGGCGTGGTGACGACGTATGTGCGCAACGAGCTGGACACCGCCGAGCGGGTGCGGGCGCTGCCGTGGTCGGAGGACGAGGAGACCGCGGTGCGAGGGGCGTATCTGGCGCGGCAGGTGGCGTCCGGGACGTACCCGAGGCTGGCGGAGGCGTTCGCGCAGGACCCGGGGCCGGTGGACATGGAGGCGGTCTTCGAGCGGGCGTTGGGGAGGGTCCTGGACGCGTACTCCCCGCACTAGGCGGAACGGCTACAACAGGGCGAACTGGCCCTCCGGGCCTTCCTCGGGGTGGTCCAGGACCGAGGCAGGGCGGCGGGACGCGGGTGGCGGCGGGAGGATGCCCGAGCGCCGGAGATCGTCCGCGGTGATCGGAGAGGTCACCTCCGGCTCGGGTCGCCGCGGGCGGAGTCCGGCCAGCAGCGCCAGCACCGTGATCAGCTCCAGCAGCTCCGAGGTCCAGGACTGCGGCCAGCTCGCCGGGCGGATCGTCCCCAGCGTGCCGGGAGCCGCCGCGGCCGTGCGCGAGGTGAACCACGACTCCAGGACGCGGGCCCCGTTCAGCTCGTAGTCCCAGGCCTCCGGAGGCACGGGGGAGACGCGGCCCTCGTCCAGACGGAGGGTCTGCTCCTCGGGGTCGTAGTGGAGGGCCGAGGGGCGGGGCGGCAGGGGCGCGCGGACGTAGGGGCGGCGCCCGCCCGGCAGTTTGGGGCGGTCGCCGTCGCGGCGCAGCAGCCACAGGGTGCGGCGGCCCGACGCCACTCCCGCCGACCAGAGTTCCGGGTCGGAGGTCAGGGGGACCGTGTGGTCGGGGCGGGTCGCGGCCAGGAACCAGGACAGCAGGTCGAGGGGGGTGACCCGGACGCCGAGTCGGGCCGTCAGGTGGTCCAGGAGACCGGGGGCCAGATTGGGGTCCGTGGCGGCGGGCCGACGGTGGAGGGGGCGGACGCGGCCGGTGCGGAGGGTGGGCAGCAGGGACGTGGCCAGCACGGGGTGGCGGTCGTCCGGGGTCTCCACCAGGAAGATCTGGTCGGCGTCCGCCACGCGCCACAGCTCCGGGCGGGCCGCGTCGAGCAGGCGGTGGTCCGGGATCAGCCACTGCTCGTCGAAGGGGGCCGCCAGGACCCGGACCGGCTCCGGGCAGGGTCCCTCGGCGCGTGCCAGGCGCTCCGTGCCGGTCGGCTGACCGGGCAGCTGGCCCACGGCCGAGTGCAGGGTGCGGGCCCTGCTCGGCTCGAACAGGACCTCGCGGTCCGGCGGTTCGGCCTTCAGCAGGGTGTCCCAGCGGGCTTTCAGCGAGGCCGGGTCGGGCGCGGTCGGCCAGGTGCGGCCCGGCCGCAGCGGTGCGACGGACCACGGCATGAGGTCCGCCAGCAGCGGAGCGTCGTCGTCGTACGGCACGCTGGGCATCGTACGGGCCGGGACCGGCGGGCGGGTCAGGTGGCGTCCAAGGTCACCGTGAAGGAGAAGCGGTCGCCCCGGTAGTGGATGACCGCCACGTCCAGCACCCGGCCCTCGGTGTCGTAGGTGATGCCGGTGTAGTGCAGGATCGGGCTGAGCAGCGGGACCTGGAGGAGACGTGCGGTCTCCGGGTCGGCGAGCCGGGCCTCCACCGTGTCCGTGATGCGGCTGATGTCGGCCTTGACGACGTCCCGCAGCACCTTCGTCATCGGCCAGCGGATCAGATCGTCCAGGTCGATCCGCGCGGCCAGTTCGGGGCGCACGTGGTTGACGGCGTGGTTGGTCGGTTCGTCGGTCTGCTCGTCGAAGCGCAGCCGGTGGTACGAGGCCACCTCGGTGAGGTCCGGGAAGCAGTCGGCGAGTCCGCCCGGCACCGGCGCGGGCCCGTGGCCCAGCAGTTCCGTGCGCATCCCGGACTGCTGGGCCACGATCGCGTCCACCGAGCCCAGCAGCCGCACCGGGGCGCCGCGCCGGGCATCGGGCTCGATGAAGGTGCCGCGCCGCCGGTGCCGGCTGATCAGCCCCTCGTCCTCCAGCTCCTTCAGCGCCTGCCGCATGGTCAGCACGCTCACCCCGTAGTGCTCCGCGAGGCGCTCCTCGGTGGGCAGGCGCAGCGGGTCCGCTGGCGAGCGGCCCAGTATGGAGGCGCGCAGCGACTGCGACACCTGATACCAGAGCGGCAGCTTGCGGTTCAGGACGATCGAGTCAGGGGCGAAGGAGGTCACGCTGATATCCGTACCGGTCGGCAACAACGGGCGCAACACACGTGTCAGATACGGAAGTCCGGCGTCAGGCCCCGCCACACGTCGTCGTAGTCCTGCTGGAGGTGGTCGGCGCCGGCCGCGTGCGGGGTGAGCGTCACCGGCCAGCGGGTCTCGAACATGAAGGCGAGGCCGTCGTCGATCTTCTGCGGCCTCAGCTCGGCCGCGCTCGCCCGGTCGAACGTCTCCCGGTCCGGGCCGTGCGCCGACATCATGTTGTGCAGCGAGCCACCGCCCGGCACGAAGCCCCCCGGGCCGGCGGTCTTCGCGTCGTAGGCGCCCTCGATCAGACCCATGTACTCGCTCATCACGTTCCGGTGGAAGTACGGCGGCCGGAAGGTGTCCTCGCCCACCAGCCAGCGCGGCGCGAAGACGACGAAGTCGACGCCGGCCAGGCCCGGGGTGTCCGAGGGGGCGGTCAGGACCGTGAAGATGGAGGGGTCCGGGTGGTCGTAGGAGATGGTGCCGATCACGTTGAAGCGGCGCAGGTCGTAGACGTACGGCACATGGTTGCCGTGCCAGGCGACCACGTCGAGGGGCGAGTGGTCGTACTGGGCCGTCCAGAGGTTGCCGCAGAACTTGTTCACCACCTCCACCGGGCCCCCGGTCTCCTCGTACGCGGCGACCGGCGCGCGGAAGTCCCGTGCGTTGGCGAGGCCGTTGGCGCCGATCGGGCCGAGGTCCGGGAGGCGGAACGGCGCCCCGTAGTTCTCGCAGACGTAGCCGCGGGCCGACTCGTCCAGCAGCTCCACCCGGAACCGCACCCCGCGCGGGATCAGCGCCACGTGCGCGGGCTCCACGTGCAGCCGCCCGAACTCGGTGTGCAGCAGCAGCCCGCCGCGCTCCGGGACGATCAGCAACTCGCCGTCGGCGTCGGAGAAGACGCGCTCCATCGAGGCGTTGGCGTGGTACAGGTGCACGGCCATGCCCGCTCGTTGGGTCGCGTCGCCGTTGCCGCCGAGCGTCCACAGGCCCCCGAGGAAGTCGGTGCCCGCGGCCGGCTCGGGCAGCGGGTTCCAGCGCAGCCGGTTGGGGTCGGGCACGGTCTCGGTGAAGGGTGCCGTGCGGATCGGGCCGTTGGCGGTACGGGTGAACCGCGGGTGCGCGGCCGACGGGCGGATCCGGTACAGCCACGAGCGGCGGTTGTGCGCGCGCGGCTCGGTGAAGGCCGAGCCGCTGAGCTGCTCCGCGTACAGGCCGAGCGGTGCGCGCTGCGGCGAGTTGCGGCCCTCGGGCAGGGCGCCCGGCACCGCCTCCGAGGCGTGCTCGTTGCCGAACCCGGTCAGATACGACAGCCCCTCGGCGGTCTTGCGCGCGTCCCCGCTCATGGTCGCCCCCACGCTCCTTTGCGCTTCTGAGTGCATCCGCTGATTCCTATGCAACACCGTAGGAATGCGCGGAGCCGCGCGCAAGAGGGCGGGCCGGGTCGGTGTCGTGGTCCGGCGGGTCCGCCGGGCGCACTCCGGGACGTTCCGCCCACCGAGGGCCCCTCCTCCCTCCGGGGTAGGTCCGGAACCCGACTTCAGGCGGATTCCCGGGCCCGGCGCGGTGTTCTACGCTCCCGGGCATGTCGTGGACGAGGGAGACCCGAGGACGCCTGGCCGCGCTCGCGGTGTGCCTTCTGCTGCCGCTCGGCGCGGCGGGCTGCGGTACGGCGCGGGGAGGCACGGGTACCGGCGGCGGCGCGGGCACGGCCGGCGCCGCCGCGCCCTCGCCCGTCGGCAAGGTGCTGGACGACACCGACGGCACCGGCCGCCATCTGCGCGAGATCGACGGCAGGGACGCTCCCCAGGTCGGCGTCGAGGTCACCCCGGACACCGCGGACGGCTGGGACGTGCGGCTGACCTTCCGCCACTTCCGGGTCTCCACGCCCGGCGCCCGCCCGAGGGCGGTGACCGGGCGCGGACTCGCCTGCCTCTTCGTGGACGGCCGCCGGGTCGCCCGGCTGCGCACCCCCGAGTACCGTCTGCCCGGCCGGTTCGTCCCGCACGGCACCCACCACGTCACCGCCCGCCTGTACGCCGACGACGGCACGGTGTGGGCCGTCCACGGAAAGCCGGTCCAGAGCACCGCCGACATAACGGTGTCCGTCACCCGGGCACCCCGGCCGTCCGGCCCGGGAACCGACCGACAGTCGGACGGCTGAGGGCTTCGGTCACGCTTCTCCGTACCCTGGGACCAGGTTCACCGGACCCCGGCGGAAAGGCATCATGAAGCCCGTGCCCCACGCGACCTCGCTCCGCCGCGCCCCCGTCCAGCGACGCAGCGCCGAACGGCTGGCCAGGATCCTCGACGCCTGCGCCGAACTCCTCGACGAGGTGGGCTACGACGGACTGAGCACCCGTGCCGTCGCGGTGCGCGCCGGCGTGCCCATCGGCTCGGTCTACCGCTTCTTCGCCAACAAGCGGCAGATGGTCGACGCCCTCGCGCAGCGCAATCTGGAGCTGTTCACCGAGCACGTCATCGAGCGCCTGGAGCGGGCGGCGGTGGGGGACTGGCGGGCCGCGATGGACGCGGTCCTGGACGAGTACCTGATGATGAAGCGCACCGCGCCCGGCTTCTCGCTGGTCGACTTCGGCAACCAGATCCCGGTCGGCGCCCGCCAGGACGAGCCCAACAGCCGGGTCGCCGACCGGCTTTCGGAACTGCTCGCCGCCTATATCGGCCGCACCCCCGACGAGGACCTGCGGCGGGCCTTCCTGGTGGCCGTGGAGAGCGCGGACACCCTGGTCCAACTGGCCTTCCGGGTCGATCCGGCAGGCGACGAGGCGATCATCCGCGAGACCCGGGAACTGCTGCGGGCGTACCTGGGGCGGCTGCTCGACTGAGAGGTCCGTCGCAGGGGCTCCCGCACATGCCAACCGGTCGGTAGGCTCCCCGTCGTGCCGCCGCCGACCCTCCGGGAGGACCCGTGTCCCGCACCGCCCTGCGCATCTGCCCGCTGTGCGAGGCCACCTGCGGACTGACCCTCACCATCGACGGCGGCCGTGTCACCGGCGCCCGCGGCGACGGCGAGGACGTCTTCAGCAAGGGCTTCATCTGCCCCAAGGGCGCCGCCTTCGGCGCCCTCGACGGCGACCCCGACCGGCTGCGCACCCCGCTCGTGCGGGAGAACGGCCGGCTGCGCGAGGCCGGCTGGGAGGAGGCGTTCGACGCGGTGGCCGCCGGGCTGCGCCCCGTGGTGGAGCGGTACGGCCCCGACGCGCTCGGCGTCGTCCTCGGCAACCCCAACGTGCACACCATGGCCGGCGCCCTCTACCCCCCGGTCCTGCTCGGTGCCCTGCGCACCCGGAGCCTGTTCACCGCCTCCACGGTGGACCAGATGCCCAAGCACGTCTCCAGCGGGCTGCTGTTCGGCGACGCCCACGCCATCGCCGTACCCGACCTGGACCGCACCGACCATCTGCTCCTCATCGGCGCCAACCCGCTGGAGTCCAACGGCAGTCTGTGCACCGCCCCCGACTTCCCGGGCCGGCTCAAGGCGCTTCGCGCGCGCGGCGGACACCTGACGGTGGTCGACCCGCGCCGCACCCGCACCGCCCGGCTCGCCGACCGGCACGTGGCGATCCGGCCCGGCACCGACGCGCTGCTGCTCGCCGCGATGGCGCAGGTGCTGTTCGCGGAGGGCCTGGTGGACCTCGCCGGCCTCGCCCCGCATGTCGAGGGTGTCGAGGAACTCCGGGCGGCGCTCGGCGACTTCACCCCCGAGTCCGTCGCCGCCGCCTGCGACGTCGAGGCGGACGAGATCCGCGCCCTCGCCCGCGAACTCGCCGCCGCCCGCACCGCCGCCGTCTACGCCCGCATCGGCAGCTGCACCGTCCCGCACGGCACCCTCGCGAGCTGGCTGGTCGATGTGCTGAACATCCTCACCGGCAACCTGGACCGGCCCGGCGGCGCCCTCTTCCCGCTGGCCGCCACCGCCAGGACCCCCCGCCCGGCGGGCCCCGGCCACGGTTTCGCGCTGGGCCGCTGGCACTCGCGGGTACGCCGGCACCCCGAGGCGAAAGGCGAGTTGCCGCTCGCCGCGCTCGCCGAGGAGATCGACACCGCGACCGAGGAGGGCGAGCCGATCCGGGCGCTGATCGTGGTGGCCGCCAACCCGGTGCTGTCCGCGCCCGACGGCAACCGCCTCGACAAGGCCCTCGGCTCCCTCGACTTCCTGGTCAGCGTCGACCCGTACCTCAACGAGACCTCGCGCCACGCCCACGTCGTGCTGCCCCCGCCGCCGCCCTCGCAAAGCCCGCACCACGACTTCGCCTTCAACGCCTTCGCCGTGCGCAACCAGGTCCGCTACACCCGCCCCGCGATCCCGCTGGAGCCCGGCCGCATGGCCGAGACCGAGATCCTCGCCCGGCTCACCCTCGCGGCCACCGGCATGCACGGCGCCGACCCCGGCGCCGTGGACGCGCTGGTCGTCGAGCAGACCCTCGGCAAGGCCGTACGGGACCCCGGCTCGCCCGTGTACGGCCGTGATCCGGGCGAACTCGCCGCTTCGCTCACCGGTGAGACCGGACCCGAACGCCGGCTCGACCTGATGCTGCGCCTCGGCCCCTACGGCGACGGCTTCGGCGCCCGCCCGGACGGGCTGACCCTGACCGTGCTCCTCGCCAACCCGCACGGCATCGACCTCGGCCCCCTGCGCCCGCGCCTCCCGGGGCCCCTCAAGACCCGCAGCGGCAAGGTGGAGTTGCTGCCCGGGCCGATCGCCGCCGACCTGCCCCGGCTGCGCGCGGCCCGCGACGAGCGCCCCGCGGGGCCGGTCCTCGTCGGCCGCCGCCATCTGCGCTCCAACAACAGCTGGATGCACAACGTCCCCGCGCTCACCGGCGGCAGCAACCGCTGCACCCTGCACGTGCACCCCGAGGACGCGGCCCGGCTCGGCATCCGGGACGGCGCGCAGGTGCGCGTCAAGGGCGCCGGCGGCGAGCTGGTGGCACCGGCCGAGGTCACCGACGCCGTGCGGCCCGGTGTGGTCAGCCTGCCGCACGGTTGGGGCCACGACCGCCCCGGCGCCCGGCTCGCGCACGCCGCCACCACCCCGGGCGTCAACGTCAACCAACTCCTCGACGGCACCCTGCTCGACCCGCTGTCGGGCAACGCGGTTCTCAACGGCATCCCCGTCGAGTTGTCCCCGGCGCCCTGACGGAGGGACGTTTCCTCACATTGCGCCGCCAGGGGGATATCTGACGGCGCGCCGGGCGTCGGTGCCGTCGGCCGCCGGGCGCATTGGGCAGAGTCCAGACGAGATCGATTTGTATGAAAATCGTCTGACTCGGAGGAAATGCGCATGCCCACCCGGACATTCCCACGCACCGCCGGCACCCGCGCCGGCGCCACCGTCGTCCTGACCGCACTCGCCGCGGCGGGCGCCTCGTGGGTGGCGGCACCGAACGCCATGGCCCAAGGGGAGAACGGCGACATCAGAGTCCACCGGGTCGGCACGCCCTTCGGCGTCTCGAAGGACGACCCCACGGTCTGCCGGTTCTACCTCGACGCCGTCAACTTCGACGTGCTGCCCGTCATCGCCTACACCATCACGCCGCAGCCTCCGCTGCCCACCGCGGCCACCGTCACCGGCACCATCCAGCTCGCCGCGGGGGCCGGGCACACCGACCCGCTGGGGCTCGCGGACGGCCAGTACCGGATCACCTGGACGGTGGCCGGCGCCCTCAAGGAGAAGGTCTTCCGGGTCAACTGCCGGGAGAACGGCGCCCAGGGTGCGCCCGGCCAGATCGGCGACCCGCAGCAGCACGAAGACCCGCAGCAGCACAACGACACGAGCTGGGGCGAGGGCGACGACCACGGCGACCCGCAGGGCGGGGTGCACGCGGGCGGCGGCGGGCTCGTCGACACCGCGGCCGCGTACTCCCCGGTGGGCGCCGCCGCGGCGGTGGGCCTGATCGCGGTCGGCGGAGCCGCGTACGTCCGGCGCAGCCGCCGACGGCCGCATGGCGCCGCGTAGGCGCAGACGCAGGCCCTGGTACCGGACCCGCGCCTACCGCCTCACCAGGACGGCCGTGCTCACGGCCGTCCTGGTGACGCTCGTCAGCCGGTGCGGGGACGACGGCGCACCGGGCCGCACGGACGGCCAGGACGCCGTCACCGCCGCCGGGGCGGACCCGGGCGCGGCCGACGGGCGCGGCGGGAGCCGGGCGGGGACCGGCTCGGCCCGCCCGCTGCCCCGCTCCCGGCCCACCTCCCTGCGCATTCCCTCGCTCGGCATCGACGCCCCGGTCACCGGCGTACGGCTCGGCGGCGACCGGCAGTTGGAGACACCGCCGTTCGACCGTCCGAAGACGGCAGGCTGGTACGAGGGCGGCGCCACCCCGGGGGAGGCGGGCACCGCGATCGCCGTCGGCCACCGGGACACCCCGTCCGGGCCCGCGGTCTTCGCCGCCCTCCCGCTGATCAAGCCCGGCAAGGCGATCGAGGCGCGGCGCGCGGACGGCCGTACCGCCGTCTACACCGTGGACCGGGTCCAGGTCTTCGACAAGTCCGGCTTCCCCGACAAGGAGGTGTACGGCCGCTCCCGCCGCCCGGAGCTGCGCGTGCTCACCTGCGGGGGCCTGTACAACAGGCGCAACGGGTACTCCAGCAACGTCGTGGTCTTCGCCCACCTCACCGCGACCAGGTGAGGCCGCTCGGCGAGAGCGTCTGGCGCCGCAAAACTAACGCCGCTAGTTTGTGGGGCGGACGACGCGGAGATCCGCCGGGAGGAAGCAGCATGAAGGCACACGACGGGCTGTACATCGACGGCGCCTGGCGCCCCGCCGCGAACCCGGGCGACATGATCGAGGTCGTGAACCCGGCCGACGAGCAGGTCATCGCCCGGGTCCCGGCCGGCGGCCCCGAGGACGTGGACGCCGCCGTCCGCGCGGCCCGTGCCGCCCTGCCCGGCTGGGCCGCCACGCCGCCCGCCGAGCGCGCCGCCCGCCTCACCGCTCTCCGGGACGCCCTCGCGGCCCGCAAGGACGAGATCGCCGAGACGGTCACCGCCGAACTCGGCTCGCCGCCCGCGTTCTCGGAGGCCGTGCACGCGGGCCTGCCCATCGTGGTCGCCGGCACCTACGCCGAACTCGCCGCGAGCCGCCCCTTCGAGGAGAAGGTCGGCAACTCCACCGTCCTGCACGAGCCCGTCGGCGTGGTCGGCGCGATCACCCCCTGGAACTACCCGCTGCACCAGATCGTCGCCAAGGCCGCCCCCGCGCTCGCCGCGGGCTGCACCGTCGTCCTCAAGCCCGCCGAGGACACCCCGCTCACCGCCCAGCTGTTCGCCGAGGCGGTGCACGAGGCGGGCGTCCCCGCGGGCGTGTTCAACCTCGTCACCGGTCTCGGGCCGGTCGCGGGGCAGGCCCTCGCCGGGCACCCGGACGTGGACCTCGTCTCCTTCACCGGCTCCACCGCCGTCGGCCGCCGGATCGGCGCGCTGGCCGGCGGGGCCGTGAAGCGGGTCGCCCTCGAACTCGGCGGCAAGTCCGCCAACGTCATCCTGCCGAGCGCCGACCTCGCCAAGGCGGTCAACGTCGGCGTGGCCAACGTGATGTCCAACTCCGGGCAGACGTGCAGCGCCTGGACCCGGATGCTGGTCCACCGCGACCGGTACGAGGAGGCCGTCTCGCTGGCCGCGGCCGCCGCCGAGAAGTACGGCGACCGCATCGGACCGCTGGTCAACGCCAAGCAGCAGGAACGGGTGCGCGGTTACATCGAGAAGGGCGTCGCCGAGGGCGCCCGGCTGGTCGCGGGCGGGCCCGGCGCCCCGCGTGAGAAGGGCTACTTCGTCAGCCCGACCGTCTTCGCCGACGTGACACCGGAGATGACCATCGCCCAGGAGGAGATCTTCGGGCCGGTGCTCTCCCTCCTGCCCTACGACGACGAGGACGACGCCCTGCGCATCGCCAACGGCACGGTGTACGGCCTCGCCGGCGCGGTCTGGGCCGGTGACGAGGACGAGGCGGTCGCCTTCGCCCGGCGGATGGACACCGGGCAGGTCGACATCAACGGCGGCCGCTTCAACCCCCTCGCCCCGTTCGGCGGGTACAAGCAGTCCGGGGTCGGCCGGGAACTCGGCAGCCACGGCCTCGACGAGTACCTCCAGACCAAGTCCTTCCAGTTCTGAGGGAGTCCGCCCGCCATGGCCGTACGAGCCGCAGTCCTTCCCGCCGTCGGCGCACCCCTGGAGATAACCGGCATCGAGCTGCCCGACCCGGGCCCCGGACAGGTCCGGGTCCGGCTCGCGGCGGCCGGGGTGTGCCACTCCGATCTGTCCCTGTCGGACGGCACGATGAGCGTGCCGGTCCCCGCCGTGCTCGGCCATGAGGGCGCGGGGACGGTCGTCGCCGTGGGGCCGGACGTCACCCATGTCTCGCCCGGCGAGTCCGTCGTCCTCAACTGGGCGCCCGCCTGCGGACGTTGCCACGCCTGTTCGCTCGGCGAGGTCTGGCTGTGCGCCAACGCGCTCAACGGCGCGGCCTCGGTCTACGCCCACGCGGCGGACGGCACCCCGCTCCATCCCGGTCTGAACGTCGCCGCGTTCGCCGAGGAGACCGTCGTCCCCGCGTCCTGTGTCCTCCCGCTGCCGCCGGGCGTACCGCTCGCGGACGCCGCGCTGCTCGGCTGCGCCGTGCTCACCGGGTACGGGGCCGTCCATCACTCGGCGCGGGTGCGCCCCGGGGAGACGGTCGCGGTGTTCGGCGCGGGCGGGGTGGGGCTGGCCGCACTCCAGTCGGCGCGGATCGCGGGCGCGTCCAGGATCATCGCCGTCGACGTCTCCGCGGAGAAGGAGGCCCTCGCCCGCGCGGCCGGGGCCACCGACTACCTCCTCGCCTCCGCCACCACGCCCCGTGAGATCCGCGCCCTCACCGCGCAGCAGGGCGTGGACGTCGCCGTCGAGTGCGCGGGCCGTGCGGTCAGCATCCGCGCGGCCTGGGAGTCCACGCGGCGGGGCGGCCGTACGACGGTCGTCGGCATCGGCGGCAAGGACCAGCAGGTCACCTTCAACGCCCTGGAACTCTTCCACTGGGGCCGCACGCTCTCCGGCTGCGTCTACGGCGACAGCGATCCCTCCCGCGACCTGCCCGTGCTGGCCGGACATGTCCGTACCGGCCGACTGGACCTCTCGACCCTGGTCACGGAACGCATCGGGCTGGAGGACATCCCGGGGGCCTTCGAGAACATGAGGATGGGGAAGGGGGGCCGGGCGCTGGTGGTGTTCTGAGGGGCGAAGGGGCGCGGGGAACCGCGCGATCAGCCACGCGCCCGCGCTCGCGGCGCGCCACCGAACCCACCACCGAACCCACCACCGAACCCACCACCGAACCCACCACCGTGACCGGGACTCACCCGAGCGCACCCGGAGAGATCCCCAGCGACGAGGACAACGCCCGCTCCCCCGACGGAGTCACCCGGACCGCCCGCTCGCTCCCGATCCGCTCGCACCACCCCGAATCCAGCGCGTGCCGGCACAACGCCGCCCCCGCCACCCCGGCGAGGTGCGGGCGGCGTTCCGTCCAGTCGAGGCACGCGCGGGCGAGCGGGCGGCGACCGGCGGAGGCCAGGGGAATCCCCGTCGTCGCGAACCAGTCGACGCCCGCGTCCGTCGGGGAGAACCCGGTGTCCTGCCGCAGCAGCCCCCGCGAGGTCAGCGCGTCCGTGAGGACGATGCCGAGCCGCCCGGCGAGGTGGTCGTAACACGTACGCCCCCGCGCCATGGCCGACTCGACGCCGGCTTCGCGCAGGGTGCGCGCGCGATGCCGTCCCGCCGCCGAAGGCACGTGCGCCGCGAGGTCCTCCACCAGCGTCGCCATCCGGGCATCGGCCAGCCGTACGTACCGGTGCCGCCCCTGCCGCTCCTCCGCGAGCAGCCCGCCCGCCACCAGCTTGCCGAGATGCTCGCTCACCGTCGACGCGGCCACCCCGGCGCGCCGTGCCAGCTCGCCCGCCGTCCAGGCCCGGCCGTCCAGCAGGGCCAGCAGGCACGCCGCGCGGGTCTCGTCCGCGATCAGCCCGGCCAGCGAGGCGAGCCCCGCGGCCCGGGGGTCCTTGATCCTGGTCATACCTCCCAGGATGCGCCGGGAACGCTTCGGTGGGTACCGAAGTGTCGGAACAGGGGGCTAAGCGCCCTGCCGTACCCGCTCGTACTGCTGCGCCAGCCCGTCCAGCAGCGCCGAAAGCCCTGTCTCGAACGCCCGCTCGTCGATCTTCTCCTGCTGCTCGGCGAGCAGATGGGCCTGTCCGAGATGGGGGTAGTCGGCGGGGTCGTACGCGCTCGCGTCGTCCACGAACCCCCCGGCGAACGAGCCGAGCGCGGAGCCCATGATGAAGTACCGCATCAGCGCCCCGATCGACGTGGCCTGCGCCGGCGGCCACCCCGCGTCGACCATCGCGCCGTACGCCGCGTCCGCCACCCGCAGCGCGGCCGGCCGCCGCCCGGGGCCCCGCGCGAGCACGGGCACGATGTTGGGGTGGGCGCGCAGGGCGGCCCGGTAGGAGACGGCCCAGTCGTGCAGCGCGGTCCGCCACGCGCGCCCGTCCTCGAACATCGACAGGTCCACCAGCGCGCTCACCGAGTCCGCGACCGCCTCCAGGATCTCGTCCTTCGTGCGGAAGTGGTTGTACAGCGAGGGTCCGCTCACCCCCAGCTCCGCGGCGAGCCGGCGGGTGGAGACGGCGGCCAGGCCCTCCCGGTCCACGAGTTCGCGGGCCGTCCGGACGATCCGGTCGGTGCTGAGCAGGGGCTTGCGCGGTCGGGCCATGGCGCACATAGTAGGGCTGCGGCTGTAAACTAGCAGTGCTAATTTAAATGGATGAGGTGATCTCGTGGTGAACCTGGGGCTCAGCGAGGAGCAGGCCGCCGTGCAGCGGCTCGCGCGGGACTTCGTGACACGCGAGATCGCCCCGCACGTGGTCGCCTGGGACCGGGCCGAGGAGGTCGACCGGGGCATCGTGAAGAAGCTCGGCGAGGTCGGATTCCTCGGGCTGACGATCCCGGAGGAGTACGGCGGCTCCGGCGGCGACCACCTGTCGTACTGCCTGGTCACCGAGGAACTCGGCCGCGGTGACTCCTCCGTGCGCGGCATCGTGTCCGTCTCCCTCGGCCTCGTGGCCAAGACCATCGCCGCCTGGGGCGACGAGGAGCAGAAGCGGCGCTGGCTGCCGGGGCTGACCGCGGGCGAGTACGTGGGCTGCTTCGGCCTCACCGAGCCCGGCACCGGCTCCGACGCGGGCAACCTCACCACCCGTGCGGTGCGCGACGGGGACGAGTACGTCGTCAACGGCGCCAAGATGTTCATCACCAACGGCACCTGGGCGGATGTCGTCCTGCTCTTCGCCCGCTCCACCGACGCCCCCGGTCACCGGGGTGTGAGCGCCTTCCTGGTGCCGACCGACACGCCCGGCCTGAGCCGTCGCCCGATCCACGGCAAGCTCGGCCTGCGCGGCCAGGCCACCGCCGAACTCGTCCTGGAGGACGTGCGCGTGCCCGCCTCGGCGATGCTGGGCGAGGAGGGCAAGGGCTTCTCGGTCGCCATGTCCGCGCTCGCCAAGGGCCGGATGTCGGTCGCCGCGGGCTGTGTCGGCATAGCCCGGGCCGCGCTGGACGCGGCGCTCGCGTACGCGGGGGAACGCGAGCAGTTCGGCAAGCCGATCGCCGGGCACCAGCTGGTGCAGGAGCTGATCAGCGACATCGCCGTGGACGTGGACGCGGCCCGGCTGCTCACCTGGCGGGTCGCCGATCTGATCGACCGCGGCGAGCCGTTCGCCGTCGAGTCCTCCAAGGCCAAGCTGTTCGCCTCCGAGGCCGCCGTCCGGGCCGCCAACAACGCGCTCCAGGTCTTCGGCGGATACGGCTACATCGACGAGTACCCGGTCGGTAAACTCCTGCGCGACGCCCGGGTGATGACCCTGTACGAGGGCACCAGCCAGATCCAGAAGCTGGTCATCGGCCGCGCCCTGACCGGGGTTTCGGCGTTCTGAGTACCGCATGAGCGCATGAGCGGAGGCGGCGCGGGCCGCGTCCGCCGGTGCTCTTCCCCATGGGCGGCACACCGGTCAGGCGGCACACCCTCGCCGAGGTGATCCGCGACCGCCAGGAGGCCGGGCGGATCGTCGGCCGGGTCGACCGGGCCCGTCCGGACAAGCTCCTCGCCGGGCGCGACCCCTTCGCCGGGAAGCCCTGACCGTCCGGCGGGCCTTCGGGCTGCTGTGCTAAGCGCTCGCTCACCGTCGGCGGTATGGTGGTGCTCCTGTCACCGAGAGGGGCGAGAGAGCGATGAGTACGGCGGAGGAGACGACCGGCGGCGAAGCGGAGCCGTGGGAAGAGGTCACCCCTGACGCGGCCCGGCGGCTGCTGGTCGCCGCCGTGGAGGCCTTCGCCGAGCGCGGCTACCACGCGACGACGACCCGGGACATCGCGGGCCGCGCCGGGATGAGCCCCGCCGCGCTCTACATCCACTACAAGACCAAGGAAGAGCTGCTCCACCGGATCAGCCGCATCGGCCACGACAAGGCGCTCGACATCCTGCGTACGGCGGCCCGTCGCGAGGGCACCGCGAAGGCGCGGCTCGCCGACGCGGTCAGCTCCTTCGTCCGCTGGCACGCCGGGCGGCGCACCACCGCGCGCGTCGTGCAGTACGAGCTGGACGCCCTCGGCCCCGAGGCGCGCGCGGAGATCCTCGGGCTGCGCCGGCAGGTCGACGCCGAGGTGCGCGGGATCATCGAGGACGGCGTCGCCGCGGGCGAGTTCGACGTGCTCGACGTGCAGGGCACGACGCTCGCCGTGCTGTCGCTGTGCATCGACGTGGCCCGCTGGTTCAACATCGACGGGCCACGTACGCCCGAGGCGGTCGGCGACCTGTACGCCGAGCTGGTGCTGCGGATGGTCGGGGCGAAGTAGCCCCGGCGCCGCGCCGCCTACAGGTAGTAGCGGGACACCGACTCCGCCACGCACACCGGCTTGTCGCCGCCCTCGCGCTCCACGGTGAAGGCGACGGCGACCTGGACACCGCCCGTGACGTCCTCGACCCCGGTGATCCTCGCGGTGGCGCGCAGCCGGGAGCCGACGGGGACGGGGGAGGGGAAACGGACCTTGTTCGTGCCGTAGTTGACGCCCATCCTCACGCCCTCGACGCGCATCAGCTGCGGGCCGAAGAGCGGCAGCAGCGAGAGGGTGAGGTAGCCGTGCGCGATGGTCGTCCCGAACGGCCCCGCGGCGGCCTTCTGCGGGTCCACGTGGATCCACTGGTGGTCCCCGGTGGCCTCGGCGAACAGGTCGATCCGCTTCTGGTCGACCTCCAGCCAGTCGGTGTACCCCAGCTGCTCGCCCTCGGCCGCCTTCAGCTCGGCGGGGGAGGTGAAGATCCTCGGTTCTGCCATGTTCCCGGCCTCTCGATCGTATTCCTAAGCAACTGCTTAGCATGGTCCGGTACGAGGGCGATGTCAACGGATTGACTAGGCTCTGAGGAGTGCCGCAGATTCCCGAGAAGATCCATGAGCTGACCGTCGGCCAACTGTCCGCGCGCAGCGGTGCCGCCGTGTCCGCGCTGCACTTCTACGAGGCCAAGGGGCTGATCTCCAGTCGCCGCACCGCCGGCAACCAGCGCAGGTTCAGCCGTGACACGCTGCGCCGGGTGGCGTTCATCCGTGCGGCGCAGCGGGTGGGTATCCCCCTCGCCACGATCCGCTCCGCGCTGGCCGAGCTGCCGGAGGAGCGGACGCCCACGCGGGAGGACTGGGCACGGTTGTCGGAGGTGTGGCGGTCGGAGCTGGACGAACGGATCACCCAGCTCAACCGTCTGCGGGACCATCTGACCGACTGCATCGGGTGCGGGTGCCTGTCCCTGGACACATGCGTGCTGTCCAACCCGGACGATGTGTTCGGGGAGCGGCAGGCGGGGTCGCGACTGATGGCGGAGGGGCGGTAGGCGTGTCGCGCCGCCCCGGTCACTCGTACTCCGTCCCGCCCTTGCGCGTCAGATACGCCGGGCTCACCGCCTTCGCGATCGCGCGCCCGCCGGTCACCGGGCTGTGGCGCTCGGTGGCCGGGCGTATCACCACCCCCTCGCGCAGGTGCAGTTCGCGACCGGACACGGTCTCCCGGCCGCTCGCGACGGACAGCACCTGTTCGATGTCGTACGGCCCGGAGAACAGCCGGGGGACCAGCGGCAGCTCGCCCTCCAGCAGGGCCGCGGCGTCCAGCCAGCGCACGGAACCGCCGATCTCCGCGCAGACGTCGAACACCGCGTACCCCAGCGTCTCGCGGCGGCCGTCCGCGCCGTACGTGAGGTCCTGGACCCCCGCGCCGTAGACCTCCCCGAAGACACCGACGCGTCGTGCCCCGAGCCGTTCGGCGAGCCGGGCGGCCGCCTCGGGGACGCCGTGGGCGGTGACGGCCCGCCAGTACAGGTTGCGAGGATCCTCCCGGAGCGCGAGCGACTTCGCGCCGAAGCCCTTGGAGGAGACGTACACCCGCCCCCCGTCGGCGGCGTACGTCAGCAGGCAGGCCGAGCCGTGCAGCTTCTCCGTGAGGACCACCGGCTCGCCGGGCGTGAAGATGTCCGGATACCGCTGGATGTTCTCGATGTCGACCCAGGGCAGCAGCTCGGGCGCCGGCTCCACCTCGCCGTTCATGGTGGGCGGGATCGGCGGCACCCATTTGGTGATGCCGAGCCGCTCCGCGAAGTCCGTGCCCTCGACCGCGGCGGCCGTCAGGTCGACGCCGTCGAGCGCCTTCGGCCGGCACACGATGCCCTGCGACAGCTCGCCCCGCAGCCGTACCGCCCTGACCCGGTTGGCCGCGGCCCCGGCGAGCCGCCCGGTCAGCCCCAGCTCCTCGATCAACTCGTTCGGCAGCACCGCCTGTTCGGGGATGTAGACCGCCACCTCCCCGCTCCGGAAGGCGCCCTTGGCCACCACGGCCCGGTACAGCCCCACCTGTGCCAACTCAAGCGCGTCGGCGTTCGGGTGCTCATGGACGGCCAGCACCTCGGCGGTCACCCGCAGCGTGGACATGAAGATCCCCGTTCGTATCGGCTACGACTCCAGCTCACGCCACGTTCCCGGAGGTTAAACACCTGGAGCGACCCAATTCCCGCCTGCTACCGTCCCTGTCCGGACCGGCCCCGCCGGTGACGTCAGCGGAGCGTGGGGGGCGCGGCATCCCCGGCGCGGCCCCCTGGTGCTTCCCCCTGCCGGGCCGGCTCGGTCAGGCCGGCATCAGCAGCCGCCCCCGCCCGGCGCCCGCCAGCGCCTGCGGGGAGAGCACCGGACGCGGGACGAGTATCCCGCAGTCGGTGCAGACCGGTCCGGAGGACGGCTCGTGGTCGAGGCCGTACTTCCAGACCAGCCGGTCGGCTCCGCACACCGGGCAGCACGCGCCCGGCTCCCGCTCCAGCGCCGCGATCAGCCGGCGCAGCACCTCGGCCAGCGGGGCGGAGGGGTGCACCCGCGGGTCGTCGCACCAGGCGACCCCGAAGCCGCCCCAGGTCATCCGGTGCCAGTCGTCCACACTGCCCGGCCGGCGCAGCCCGTCGTGCTTCTCGCGGCGGCGCCGCTCGGTGAACTCGCTCTCGTAGCGGAGCCAGACGGAGCGGGCCTCCTCCAGTTCCTCCAGTGCGGCCACGAGCCGCGCCGGGTCGGGGGAGCGGTCCTCGGGACCGAACCCGGCCCGCGCGCACAGATGGTCCCATGTCGCCCGATGCCCGTAAGGGGCGAACTTCTCAAGGCACTTGCGCAGCGAGTAGCGCCGCAGCGCCAGATCGCAGCCCGGATCGCGTACCTGTCTCGCCAGACTCCGGAAACCGGCCATCGCCCTGCACCTCCGTCACACCTGCACCTGTCCCGCTGTCACTTCGGCGTCGCCGTACGGACGTCGCCTGATAGACGTAGCGACAGGCGCTTCGGCTCCGTCTCTTCTCGCGGTTTTCTCCTGGGCCTTCCTACGGACTTCAAAACGTGACGCATGTTCATCTTCAACTTCGGGGATACCGGCGGTAACGTTCGCGCACCCCAGTCGCTAGGAGCTGCCATGCCACGGCGAACCCCACGGACCGCCCTCGACAGAGTGAGAACGTTCCGCCGACTCCCCGGGTTCCTGAAGACCGCGTCGGTATGCGTTCTGATAGCCGGACTTGTCTCGCCCCTCACCCAGACCGCGGCGAGTGCCGCGGCCCCGACCCCCACCGCGGCCGCCTCGAACGACTACTGCGGCGGCCAGTGTTCGGACATCCTGCCGCCCGGCGAGAACGGCAACGCCACCCTCGCGCAGATCCTCCTCAACCAGGCCTTCGGCACCCAGCCCGCCCACGCCGAGGACCAGCTCGGCCCGTACGCCAACCTGGCCACGGGCTACAAGGGTCTCAACGACACGACCATCAACAACTTCTTCAACGACGCCTCGTTCGGCGTCCCTTCCGACCAGGTCGCCTCGACCGAGAAGCCCAACGGCCGCAGCGACGTGACGATCGTGCGCGACAAGAAGACCGG
The DNA here is from genome assembly GCF_053598955.1 of Streptomyces sp. NPDC001056. Classification (NCBI taxonomy): domain Bacteria; kingdom Bacillati; phylum Actinomycetota; class Actinomycetes; order Kitasatosporales; family Streptomycetaceae; genus Streptomyces; species Streptomyces sp. NPDC001056. The sequence goes on along the minus strand of NZ_JBSFLI010000024.1, from coordinate 21,435 downwards.
TGTGCCCCACATCACCGGTACCACCCGCTACGGCACCGAGTTCGGCGCCGGGTACGCCGCGGCCGAGGACCGGCTCTGGCTGATGGACGTCTTCCGGCACGTCGGCCGGGGCCAGCTGACCTCCTTCGCCGGCGGCGCCGCCGCCAACCAGGGCCTGGAGCAGGAGTTCTACCGCAACGCGCCCTACACCGAGGCCGACCTCCAGGCGCAGATCGACCGCGCCGTGGCGAACAACGGCGCCCGCGGCCAGCAGGCCCTCGCGGACGCCGACGCCTACCTGGACGGCATCAACTCCTACATCGACGCCTCCGACAGCGGCCGTTACTTCCCCGGCGAGTACGACCTGACCGGGCACAAGGACGCCATCACCAACGCGGGCACCATCGACCACTTCAAGATCACCGACCTGGTGGCGCTGGCCTCCGTCATCGGCTCCCTGTTCGGCTCCGGCGGCGGCGGCGAGGTCGACAACGCCCTCTCCCTGATGGCCGCGCAGAACAAGTACGGCGTCGAGGAGGGCACCAAGGTCTGGGAGTCCTTCCGCGAGCGCAACGACCCCGAGGCCGTGCTCACCGTCCACGACGGCCAGAGCTTCCCGTACGTCGCCAAGCCCGCCGACGCCAAGGGCCAGGCCCTGCCCGACGCCGGCTCGGTGACCCAGGAACCGCTGGTCTACGACCGGTCCGGCAGCGCGGCCACCACCGCCGCCAAGAACGCCTCCACCACGGCCGCGAAGACGGACCTCGGCTCCGCGCACCGCGGCATGTCCAACGCCCTCGTGGTGAGCGGCAAATACACCGCGAGCGGCCATCCGATCGCCGTCTTCGGGCCGCAGACCGGCTACTTCGCCCCGCAGCTGCTCATGCTCCAGGAGATCCAGGGCCCCGGCATCAGCGCCCGCGGCGCCTCCTTCGCGGGCCTGAGCATGTACGTCGAACTCGGCCGCGGCCAGGACTACTCCTGGAGCGCGACCACGTCCGGCCAGGACATCATCGACACCTACGCGGTCGAGCTGTGCCAGGACGACTACCACTACCTGTACCACGGCACCTGCACGGCCATGGACAAGGTCGAGCAGAAGAACTCCTGGTCGCCCACGCTGGCCGACGGCACCGCCGCCGGCTCGTACACCATGCGGGTGTGGCGCACCAAGTACGGGCCGGTGGAGTACCGGGCGACCGTCGGCGGCAAGAAGGTCGCCTACACCAGCCTGCGCTCCTCCTACCTGCACGAGGTCGACTCGATCATCGGCTTCCAGATGCTGAACGACCCCGGCGCCGTCAAGGGTCCCCAGGACTTCCAGAGCGCGGCGCAGCACATCAACTACACCTTCAACTGGTTCTACGCCGACTCCCAGCACACCGCCTACTACAACAGCGGTGACAACCCGGTCCGCGCGGACGGCGTCGACGCCGACTTCCCGGTGTGGGCGCAGCCCGCGTACGAGTGGAGGAACTGGAACCCGGACACCAACACGGCCGACTACACCGCGCCTTCGGCCCACCCCAACTCCATCGACCAGGACTACTACGTGTCCTGGAACAACAAGCAGGCCAAGGACTACACCACCGCCTCCTGGGGCGACGGCTCCGTGCACCGCGGCAACCTGCTGAACGACAGGGTGAAGAAACTGGTCGCGGCCGGCGGGGTGACCCGCACCGAGCTGGTGCAGGCCATGGCGTCCGCCGGTGTCTCCGACCTGCGCGCCGAGGACGTGCTGCCCGAACTGCTCCAGGTGATCGGCTCCTCGCCGGTGACCGACTCCACGGCCGCCGCCGCGGTGAGCAAGCTCCAGGCCTGGGTGAGCGCGGGCGCCCAGCGCACCGAGACCTCCGCCGGTTCCAAGACCTACGCCGACGCCGACGCGATCCGCATCCTGGACGCCTGGTGGCCGCTGCTGGTCAAGGCGGAGTTCCAGCCCGGTCTCGGCAGCGACCTGTACAACGCGCTCACCGCCAACCTGTCCATCGACGAGGCCCCGTCCGCCGGACACGGGCCGACCGGCTCGCACGCCGGAAGCTCCTTCCAGTACGGCTGGTGGAGCTATGTCGACAAGGACATCCGGACGGTGCTCGGGCAGAGCGTGCAGGGCCCCCTCGCCGAGAAGTACTGCGGCGGCGGCGACCTCGGCTCCTGCCGGGACACCCTGATCAGCACCCTCAAGCAGGCCGCCGGGATGACCGCCGCCCAGGTCTACCCGGGCGACAGTCTCTGCTCCGCCGGTGACCAGTGGTGCGCCGACTCGATCGTCCAGCGCACGCTGGGCGGCATCAAGCACGGCAACATCAGCTGGCAGAACCGGCCGACCTTCCAGCAGGTCGTGGAGTACACCTCGCACCGGTGACATCCGGACGAGGCGAGCGGTGACTGGCGGCGGGTCAGACGATCCGGCCCGCCGCCAGCACCACCCGCGCCAGTTCGGGGTGCAGGATGTCGCTGTGCGCCCCGGCCGGCGGACCGCCCCGGCGGACCACCGCGGCCGCGTCCACGTTCACGCACCCCGACGCGGGCAGCCGGCCCGCCAGGGCGCCGGCCAGGTCCAGCTGGGCCGTGCCCGGCACCGCCTGCACCCCGTCGTGGCCCATCGCGCCCCACCGGGGGCCCAGCACGGCCGCGATCTCGTTGCCCAGGCAGGACCGGTCGTCCCCGGCGAGCCGTGAGGCCAGCGGGTAGAACGTGCCGAGCGCCGTGTCGAAGCGCGAGTGGCAGCACACCAGCGGGCCGTCGACGCGCCGCTGCTGATCCTTCAACGCGCCCGACCTGTGCGGGTCGTCGGGCAGCCGCTCGGCGAACGCGTAGTGGGAGAGCGCGCCTTCGAGCAGCGTCACGGACTTCACCGGGCGCACCTCGCCGGGCAGCCCGCGCAGCGCGAACGACACCAGCCGCCCGCCGAAGCTGTGCCCCACCAGATGGACCCGCACCCCGGGCGCCGCGGTGGCCAGCGTGCCGAGCAGCGGACCGAGCCCGTGCTCGCCGACGGTCCCGGCCCGCCCCTTCATCTGGTAGTACGCCGCCTGCCGCAGCAGTTCCTTGGCGCCCTCCCAGGGGTTGGGCAGACCGAACCCCTCCGCACCGGCCGGGTTCGCGACCGCGGCCAGCGCGTCGGCGAACTCCACGCAGACGGTGGCGGGTTCCTCGGTGAACACGGCCGGCTCGCCCTGCTCGTCGGTGTCCGCCGCCGCGGGACCCGCCCCGTCCAGCAGCAGCCGCACCAGGCGCCCGAACGTGGTCAACCCCGCGTCGCCGTCCGGCCGTTCGTCGAGGAGGCGACCCAGCTGGTCGACGACGGTCGCCCGGTCCGGGAAGGCCGTGAGCAGCGCGCGCCGGGTCTCCTTGTCCAGCGCCGGGGCGGGCGCCGCCTCCGCCTCCGTCGCCACCACCGACTTCGGGAAGTCGGGGATCGGCTCGTCGCTGAACCGCATCGACGGCCAGACCACCCCGACGTACCCGAGACGCGCCCCGGGCGCCAGCGCCGGGAACGGGGCGAAGAACCGGCGGTACAGCGCGGTCGCGGCCGACCGGTCCTCGTTCCAGCCGTGCGCGAAGACGACCAGGTCACGAACGCCGTGGTCCGTGACCTGGGCCAGCAGACGGTCGCGTTCCGGCGGGTCGACGTCCCCGCTCGCGTCGAAGGTCAGCTCCCAGTAGGGAGACACGCTCATCCCAGGATCCGCCATGCCAGGCTCCCTCGCCCCGCGGAAACGATGCGTTACCTGGTGTGATGGTCCCGCAACGGAGCGGAGTTGACCAGCCTTCGCGCCTCACCCGTACAGCAGATACTCCTTTCGGATCCGCCGGAACGCGGCCAGCTCCTGCTGCCAGGCGCCCACCACCTCGTCGGTGTCCGCGCCCGCGTCGATCATCGTGCGCACCCGGTCCGAACCCGTCAGCTTGTCGATCCAGTCGTCCGGGCGCCAGGCGAAGCCGTCCCACACCCTCCGCGCGGTGACCAGCAGGGCGATCCCGGTGCGCACGGGGTCGTAGGCCGCCCGGTCCGTCACATGGATCTGCACCCCGCCGACCGTCCTGCCCTGGAACTTCGAGAACGTGGGCGCGAAGTACGCCTCCCGGAACCGCACCCCGGGCAGCCCGAGCCGGTTCGCGGCCGCCGCCCAGCGGCCGTCGAGGCCCTCGGCGCCGAGGAGTTCGAACGGGCGGGTGGTGCCGCGGCCCTCGGAGAGGTTCGTACCCTCGAACATGCACGTGCCGGAGTACACCAACGCCGTGTCCGGAGTGGGCATGTTGGGGCTCGGCGGCACCCAGGGCAGGTTCGAGGCGTCGTAGAACTCCGTGCGCCGCCAGCCCGTCATCCGGACCGTCTCCAGCGGGACGGGCGCGGCGAGGAACTCCTCGTTGAACAGCCGGGCCAGTTCGGCGACGGTCATGCCGTGCGCCTGCGCGATCGGCCGCCGGCCGACGAACGTGGCGAACTCCTCGTGCAGCACCGGGCCCTGGGCCTCGCGGCCGGTGATCGGGTTCGGGCGGTCGAGCACCACGAAGCGCTTGCCCGCGAGCCGGGCCGCCTCCATGCAGTCGTACAGCGTCCAGATGTACGTGTAGAAGCGCGCGCCGACGTCCTGGATGTCGAACACGATCGTGTCGACGCCGGAGGCGGTGAAGACGTCGGCGAGGGGCCGGCCGCTCTTCAGGTACGTGTCGTACACCGGCAGGCCCGTTTCCGGGTCGTCGTAGCGGCCCTCGGAGCCGCCGGCCTGGGCGGTGCCGCGGAAGCCGTGCTCCGGGCCGAAGACCGCCGTCAGCTCGACGAGCGGGCTCGCGTGCATCACGTCGACGATGTGCTCGGCGTTCCTCGTGATGCCCGTCGGATTGGTGACGACGCCGACGCTCTGGCCGCGCAGGAGCCGGTAGTCGTCGGCCGCGAGTCGTTCGAAGCCGGTGCGGAAGGTCTCGCGGTGGTGGGACGCTGGGACCGGCACGGCGGCGAGGGTGGCCGTGGCCAGGAGGTTTCTTCGGGACAGGTGCACGGTGCCTCCGTGAGTGCGGAAGGTGCGGGCCCCTAGAGGTTGATGCGACGGGCCTTCCTTCACACATACCGACCGGTTAGTCTGACCGCGCTGAGCCGAGTCGCGTCGTGTCGAAGGAGACCGATGGTGGAAGCCATGCAGGATGCGGGAGTCGTCGTCACCGGCGCCGGTGGGGGGATCGGGGCCGCGTTGGCCAGGCGGTTCGCCGCGGCGGGGGCGCGGGTCGTGGTCAACGACCTGGACGGGCGGAAGGCGAAGGCGGTGGCCGAGGAGATCGGTGCGATCGCGGTGCCGGGCGACGCCTCCGCGATCGTCGGGGACGCGCGGGACGCGCTCGGCGGCTCCATCGACGTGTACTGCGCCAACGCCGGCGTGGCCTTCGCGGACGGGGACATTGGCGGCCCGCTGGACGAGAAGACCTGGGCGCTGTCCTGGGACGTCAATGTGATGGCACACGTCCGCGCGGCCCACGCCCTGCTGCCGCACTGGCTGGAGCGGGGCAGCGGCCGGTTCGTCGCCACGGTGTCCGCCGCCGGGCTGATCAGCATGGTCGGCGCCCCTTCCTACAGCGTCACCAAGCACGGCGCCTACGCCTTCGCCGAGTGGCTGTCCCTGACGTACCGTCACCGGGGCCTGAAGGTGCACGCGATCTGCCCCGAGGGTGTGCGCACCGACATGCTCACGGCGAGCGGCGGCGCGGGCGAGGTGGTGCTGGCGCCGACCGCGATCGAGCCGGCGGAGGTGGCGGACGCGCTGTTCCGGGGCATCGAGGAGGACCGCTTCCTGATCCTGCCGCACCCGCAGACCGCCGAGCGCTACCGGATGCGCGCGGCCGACCCCGAGCGCTGGCTGGCCGGCATGAACCAGCTCCAGCAGAAGGTGGAGGAGGTCTTGTGAGCGGGTCCCCCTACGAGTCCCGGCCCTGGCTCGCCCTCCTGAACGAGGCCCAGCGGGTCCCCGTCGACCCCGCCGACTCGCTGGTGCACGCCCTGCGAGCCGCCGTCGCCGAGGCGCCCGAGCGCACCTTCCTGAGCTACTTCGACGCCCGGCTGAGCTACCGCGAGGTGGACGAACTCAGCGACTCGGTCGCCGCGCACCTCGCCGCGCGCGGCCTGGAGCACGGCGACCGGGTCGCCGTACTCCTCCAGAACTCCCCGCACTTCGTGCTGGCCGTGCTCGGCGCCTGGAAGGCGGGCGCGACCGTGGTGCCGGTCAACCCCATGTACAAGTCGGCCGAGGTCGGCCATGTGCTGCGGGACGCCGAGGCGGCCGCGCTGATCTGCTCCGACCGGGCGTGGGAGGCGTACCTGAGGGACACGGCCGCCGGCTCGCCGGTGCGGATCGTGCTGACCGGGTGCGAGCTGGACTTCCAGACGCGCGACGACGACCGGGTGCTGGCCTTCCAGCGGCTGCCCGAGGCCCCCGACGCCGACGACCTGGTGGCCGTGGCCCGGCGGGGCGGGCGGGCGCCCGAGGGGCGGGAGCCGGCGCCCGACGACATCGCGCTGATCAGCTACACCTCCGGCACCAGCGGTACCCCCAAGGGCGCCACCAACACCCACCGCAACATCATGTACACCGTGGAGCGGCAGCGCACCGGGCTCGCGCTGCCCGAGGGGCCGGTCTACTTCGCGCTCGCGCCCCTGTTCCACATCACCGGCATGGTCTGCCAGTTCGGCGCCTGTCTGAACAGCGCGGGCACCCTCGTGCTCGCCTACCGGTTCGAGCCGGGCGTCGTCCTGGAGGCGTTCGCCGAGCACCGCCCGGTGTTCACGGTCGGCCCCGCCACCGCGTTCATGGCGCTCGCCGCCCACCCCGGGGCGGGACCGGAGCACTTCGCCTCCTTCGCGCACCTGGCCTCCGGTGGAGCCCCGCTGCCGCCCGCACTGGTGGAAGGCTTCCGGGAGCGGTTCGGGGCGTACATCCGCAACGGGTACGGCCTCACCGAGTGCACCGCCCCCTGCGCCTCGGTGCCGACCACCCTGGAGGCGCCGGTCGACCCGGTCTCCGGGACGCTCGCGGTCGGTCTGCCCGGCCCCGACACGCTCGTGCGGATCGTGGACGACCAGGGCGCGGACGTGCCGTTCGGCGAGCAGGGCGAGATCGTGGTGCGCGGGCCCCAGGTGATCCCCGGCTATTGGCGGCGCCCGGACGCGACCGCCGAGACCTTCCCCGCGGGCGAGCTGCACACCGGCGACATCGGGTTCATGGACCCGCAGGGCTGGCTCTACGTCGTGGACCGCAAGAAGGACATGATCAACGCGGCCGGTTTCAAGGTGTGGCCGCGCGAGGTCGAGGACGTCCTGTACACCCACCCGGCGGTGCGCGAGGCGGCCGTCGTCGGCGTGCCCGACGGTTATCGCGGGGAGACCGTCAAGGCGTTCATCAGCCTGCGTCCGGGCGCCGAGGCGGACCCGGACGAACTCGCGGTGTACTGCAAGGAGAGACTGGCGGCCTACAAGTATCCGCGCCAGGTGGAGATCCTGCCCGAGCTGCCCAAGACCTCAAGTGGGAAGATCCTCCGGCGGGAGCTGCGTTCCCGCGGCAGCGCACAGCGGCAGGAATAGCGACATCAGCGACATCACGGAAAGGCAGGTGGCGGCAGTGCCCAGGACGACGGACGGCGACGGAGCACCTGTTCCGCAGCGGCTTCTGGCCGCCGCCACCCGGCTCTTCGCCGAGCAGGGCTACGACCGGACCTCCGTACAGGAGATCGTGGAGGCGGCCGGCGTCACCAAGGGGGCGCTGTACCACTACTTCGGCTCCAAGGACGACCTGCTGCACGAGGTGTACGCGCGCATGCTCCGCGTCCAGCAGGAGCGGCTCGACCACTTCGCCGGCCTGGACGCGCCGGTGGAGACGCGGCTGCGGGGGGCGGCGGCGGACGTCGTGGTGTCGACCATCGAGAACCTGGACGACGCCTCGATCTTCTTCCGCTCCATGCACCACCTGAGCCCGGAGAAGTTCAAGCAGGTACGGGCCGAGCGGCGCCGCTACCACGAAAGGTTCCGCGCGCTCATCGAGGAGGGGCAGAAGTCCGGCGTCTTCTCCACCGCGACCCCGGCCGACCTGGTCGTGGACTACCACTTCGGCTCCGTCCACCACCTGTCCACCTGGTACCGCCCGGACGGACCGATGAGCCCCCAGCAGGTCGCCGACCACCTGGCGGACCTGCTGCTGCGGGCGTTGCGCCCGTAAGCGTGCGTGAGGGGCGGCCGCCACGGCGACCGCCCCTCACGCGTGTCCGCCTACAGGTACTTCTTCAACTCCCGCCGCGCCAGCGACCGCTGGTGCACCTCGTCCGGCCCGTCGGCCAGCATCAGGGTGCGGGCGGCGGCGTAGACCTCGGCCAGCGGGAAGTCCTGGCTCACCCCGCCCGCGCCGTGCAGCTGGATCGCCCGGTCCAGGATCGCGACCACCGCGCGCGGCGTGGCGATCTTGATGGCCTGGATCTCGGTGTGCGCGCCCCGGTTGCCGACGGTGTCCATCAGCCAGGCCGTCTTCAGCACCAGCAGCCGCAGCTGCTCGACCGTCACCCGGGCGTCGGCGATCCAGTTCTGCACCACGCCCTGCTGGGCCAGCGGCTTGCCGAACGCGGTACGGGAGACCGCCCGGCGGCACATCAGCTCGATCGCCCGCTCGGCCATGCCGATCAGCCGCATGCAGTGGTGGATGCGGCCGGGACCGAGCCGGGCCTGCGCGATGGCGAAGCCGCCGCCCTCCTCGCCGATCAGATTGGTCACCGGCACGCGCACCCGGTCGAAGACCACCTCGGCGTGGCCGCCGTGGGAGTGGTCCTCGTAACCGAACACCTGCATGGCCCGCTGGACGGTCACCCCGGGCGTGTCGCGCGGGACCAGGACCATGGACTGCTGGCGGCGGATGTCCGCGCCGTCCGGGTCCGTCTTGCCCATCACGATGAAGATCTGGCAGTCCGGGCTCATCGCCCCGGAGATGTACCACTTGCGGCCGGTGATGACGTACTCGTCGCCGTCCCGCTCGATGAGGGTGGTGATGTTGGTGGCGTCCGAGGAGGCCACCTCCGGCTCGGTCATCGCGAACGCGGAACGGATCTCACCGGCGAGCAGCGGCTCCAGCCACCGCTTCTTCTGCGCCTCGTCGCCGAACTGCGCCAGCACCTCCATGTTCCCGGTGTCGGGCGCGGCGCAGTTGGTCGCGGTGGGCGCCAGGTGCGGGGACCGGCCGGTGATCTCGGCCAGCGGCGCGTACTGGAGGTTCGTCAGCCCCGCGCCGTACTCGGTGTCGGGCAGGAAGAGGTTCCACAGCCCCTGCCGGCGCGCCTCGGCCTTCAGCTCCTCGACCACGGCCGGGGTGTCCCAGGGGGAGGCGAGGGCGGCCCGCTGCTCCTCGGCGACCGGTTCGGCCGGGTAGACGTGCTCGTCCATGAAGGCGAGCAGCTTGGCACGCAGCTCCTCGGTGCGCGCGTCGAACGCGAAGTCCATGACGGTCAGCCTTCCTGAAGGGTGGTCAGTCCGTGGTCGATGAAGACGGGCACCAGCTCGCCGATCCGGTCGAAGCCGCGCCCGACCGTCTGGCCCAGCGTGAAGCGGTAGTGGATGCCCTCAAGGATCACGGCGAGCTTGAAGAAGGCGAACGCCTCGTACCAGGAGACGGCCGAGACGTCCCGCCCGGAGCGCGCCGCGTACCGCTCGACCAGCTCTTCCGGCGCCGGGTGGCCGGGCGCCTCGGCGGTCGTGGAGACGGGCGAGTTCGGCACGTCCAGGGAGCGGCTGTACATCACCAGCAGACCGAGGTCGGTCAGCGGGTCGCCCAGCGTGGACATCTCCCAGTCGAGGATCGCGGTGATCTTGTCGTCCGCCCCGATCAGCACGTTGTCCAGCCGGTAGTCCCCGTGGACGACCGCCGCGGCGGGCGAGACGGGCAGCTTGCGGCCGAGTTCGGCGTGCAGCTCGTCGATGCCGGGCAGTTCGCGGTTGCGGGAGGCGTCCAGCTGCTTGCCCCAGCGGCGCAGCTGCCGGTCCAGGTAGCCCTCGGGCCGGCCGAAGTCGCCGAGGCCCACCTCGGCGGGGTCCACCGCGTGCAGCTCGACCAGCGTGTCCACCAGGGACAGCACGGCGCCCCGCACGCGCTCCTCGCCGAGCGGGGCGAGCTGCGCGGCGGTGCGGTACGGGGTGCCCGCCACGAACTCCATCATGTAGAACGGCGCGCCGAGCACCTCCTCGTCCTCGCACAGCAGCACCGGCGCCGGGACCGGCACGGCGGTGGAGTGCAGGGCGCTGATCACCCGGTGTTCGCGCTTCATGTCGTGCGCGGTGGCCAGCACATGGCCGAGCGGCGGGCGGCGCACGACCCACCGGGAGGTGCCGTCGGAGACCGCGTAGGTGAGGTTCGACCGGCCGCCCTCGATCAGCCGTCCGCCGAGCGGTCCCCGCACCAGGCCGGGGCGCTCTCGCTCCAGCAGGGCGCGCAGCCGGTCCAGGTCGAGTCCGGGCGGGTGGTCGGCGCTCATGTGTCACTCCTACGAACGGTCGCGTACAGGACTCGACACATGATGCCGACCGGTCGGTATGTCGTCCAGTGCGTGCGGCGAACATGGCGGGAAACGTGACGGGGGCCACGGGGGAGCGGGCCCAGGGCCGGGCCCGGGAGCGCCTTCTCCCGGGGCTCAGTTCCCGGCGTTCCCGGCGTTCCCGGCGCGGAACTCCGCGAGCCTCTCGTACGCCGCCAGCCCGTCAGGCACCCACTCCCACTCGCCGAGGCGCCGCTCGACCTCCTCGTCGGTGAGGAAGTCGTGCCACTGGACCTCCTCCACCTGCGGCTTCACGGGCAGGTCGCAGCGCACCTCGTACACCGCCGACCACCAGGTCTTCCCGGCCCCGTCGTCGTAGAGGAACTTGAAGAGGTACGTCGGCCGGGGCAGCCCGGTCACGCCCAGCTCCTCCTCGGCCTCCCGCAGCGCCGCCTCGTCGTAGGACTCGCCCGCGCCCACGACGCCGCCGACGAACGGGTCGTACAGGGAGGGGAACACCAGCTTGGTCGCGGTGCGCTGATGGACGAACAGCCGTCCGGCGGCGTCCCGGGCCTGGATGAAGACGCAGCGGTGGCGCAGCCCGCGGTCGTACACCTCGCCGCGCGGCAACTGCCCGACGACGCGGTCGTGTTCGTCGACGATGTCGAGGATCTCGTCAGCAGGGTTCATGCCCTCATCCAAGCACGGGGGCGGCAGGGCAGGGCGCGGTGCGGCCGACGGCGCGGGTGCGGTGGACGGCGCGGCGGTGTGGACGGGGGGTACGGCGGAGGGCGCCGGAGTGGCGGACGGTGCGGCGCGGGTGCGGTGGACGGCGCCGTGGTGGTGGGCGGCGCGGGCCGGCGGAGGGCGCGCGCGTACCGCGGACGACGCGGTACGGCCCGCGGCTCAGCGGCGCTGGAGTTCGTGGGCCGGGGGTTCCGACTCCGTCGCGCCGCACGGCATCGCCGGGTGCATCCCGAGCAGCACGATGCCCGCGACCACCGCCGCGAGTCCGGCCGCCTCCCAGGCCAGCGCCCCGGTGTCGGTGCGCAGCCGGTCGCCGAGGAAGCCCACCCCGCACAGGATCCCGGCGAGCGGCTCGGCCGCGGTGAGCGCGGGCAGCGACATCCGCAGAGGCGCCGTCTCGAACGCGCTCTGCACCAGGACCAGTCCGGTGACCCCGCAGGCGAAGACGCCGTAGGGCTGCCAGCTGGTGAACAGCTCCGCGAGGCCGCCGTCGGAGAAGAGCGTGCCGCTCACCCGGGTCAGCGCGTCCTGCACCCCGTACAACAGCCCGGCCGCCAGGGCCAGCAGCACCGGACCCCAGTTCAGCCGGGAACGCTTGGCGTACGTCGTCAGGGCCAGGGCCGTGCCCACCATCAGGCCGATGATCAGCCAGTGCCGCAGCGGATCGGCGATGGCGCTGCCGGCCCGGGGCTCACCCGCCGTGATGAACGCGCTGACCCCGCCCGCGAGCAGCAGCAACCCCGCCCAGCCCTGGCGTCCCAGCGGCTGTCCGGTCTGGTACCGGGACAGCGCGAGCGCGAACAGCAGGTTGGTCGCGAGCAGCGGTTCCACCAGCGAGATCTCACCCTTGCCGAGCGCCACCGCGCCCAGCACCATGCCGGCCACCATCAGCCCGAGACCGCCGAGCCAGCGCGGCACCCGCATCAGGTCGAGCAACAGCCGGAACGACAGGAAGTCGCTCAGCGGCGCCTGCTGCGCGGCGTTCTGCTGGAGCACGAAACCGAGGCCCAGACAGCAGGCCGCGCCCACGGCGAGGAGGAGAACCAGAACCGACACGCTGCGTACCTCGATCATCCGGCCGGACCACGGACGCGTAGTGGCCGACTGTAGCGCTCCCGGGACGGCATTGCCCCGGAAGAACCCGGAAAGGGGCGGTTGCCTCGCCATGGTCCGCGCCCGGGGGGCCGGGCGCCATGGCGTACGCCACATCCCTCGGCACGGCGCGACGGTGTACGCCACAGCCGCGCGCCCCGAGCCGTTCCGGGTCCACCCGTCAGGCGGTCACGTATGTGCCGTATACCCCAATTTCCCTGCGGAGAACGGTAGTTGAACTCATTAACATCAGCATTCCGCTTGACGCAAACCTTGGCCTAGGGGTTTGCTGTCTGTGATCGGTCGATGGCAGCCCGAGAAACAGGAAGTCCCGCGGTGTCACCACTCCCGCCCCTGCTCGTCGTGCGCCGGGCCCGCACGGAACCCTCCGGCGCCCTCGTCCAGGACACCCCCGGCGCCTACGACGACGCCCTCGACGACGCCGAACTGCGCACCGCCCGCGCCGCGTTGGTCCAGGGTCGTCGCCAGACCGCCCGCGCCCTGCTGCTGCGCACCGGCGACGACTGGGACCGCCGGGGCCACCGGCTGACCGTGCTCGCCCGGGAGCCGTACGCCGCCGCCTGGGCCTTCGACTGGCTCCAGGCCGAACCCGCCTCCCCGGACGCCGCCGCGCTGCTCGCCCTCGCCCGCGTCCAGCGCGCCCTGCGCGGCCGGGAGGACCCCGAGCGGGCCCGCGCGGCCTGCGTCCGCGCCGCCGCGCTCGCCCCCGCCGACCCCACCCCCTGGCTCGGGTTGCTCCGCCTCGCCCGACTGCTCGGGCCCGAGCGCGAGGTGTTCGACGTCTTCGCCGAGGTGCGCCGCCGCCACCCCGAGCACCACCACGCCCACCATCTCGTCGTCGCCCGCCTCGCCGAGCGGCCCGCGGGCGGCCGGTTCGAGTCCCACGAGGTGCTCGACCTCGCCGAGCTGGCCGCCGCCGAGGCTCCCGCCGACTCCCCGCTGGCCGTCCTGCCCGTCGTCGCCCTCGCGGAGCGCTACCGGGTGCTCGCCGCCACCGGCCTCGCCCCGGCCGACCCCGCCGCCTCGGGACACTGGTCCGGGCCGCGCGCCCGCCGGATCCTGCGGGCCGGCTTCGACTGGTGGCTGGAGTGGGAGCACGACGAACACCCGCGCCGCCACATCGACCTCAACCACCTCGCCCACGCCCTGTCCTGCGCGGGCCGCCCCGCCGAGGCCGCCGTCCTCTTCCGCCGCATCGGCGCCCACGCCACCCGCGCGCCCTGGTGCTACCCGCACCGCGACCCGTGGATCGCCTTCCATACGGCCCGCGCCCGCGCGCACGCCCTGGCCCTGTCTTCCTGACGGGCCTCTTCGCGTCCGACGTGGGATTCCTGCCGGGCCTCTTCGTGCCCGGCCCGGGATTCCTGACGGGCCCCCTTCGCACACGGCCGGGGATTCCTGACAAGCCTCTTCGTGTCCGGCCCGGGAGCCCTGACGAGCCCCTTCGCGCAAGGCCCGGATTCCTTACGAAAGCCTGACCGCGGCCCCGATTCCCTGGCCACCCGGCGCGCCCGGTGCTCGAATGAAGACGTGAACCCCGAACCCCCCGAGGAGCGGGACGGCACCCCCGTCGGCCGCCGCGTCTTCCTCGGCACCCTCGGCCTGGGCGCCCTCGGCGTGCTCGCCGCGCCCGCCCTGCAACGCGGCCTGGACGCCCTCTCCGGCAACGACCCGACGGGCCTGACCGGGCTGCTGCCCAACGGCGGCGGCTTCCGCTACTACTCCGTCGCCGCCTCCGTGCCGGACAAGAACGCCACCGACTACCGCCTCACCGTCGACGGCCTGGTCGACCGCCCCCGCAGCTACACCCTGGCCGAGCTGCGCGCCCTCCCGCAGACCCGGCTGGTCAGGGACGTGCAGTGCGTCACCGGCTGGCGGGTGCCCGGCACGCCCTTCGAGGGCGTACGCCTCGCCGACCTGCTCGACGCCGCCGGTGTCCGCCCGACCGCCAGGGCCCTGCGCTTCACCTGCTTCGACGGCACCTACACCGAGAGCCTCACCCTCGACCAGGCCCGCCGCCCGGACGTCCTGGTCGCCCTGCGCATGCAGAACAAGGACATCGGCCACGACCACGGCGGCCCCGTCCGCCTCTACGTCGCCCCCATGTACTTCTACAAGTCCGCCAAGTGGCTCTCCGGCATCACCGTCACCGACCGGGTGCAGCCCGGCTACTGGGAGAACCTCGGCTACGACGTCGACGCCTGGGTCGGCCGTTCGAACGGACGCACCGATGAGCCCACGAGCTGACGCCCCGGCCCGCCCCGCCGCCCGGCTCCGCCGCTTCTCCCGGGCCGAACGCTGGATCCACCGGACCACGGCCGCGCTGATGGGCGTCTGCGTGGTGACCGCGGCCGTCCTCTACATCCCCCAGCTCGCCGTCCTGGTGGGCCGCCGCGAACTGGTCGTCCGGGTGCACGAGTGCGCCGGGCTCGCCCTGCCCGTCCCCGTCCTGCTCGGCCTGGCCTCCCGCGCCTTCCGCGCCGACCTGCGCTTCCTCAACCGGTTCGGCCCGCACGACAGGCTCTGGCTGCGGGCCGCCCTGCGCCGCGACCGGCGCCGGCAGGCGCGCCCGGCGGGCAAGTTCAACGCGGGGCAGAAGATCTACGCCGCCTGGATCGCCGGTGCCACCCTGGTCATGCTCGGCACCGGCCTGCTGATGTGGTTCACCCACCTCGCCCCGCTGGTCTGGCGCACCTCGGCCACCTTCGTCCACGACTGGCTGGCCCTCACCATCGCCGTCGTCCTCGCGGGCCACATCGGCATGGCGCTCGGCGACCCGGAGGCGCGGAGGGGACTGCGCACGGGGACGGTGAGCGAGGAGTGGGCGAAGCGGCAGCACCCTTTGTGGCGGCCGCGGCCGTGAACGCGCCCGCCCCTCCGCGACCTCCGGATCGAAGAGGGGCAGGTGGGCCGTCGGCGTCGTACGGTGGCCGAACCACCGTCGTACGGCGCTGGCTAGAACACCAGCGACAGCACCAGCACCAGCGCGCCGCCGACCACCGACAGGATCGTCTCCATGATCGACCACGTCTTGACGGTCTGTCCGACGCTGAGCCCGAAGTACTCCTTGACCAGCCAGAACCCGGCGTCGTTGACGAAGCTGAAGAAGAGCGAGCCGGCGCCGATCGCGAGGACCAGCAGGGCCGTGTGCGTGGTCGACATGTCCGCCGCGAGCGGGGCGACCAGACCGGCGGCCGAGACCGTGGCCACCGTCGCCGAGCCGGTCGCGAGGCGGATCACCACGGCGATCAGCCAGGCCAGCAGCACCGCGGGGATCGACCAGTTCTTGGAGACGTCCAGGATCATCTGGCCGACGCCGCAGTCGATCAGCGTCTGCTTGAAGCCGCCGCCCGCGCCCACGATCAGCAGGATGCCGGCGATGGGCATCAGGCCCTTCTCCACCGTGGACTGCAGCCGCTCCTTGCTGAACCCGGCGGGGCGGCCCAGCGTGAAGAAGCCGACGATCACGGCGGCGAGCAGGGCTATCAGCGGGGCGCCGATGACGTCGAAGACACGCTGCGTGGTGTCGGCGGGGTCGTCGATGACGATGTCCACCAGCGCCTTGAGCAGCATCAGCGCCACCGGCAGCAGGATGGTGACGAGCGTCGCGCCGAAGCCCGGACGGCGCGTCAGGTCCTCGGAGGGCCGCTGCGGCAGCATCCGTTCGGGCGCGGGGACGTCCACCCAGCGGGCCGCGATCCTGGAGAACAGCGGGCCGCCGACGATCACGGTCGGGACGGCGACCAGGATGCCGAAGGCCAGCGTGACGCCCAGGTTGGCGTGCAGCGCGGAGATCGCGACCAGCGGGCCGGGGTGCGGCGGGATCAGTCCGTGCATCACGGACAGGCCGGCGAGCGCCGGGATGCCGATGCGCATCAGGGAGTAGTTGCCGCGCTTGGCGACCATCAGCACCACGGGGATCAGCAGCACGATGCCGACCTCGAAGAAGATCGGCAGCCCGATCACGGAGGCGATGAGCACCATCGCCCACGGCATCGCCCGGCCCCCGGCCCTGGCCAGGATCGTGTCCACGATCTGGTCCGCGCCCCCGGAGTCGGCGAGCAGTCTGCCGAGTGCCGCGCCCAGCGCGATCAGCACACCGACGCTCGCGACCGTGGCGCCGAGCCCGGTGGTGAAGCTGGTGAGCACCTTGTCGAGCGGCGCTCCGGCGGCCGCGCCGAGCGCCAGCGACCCGATGGTCAGCGCCAGGAAGGCATGCAGCTTGAACTTGGTGATGAGCAGGACGATCACCGCGATGCCCACCAGGACGGCGATGCCCAGCTGGGCGTGGCCTGCGGTGGAGATCGGCGGAGGGGTGTCCGCTGCCAGCATCTCGACGCTGAGTCTGGTCACGGGGTTTCCTTGCGGTTACGGGGAGTTGGGGAGAGGCGCTACTGCGGCGCGGATGCGGTGGACAGTCCGTTCAGCGCTTGTACGGCGCGTTCGGTGATCTCCCGGGGATCGCCGCTGACGTCCACGGCGACGCCGGCCTCGTCCGGCCCCAGGGGCTCCAGCGTGGCGAACTGCGAGTCCAGCAACGCGGTCGGCATGAAGTGGCCCTGCCGGTGCGCCATCCGGTCCTCGATCAGCTTCCGGTCGCCCGTCAGGTGCACGAACACGACCCCGGGCGCCACGGCCCGCAGCCGGTCGCGGTACGCCCGCTTCAGCGCCGAACTGCTGACCACCCCGCCGAGCCCCGCCCGCCCGTGCGCCCAGTGGCCGATGGCGTCCAGCCAGGGCCGGCGGTCACTGTCGTCGAGCGGGACACCGGCCGTCATCTTGTCGATGTTGGCCTGGGGGTGGAAGTCGTCACCCTCGGCGTACGGGACGCCCAGCCGCGCGGCGAGCAGGGGACCGATCGTGGTCTTGCCCGTCCCCGCGACGCCCATCACGACGACGACCTGGGGGGTTCGCATGTACTGCCTCGCTGTCTTCCTCGACATCCGACGCCACGGCGGCGTCGCCACACTGAAACCCATTAGGTACGACGAATTCAAGAGTCTGTGATGTATAAGTCTGACTTTTTGTTTCCGTGACCTACGCCGTACGCTGAGTGCATGAGCACACCGGGCCGGGGGCTGCACGGCCGCGTACTGGACTCCCTCGGCCCCGCGATCACCGCGGGCGAGTACCCGCCGGGCAGCATCCTGCGTACCGACGAACTCGCCCAGCACTTCGAGGTGTCACGCTCCGTGATGCGCGAGGCGGTGCGGGTGCTCGAATCCATGCACCTGGTCGAGTCCCGCCGCCGGGTGGGCGTGACCGTCCGCCCCAAGTGCGAGTGGAACGTCTACGACCCGCAGGTCATCCGCTGGCGGCTGGCCGGCACCGACCGCCCCCACCAGCTGCGCTCGCTCACCGTGCTGCGCTCCGCGATCGAACCGGCCGCGGCGGGACTCGCGGCACGGCTCGCCACCGCCGAACAGTGCGCCGAACTCACCGAGTGCGCGCTCGGCATGGTCGCCCACTCACGCGGCCACCAGCTGCGGGAGTACCTGTTCCACGACGTCGCCTTCCACCGCGTCATCCTCACCGCGTCGGGCAACGAGATGTTCGCGCGGCTCGGCGACGTGGTGGCCGAGGTGCTGACCGGCCGCACCCAGCACGAGGTGATGTTCGAGGACCCCGACCCGGAGGCCGTCACCCTGCACGTCCGGGTGGCCGAGGCGGTCCGCGCCCGGGACGCGGTCCGCGCCGAGGAACTCACCCGGCAGATCACCGTGGGCGCGCTGCACGAACTGGACATCCTGGCGCCGTAGCCGACGCCAGGGGAGGGCCCTACTCCAGGAAGTCCCCGTCCACGTACACCCACGCCCCGTCCACCCGCTCGAACCGGCTGCGCTCGTGCAGCGAGCCGCCCCGGTAGGACGCGCGGAAGGTCACCGTCCCCGTGCTGTGGAAGGCCGACCCGTCGGCGCCGTCCAGGATCTCCAGACCGGTCCACCTCGTCCGCGGATCGAGGTCCAGACGCTCCGGCCGGGTCCGCGGGTGCCAGGTGCGCAGCAGATAGCCCGTGTCCCCCTTGACGAACGCGCTGTACCGCGAGCGCATCAGCAGCTCGGCGGTCGGCGCGTCCGCGGCGCCCGCGTGGAAACGGCCGCAGCAGGCGTCGTAGGACCGCGGCGGTCCGCAGGGGCAGGTGCGCGTGCTCATGGGCCCATTGTGCCGGGAGTCGGGTGGGCGTCCGCCGCCGGGCGGGTGCACAGTGGAGAACGGGCGGCCGCACAGCACGTGCGGTACCGCGTGAGGGCACCCCGGAGGAGGGACGGACGATGACCCGACCCGTCAGCAGCAGCCATCCTCCCGCCGTCAAGGAGTGGCGGCTGAACCTGTACCTTTCCGAGCACGACCCGGACACCACGGCCCGGATCGTCCTGGACACCGGGGACAACGTCCTGGAGAGCCACGCCGAGGCCCGCCGCAACCCGTACGACCGCGACGTCCCCGAGATCGGCGACGAACTCGCCGCCGGGCGCGCCCTGATCGCGATGGGCAGGCTGCTGGTGCGCGCGGCCAACGGCGACATGCGGGCGCTGGGCGCGGCCGACGAGGAGAGCCCGGCGCCGCTCTGGCTGCCCCGGGAGTGACGGAGGCCGCCGTGCGTTTCACCGATCGAGTGGAGGCGGGAGAGCGACTCGGCGCCCGCCTGGGTTTCCTGCGTGGCGAGGACGTGGTGGTGCTGGGGCTGCCGCGCGGGGGAGTGCCGGTGGCCGCGCAGGTCGCCGAAGCCCTGGACGCTCCGCTGGACGTCCTCGTCGTACGGAAACTCGGCGTGCCCTACCAGCCAGAACTGGCGATGGGCGCGATCGGGGAGGACGGCGTACGGGTGCTCAACGCGGACGTGCTGCGTGCCACCGGCGTTCGCGACGACGAACTCGCCCGCGTCGAGGAACGCGAGCGGCGGGTGCTCGCCGAACGCGCCGAACGCTACCGGGGCGAGTGCCCCTCCGTGCCGCTCGCCGGCCGCACCGCGGTGATCGTGGACGACGGGGTCGCCACCGGCTCCACCGCCCGCGTCGCCTGCCGGGTCGCCCGCGCCCGCGGCGCCGCCCGCATCGTGCTCGCGGTCCCCGTCGCCCCCCGCGACTTCGCCCGCCGTCTCGGCGGCGACGCCGACGACCTGGTCTGCCTGGACACGCCCTGGGACTTCGCAGCCGTCGGGCAGTTCTACGACGACTTCGCGCAGACCGAGGACGCGGAGGTCACGGCCTGTCTGCGCCAGACCCGTCGGACGAGGGCCGGCCGGGAGAAGCGTCGCACGAGCGCCGACCCCGAAGTGACGGTGCCGGCCGGCGCCGTACGGCTGGGCGGGAACCTGACCCTGCCCGAGGACGCCCTGGGCATCGTCGTCTTCGCGCACGGCAGCGGCAGCAGCCGGCACAGCCCCCGCAACCGGTACGTCGCCGAGGGCCTGCACCGCGCCGGGCTCGGCACCCTGCTGTTCGACCTGCTCACCGACGCGGAGGCGCGCGACCGGGACAACGTGTTCGACATCCCGCTGCTCGCCGGGCGGCTGCTGGCCGCCACCCACTGGCTGCGCGAGGAACCCGCCGCGGCGGGCCTCGCCCTCGGCTACTTCGGCGCCAGCACCGGCGCGGCCGCCGCGCTGTGGGCCGCCGCCGACCCCGCGGCACGCCCCGCCGCCGTCGTCTCCCGGGGCGGCCGCCCCGACCTCGCGGGCCCCCGGCTCCCCGAGGTCACCGCGCCCACCCTGCTGATCGTCGGCGGCGCCGACCCCCTGGTCCTCGACCTCAACCGGGACGCCCAGCGCCGGCTGCGCTGCGAGAACCGGCTGGAGACCGTACCCGGCGCCACCCACCTCTTCGAGGAACCGGGCACCCTGGAACGGGTGACCGAGCTGGCCCGCGACTGGTTCACGGACCACATGGCACCCGCGCACGTCTGATGCCATGCCCGGGAACGCGATCACGGTGTTCCTCGCCGGCGACGTCATGCTCGGCAGGGGAGTCGACCAGATCCTCCCGCACCCCGGCCCTCCCCTCCTGCGGGAGGACTACCTCCACGACGCCCGCGACTACGTCGCCCTCGCCGAGGCCGTCAACGGCCCCATCCCCCGCCCCGTGGACTTCGGTTGGCCCTGGGGCGAGGCACTGCCCGCACTGGAGGCCGCCGCCCCGGACGCCCGCGTCGTCAACCTGGAGACCGCCGTCACCGCGGACGGCGCCTTCGCCCCCGGCAAGGCCGTCCACTACCGGATGCACCCCGCCAACCTGCCCTGCCTCACCGCCGCCCGCCCCGACGTCTGCGTCCTCGCCAACAACCACGTCCTCGACTTCGGACCGCGCGGCCTGGAGGACACCCTGACGTCCCTGGAGACGGCGGGACTGCGCACGGCGGGCGCGGGCCGCACCGCGGACACGGCCCGGCGGCCGGCGGAGATCCCGCTGCGGACGGGCGGCCGCCTCCTGGTCTTCGCCTACGGCCTGCCCTCCAGCGGCATCCCGGGCACCTGGGCCGCCACCGCCGAACGGCCCGGCGTGGCCCTGCTCACCGAGGGCGCGGCGGAGGACCTCGCCGACCGGCTGCGCCCGCTGCGCCGCCCCGGCGACCTCGTCATCGTCTCCCTCCACTGGGGCCCCAACTGGGGCTACGGCGTCTCCCGCGCCGAGACCCGCCTCGCCCACGCCTTCATCGACGCGGGCGCCGACCTCGTCCACGGCCACTCCTCGCACCACCCGCGCCCCCTAGAGATCCACCGGGACCGGCTCGTCCTGTACGGCTGCGGGGACCTCGTGGACGACTACGAGGGCATCCGCGGCTACGAGCAGTACCGCGACGACCTCCGCCTGCTGTACCTCGCCGCCCTCGACCCCGGCGGCGGCCGGCTCACCGGCCTCACGCTGGTCCCCTTCCAGGCCCGCCGCATGCGCCTCGAACCCGCCTCTCCCGAGGACACCGCCTGGCTGCGCACGACCCTCGACACCCGTGCCCGGGGCGCCCGCGTCGAACGGGGAGCCGACGGCACACTCCTCGTACGGGCCGCCTAGCTGTTCTGTCCGGGGAGGTTGTGGACGGGTGAGCCAGGTCTCGGCTGAGGGATCTTGAACAGGTGAGGGCCTTCCGGTTCGGTGTGGATTG